>JAFXKT010000003.1 GCA_017531585.1 Candidatus Saccharimonadota bacterium | reverse complement strand
CTTACAATCCGCCATCTGAGCATTACTCTTTGCTACAACTTCAGGCTTCTTATACTCCATGATAGTAACAAATTTAAATTAATAACTGACTCAAGGTTGAGCCATCTTAATACCTTTAAGATATAGCAAATTTAGCAATTTTATTAATTGACTCAAACATCTTGAACAAATTCTTTTACACATAGATTCCACGCTTTATCAGACGAACAGATTATGAGCATATCTGGTCATAAAGACAAGAGGACCTTCTACTCCTATATCCTTCTAAGTGGAGAAGAAGTCGCAGAAGAGATAACTGCAAAACTGAAGGAACTCGAAAAGCAAAAGAAAGAAGATAAGAAGGTATCATCAAACGAAAACCTCTTCTAACCCCTCAGCCACCGACAAACCGGTGGCTGATTTTCATTAAAATAAATTTTAACCACCCTCAAAAGAATAAGAAAAGTGCAATGATTATAAAAAAGAGAAAAACTATCAGCATTTCACCACATAAATTTGGCAGTTCGCTTGACACTCCCATAACTTCATACGAAAAAAGATATGGAAGGAGCAATCGCATTCATTATTACAGCTATCACAATACTCATATCCAATTGGCGAATCAGTAAGTGGAAGAAAGAAGCAGCCACAGCTCACTTCATCATCGGTCAGAAAGCCGCCACTTCCGAAGAACGCGAATGGGCTTACCGCAAAGCCTTCAAATACGGCCACACTAAAGCAAAACTATTCTACATCTATGCAGCTGCCAACACATTCAGCGGACGCAAACCCTTAACTCCATTCACCATTGCCTCAGACAAAGGCGAAAGCCCCATCGTCGCCATATTCTACGACTATTATATACGCGCTAAACATCTACCTTACGCCAGCGACATCCAACAAGAAATAACCCAGAGAGTCCTTGAACTCAAAGACGGCCTAAACCCTTCATCTAACCTTTATTCCGAAGCGTTGAAAATCCTCGAAGCACATTTCAATGAAAACTGGAATACTCCACAAGGACCAACCATCATCTTTATGCCCTGCAGCAGCGAACAATCATATTACAACCGTTTCTCAACTCTCGCAAGAAGCCTCTCCAAAAGATATAATTACAATACCGCTATCGATGCAATCCAATACACTAACTCACGTAGCAGCAAACATCTCAGTCAAAACCGCAACGCTATTGAGTCCGCCTCAAACATAGTAATATCGCCGAAGATCATCGGCAAGCAAGTCATAATAATAGACGACGTGATCACGACTGGCAACAGCCTTCACCAATTCGCCAGAGAACTCCGCACCTACGGCGTAACGATCAAAGCTGCTGTCTTTCTCGCTCAGACAGCCAAGTATCCGACAGATAAAGAACTATTTCGTGAAATTAGAAAGATTACTTAAGTACGGAAACAAAAGACTTAGGCAAACACACATTCTCCATACCCGCAGCCCCAGCAAACAAAGGGGCAATGTCCTTATCCCTGAATCCGGCAATCCCGCATCCTATGCGGGTCACATAAAAGAACAACTCCGGATGTTCACCAGCAAAAGCAATGAACTCATCCACGTGTGGCTTGATCGTTTCTACCCCT
>JAFXKT010000002.1 GCA_017531585.1 Candidatus Saccharimonadota bacterium | reverse complement strand
GGAGGAAGGAGGGGATGATGTCAGGTCAGTATTTCCCTTACGCCTTGGGCTAGAATCGCGCTACAATGGCTGGTACAATGCGAAGCGAAGTCGCGAGATGAAGCAAATCGCACCAAAGCCAGTCCCAGTTCGGATAGGAGGCTGAAACTCGCCTCCTTGAAGTCGGAATCGCTAGTAATCGCAAATCAGCATGTTGCGGTGAATACGTTCCCGGGTCTTGTACACACCGCCAGTCAAACCATGAGAGTCACCAACACCCGAAGTCCGCCTCGGCGGCCTAAGGTGGGGGAGATGATTGGGGTTAAGTCGTAACAAGGCATCCGTACCGGAAGGTGCGGATGGATTACCTCCTTTCTAGGGAGAACAAGAGCATGAATCAGCAATGATGCATGTATCTAGGTCGGTTGTGGTAATAGGTCTTAAGCTTAATCTATTACAAAACTTCTTCGGAAGTCACAACATAAAGCTTTACATTACAGATACTACGATGCCTAATTGCACAATTAAATTGTTAAAGCAAAAGCTGCCCGAAAGGGCAGTTTTTTTGTTGATCTAGATGTGTTTAAATAGGGAATAGATAGAAAAATACGACCAGTTTCCTGATCGTATTTTGTGAGATTTTGTGTTTGAGATTTTTGTGAGATTTTGTTTGAGATTTTTAATAAAAAGGACTCCGAATTCAGTTATATTTGTGACCTTGAGAGCTTTAAATAATGTCACAATCGAACCGGAGTCCTTTTGTTGTTTTTTGTTTTTGTTTGATTTTTGTTTTTGAGAATAGTGCGGCTTTTGTAATCTGCGAATAATCACAAAAGCTACTTTTAATATAAGCGTTTTAAAAAGCTTTGTCAATACTTTTTGCACAAAATTGTTATACAAAATTAACAGGGGTAGAATCGAAAAAAGTGAGAAAAATCTGATAAAAAACTTAAATGTATAAAAGTTTGAGTAGTTGGCGGCTTTATAAAATCTTGCTAAGATAATGGCAATATGGGAAAGCAAATATTTGGAGAGACTGACGGTATTCGTGCCAAAGTCGGGACTTCGCCGCTTAGACCTAATATCCTGAAAGGGCTTGGTGTTGCAATCGCGGACGAAATGTCTTTGAAGAAAATCTTAATGGCTCGCGATACGCGCGAGAGTGGTATTTGGATAAAAGACAGCCTTGCTGAAGGTTTGAAGTCTAAAGACGTTGAAATCGAAGATCTTGGTGTTTTGCCAACTCCAGCAATCCAGAAGATTATCGAAAAGTCTGATTGTGATGGTGGTATTATGGTTACCGCTTCGCATAACCCTGCAACGGACAATGGTGTTAAGCTATTTGCTTCTGATGGCGATAAAACAACCGATGAAACTGAGCTTAATATTGAGAAGCGTTTCTTCGGCCTAGAATTAGACCCTGATACCGATCCAGAAGAGCAATCTTTTGTTGATATGGGTGCAGATGCAAAATACGTCGATAAATACGCTCAGGCGGCTTCTGAGCTCCTTAAACTTGCTATTAATGGCGAAGAGTCTGAGAATTATATTAAAGGCGCTGGCGAATTCTTGATGGATTCTGCATCCGGTGCTGGCTATTCTTTCTCGCACGTTGTATTCGAAGATTTTGGTTTTGAAGTAAAGAATATCGATGTTGAGCCAAACGGTAAGAATATCAATGATGGCTTTGGTGCGCTCCATCCAGAAGTTCTTGCAAAAGAATGCAAACAAAAAGGCTTGATGGGTATTGCACTTGATGGTGATGCCGATCGTGCAATTTTGGTTGATGAATATGGCCGTGTTTGGAATGGTGACAGAATCGTTTCGATGTTGGCTCTATGTCTCAAAGAAAAGGGCGAGCTCACAAATGATACGGTTGTTTTGACGGAGTATAGCAACTTGGCCGCGATTCAATATTTGGAAGCCAAGGGGATCCGTGTCGAGAAGGTCGTTGTTGGCGACCGTGCAGTAGCCAGGAAGTGCAAAGAACTTGGCTCAATTCTTGGCGGCGAGAATGCTGGACATATTATCTATTTGCCATGGCTAAATGGTAGCGACGGCAGCTTTGTTGCGCTCTTTGCAAGAAAGATTATGCAAGAGAAGGAATGTGCGCTTGCTGATTTGTGGCCAGATTATGAAGAATTCCCAAATGCTCAGCTTGCTGTAAGTGTTAAGGAAAAACGTCCACTCGAACAGGTTCAGGGCTGGAACGCCATGGTAGCAAAGGCAGAAGAGATTCTTTCTGGCCGCGGTAGAGTATTTACGCGCTATTCTGGCACTGAAAACAAGCTTCGTATCTTGGTGGAAGGTCCAGATCAGAGAGAAGATGAACAGATTGCTGAACTACTCGCTGAAATAGTAAAAAAGGAGATAGGTGATGAACATTAGTGTACTAATGGATTATGATACGGATATTGCGGAGCAGATGGGGGCTTTGCTAAAAGATCTTAGCTCGCACTACGAAGGTGAACCGGTCAGACGTGAGGTTATTGAGGATATTATTGAATCGCCTTGGCATGACATTATTGTAATGATGGATGGCGAAAAGCTTGTAGCTATGGCTTCCGTATCTGTTATTATGGGGGCTCTAATCGATAAGAATTTGTATCTTGAAGATTTCGTCGTATCGCACGAATATCAGCATCAGGGTATTGGTACAAAGATGTTTGAAGCGATCATGGCTTGGGGTCAGAGAAAAGGTTGTCATCGCCTCGAATTTACTTCTTCCGGAAAAGGCAAGAAGGCAGGCGCAGTCAAATTCTACCAGAAGATGGGCGCAGAAATCCGCGATACAAATAGCTTCAGAATTGAACTATAACAAAAAAGCCGGCCCTTATGGGTCGGTTTTTGTTTGTTTATTTACCAAGCGGTTTTGGCGCAATAAGGCTTACCAACCAGTAGATAATTAGGGTATGAAGATTAGTTAAAAGAATGAACCCTAAAATAATGATAATGATGCCGGCGAGCTGGGTTTTGCCGTAGCTTGAAACTCCGCCAAAGAAGCTATCTGCGAGCTTCTGATGGAAGACTACGAAGCCAACGCCAATCGCCATGATTAGGAGACCGAGTAATGATGCTCCAATGCTAAATTGCCATTCCATGGATATATTATACCATTCGGTGTAATATGGTGCATCCTCTAAAAAAGACGAGCTTGCTCGTCTTTTTCTCTCGGATGCTTAGATTATACCAATTATTGGCAATTAACCCTAAATATCTTGCATTTCAAGATTTTATCTAGTAAAATAATAAGAGTAAAAGGGGATATAGCTCAGCTGGTTAGAGCGCGTCACTGATAATGACGAGGTCTGTGGTTCAAGTCCACATATCCCCACCATTCAAAGAAAGCCGATGTTTCGGCATTTTTTATTGCTTCCGTATTTGGATGTTATGATTAAAGAGGAGGATAATTATGAATATTGAAGAAATTGTTAAGACGATTAAAGAAAAAGTACATCTTGATGACGATATGGCCAAGAAGGCGGGCGAAGCGATCAAGAATATTAACTTTGGTGATAAAAACAGCATGATCGAAACGCTAAAGAAAGTTGGCATTTCTGAGGATATTGCAAACAAGATTTACGATGCGATTTCTGGCGCTTTGGCTGGCGGCATTGCTGATAAGGTAAAGGGTCTATTTGGCAAGAATTAATAAAGCTTGCGTTTAAAAACGACCGCGTGAGAGCCGCTCTAAGGCCTCTCAAAACAAAAAGACGCGTCTAAATGCGTCTTTTTTGATAAAAGGGCATATACAAGAAAAATCCCTACCTTTTGCTCTCGATGGTAGGGATTTATGTTTTTGTTTTAAGGACTCTCGCATCATCCTTAGAACTAGCTTTATTTTATATCACATTTGGTATAAGCGCAAGTACTTTTTGTGGAAAACTTTGGGAAAACTTTTACGCTTTTTGCAATCTGTTGTTCGGTTATTATAACATAAAAATAAGAAAAAGCGTATTGACAAAAGATAAGCTTTATGTTAGAATAGCCATAAGCACCTGAGGGGAATACTTCGGGGTGGTTATATTAAATAGTATTGGTGGGCAGAAATGGGAATGTACAACAATGGCAGGTACAAAAGCTGGTGGCCAGAAGGCTGCAAACACTAATAAGACAAAGTACGGTAAAGATTTCTACGCAGAAATCGGTCGCAAGGGTGGCCGCAATGGTCATACTGGCGGTTTCGCTGCAAACCCAGAACTAGCAAAGATCGCTGGTGCAAAGGGTGGCCGTATTAGCAAGCGTGGTAAAGCAAAAAAGAACGCTTAATTGATTTGATAAAATAAAATACTCCGGGTTCTCCGGAGTATTTTTAGTCTTCTGGTATTTCTTGTCTTGGCCATTTTTTATTACATAAAGGGCAATGGTATAAACCGTTTGTGTCCTGGTAGCCATTAATGTTGCAGAATGAACAAAGTGACGCACTGTGCATCCAGTCACGATAACTATCTAGACGATCCTGAGCAAAATCTTCGTCCCACTTGATCTTATATTTTTTAGTGAGCTTTTTGGCGGTTTCCCATGCCTCTGATTCGATGCGAAGCAGGGCAATATCGCTCGTATAGTCTTGGTTGCCGTTAAGGTAGTGGCCTAATTCGTGTAGGATTAAGAGATCTGGGCGTTCGCTATCGCTTTGCTCGCTATAAAAGATTGTATTTGGGGGATGAAAAGCAAAGCGTTCGCCGCTTTCGAGCTTCAGTTCAGGATGATCCTGAGTAATTTTATTTATTAGTGTTGTTAGCTTTAGCATAGAGGAAACAACCTTCAATAACAGAGAAATTGCCGTATTTGGCAGCGGTAAATCTTGGAAGAGTCTTGGTGTTTAGCCTATTCTTGAGGATTCTGCGAAGTGGCGTGCGGTAACGCTTTAGCTCGAAGCCGAGTGGACCGCCAAAAACGACGCGATCTGGCTTAGTTTCGGTGATAACAGGGGCGAGACCGAGGGCGATGCGCTCTGGGATCTCTTTGCTCCAGCATTTCTTATCTTTAATGTCTTGAACTTTGATGCCGTACTGGTCAACAAAAGCCTTAGCGGAGGCTAGATCCTCCCATTCGGACTTTTCGCCATTGTATTCATAGATAGTATGACCTGGTTCGAAATCTTGGAATTTTTTAGATAGGACATTATTGTCTACAACGCCGCCGCCGATACCGGTAGAGAAGGTAAGATAAAGAGTACGGCCAGTTTTGTTTTTGGCCTCTGCAAGAGCAGCAAGATTGGCATCATTCTCGATATATGCCGGGATGCCAAATTCGTCCTTGAGGATTTTGGCTAGATCGAAGTTCTTCCAAGGGAGATTACCGAGCCACTGGACCTTGTTATCTTTTACGACCCCTGGCAGGGCAACGCCTATGGCCTCGATGCTACCGAGGGCGAAGTTGCTACGGATTTGCTGAACAAGATTTTTTGCAAAGTTATTTTGGTCGTGAATGGTAGGGAACTTGATAGAATGAAGAATTTTACCTTTTGGGTTTGCGATGGCGAGCAAAGTCTTGGTGCCACCGACATCGATAAGTAAATACATACTTAAAGTATAACGAAAAGTTTGTGTCTTCGCGAGATGAATTATAGGGGAATTACACTTATGATTTGCATTTTTAAGCATAATCTGTTATAATAAAAGAATATTTTAGGAGTTTTTGGGAGAAAACTAATAATGGATAACAGAACTAAATATAAGCGTTGGGCAATTGGCGCTCTTGCAGTGCTTGGTCTTGTCATTTTGCTCGCAGTAATCATTATTGCTGGCACCGTCGGTAAGACGCCAAAGGCAAACCAGGACAACGGCAGAACAGAGGTCGCTACCGCACAAGATAAAGACGCAGAGAAGAAAGCCGAGGAAGAGGCTGCAAGAAAGAAAGCCGAGGAAGAAGCTGAAGCTCAGAGACAGGCCGAAGAGCAGGCTCGTCAGGAAGCTGAAGCAAAAGCTGCTGCCGAGCAGCAGGCTCAGGCTAACCAGCCAGCAGAGGTAGCTCAGATTCCTAAGACTGGTCCAGAAGATGCAATTCTTCCTATCGTCTTGATCGCAGTCAGTGCTTATCTCTTCGCTCTTAATGCCAACTGGTTTAAGAACGGCGTTAAGGACGATAAGTAAGAGAGCGTAAGCTTTACTTATTGCTTAAAATAAGGTAAAATAGTGAGCAGTTTGGTGCTACTCACTATTTTTTGTGCTATTTACTAGCAGAAGAGATAATGAGTAGCTCCAACGAAAGGAAATATTCAAAATATGGCTGGAAAAGCTAAAATTACGATGGATGAACTCCTTGCTAGCGAGGATATTAAGCCTATCGTCCTTGGCGACACAATCGAAGGTACGGTTATGTCAGTCAAGAAGCACGAGATCCTAATCGATCTAGGTGCACGTGGTGTTGGTTATGTACCACGCCGTGAGGTGGCCTTTGGTCGCCAGCTTAAGGAAGGCGATGTCGTCTCCGCAAGCGTAGTAGACACAGAAATGGAAGACGGTATGGTTCTTCTATCTCTCCGTAAGGCAGTCAAAGAGAAGGGCTGGGATGAAATCTCCGCTAAGCTCGAGGCTGGTGAAATTATCGAGGTTGAACCATTCGATGCAAACCGTGGTGGTCTCCTTGTAGAATACGAAGGTATTCGTGGCTTCTTGCCAGTTTCTCAGCTTTCCGCTGAGCACTATCCACGTGTTGGTGGTTCTGATAAGGAAGAAATCCTTCAGCGCCTCAATGCTTTGGTAGGCAAGAGCATTCGCGTTCGCATCCTTGATGCAGATCGCAAGACAAACAAGCTTATTCTCTCTGAGAAGGAAGCTATCAAAGATGGCCTAGCTGAGCGCTTCGCTGAGCTTAAGGTTGGCGACACTGTTAAGGGTGTTGCAACTGGCGTCGTAGACTTCGGCGTATTCGTAAACGTTGATGGTATCGAAGGTTTGGTACACATTTCTGAGATTTCTTGGGAACGTGTTAACAGCCCGGCAGATTACGTCAAGGTTGGCGACACTGTTGAAGCTAAGATTATTGCCATCGACAAGGATCGCTTGAGCCTTTCCATGAAGCAGCTTCAGGAAGACCCATGGCTATCTGAAATCGCTAAGTTTAAGAAGGGTGACAAGGTTGAAGGTACGATTACTCGTATTACTCCATTTGGTGCATTCGTACAGATTTCGCCAGCTGTTGAGGCCTTGGTCCATGTTTCTGAGCTTGGTGAAGGTAACGATATCGATCCAGAGAAGATTTTCACTCTTAATGAGCGCAAGGAATTCAAGATTCTAGATATCGACAAAGAAGGTCGCAAGATCTCTTTGAGCTTCGTCGAGAAGAAATAAGTCTCACTATTGTCTGAGACAAAATTTGTAAAAGACCACTCAGTTTTACTGGGTGGTCTTTTTGTGCGTTTGTTTTGCGTATCTTAAAGAAAATGTTTACGGTTGGTGGTTTTTGTCTCGTGTGGCAATAATGAGCGAATGAAGAAGTATGATTTTGAGAAGGATGAGTTGTGGTTTTCGAGAAGGGCGCTGCAAGAGCTAGCTTGTGCGGAAAGGCGAAATTTTTGTAAACACATAGAGGAAACCATGAATAAAAAGGGCGGTAATACTTGGAGACAAGATGAAGTGTATTTATTGAGACTAGAAGGTGTTAGGATGATTCATCGAAAAAGCGAGATTTATGATCTAGATACAAGCTATCTAATAATGCAAAACTACAAGAGAAGCGTTCCTCCTGATTATAAAAGGATTATTAATCGTCTGGAGGAGCTGCGAGAGATTGTGAAGAATAATGATTTGATAGGTTTACGGGGACGGAGTGGTTTTGCTGAGGATTTTGAAAGTCGTGTTGCGGAAGATAGGATGCTATTGGATTTTTTAAAAGAACAGAATGGTTATTGTATGACCAAAAAGAGAGTTATTTTTGATTTTTCAAGCAATGGTTTCGGTTTTGTTCGCGAAGACGAAGAGAATCAGAAAGATAGGGTGTGGCCGCGAACTTTGTTTTGCGAACGTTAGCATATTGGATATTGTGCGGGTTTGACAGGCTAACTAGTCAAACTTGTCAAACTAGTCAAACTTGTCAAACCCGCGTAGGTTTGAAATAGCCATAGCCTCATTGATTGGCATTTTTACCGAATATATGGTACAATAATCTCAAGTATTTTTATTGGCCAAATTTTTTATTAACTTGTAAGCGAAAGGAGCTAGAAGAAAAATGGAAGAGAAAGTAATACAAATTTCTGGCTCTATCACGGTAGATGAGCTAGCAAAAGCCCTCGGTATCTCTGTAACTCAGCTAATTGGTGAGCTATTTAAGAACGGTATTATGGCAACAATTAATCAGCGCCTAGATGCCGAAACGGCTCAGATTATGACCGAAGAGCTAGGTTTCAAGAATGTTCGCTTTGAACGCAAAGATACTCAGGCTAAGATTTCCAGTGAAAAGCATCAGCTTAGCGCAAATGCAAAGCTTCGCCCACCAGTAGTTGCTATTATGGGTCACGTTGACCATGGTAAGACAACTTTACTTGACACTTTGTTAAAGAAGAAAACTGTTGAGCGCGAGGCTGGCGGTATTACTCAGCATATTTCTGCATACCAGATGGAATACAAGGATCGCAAGATTACCTTCCTTGATACTCCTGGCCACGAAGCCTTTGCTGCAATTCGTCAGCATGGTGCTATGCTAACCGATATCGTTGTAATTGTTGTTGCTGCTGATGATGGTGTAAAGCCACAGACTGCAGAAGCTATTAAGTTTGCTGAAGCCGCAAACGCAAAGATCATCGTCGCTATTAACAAGATTGATAAGGAAGGCGCAAACGTTGACCGTACAAAGGCTCAGCTTGCTACCGACTTCAATCTTAATCCAGAAGAGTGGGGTGGCGACACAATTATGGTTCCGATCTCGGCAAAGACTGGTGAGAACCTAGAACAGCTTCTTGATATGATTCTTTTGACCGCAGATATCGACGAGTTAAAGGCTGACGTCGATGTTCCAAGCGAAGGTCTTGTCATTGAAAGCCATATGGAAACTGGTAAGGGTTCTGTTGTAAACCTCCTAGTTACTGGTGGTGAACTTAAGGTTGGCGAATTTATTGTTGCTGGTAAGACTTATGCTAAGGTTCGTACGATGCTTGACTGGAAGGGCAAACCAAAGGGCAAAGCTCTCCCATCTACTCCTGTTGTTGTAACTGGTTTCAAGGAACTTCCAAACTTCGGTGATAAGTTCGAAGAAGTTGCTGACGAGAAGACTGCTCGCAAGATGGCTCTACTTAACGCTCAGGCCGAAGCTAACGAATCTGCTTCTGCAAACGTTACTAGTAGTGATCTTCTACGTATGATGCATACTGCAGATAATACAAAGACCTTCAATGTTATCGTAAAGGGCGACGTTCAGGGTTCTGTAACCTCTGTTGTTGACTCTCTACGCCTTATCGATACCAAGGGTGAAATTACCCTCAACATCGTATCTACCGGTGTTGGCGCTATTAACGAGAACGATATCTACATGGCCTCTGGTGGCAAGACTATTATTTATGGTTTTAACGTTACTGTTCCAAACGCCATCGCAAAGATGGCAGAGCGCAACGGCGTATCTGTTCGCGTATTCCGTGTTATCTACGAGCTTCTTGACGATGCAAAGCACGAGATGGAAGAAATGCTCGATGCGGAGATTGTTGAAACTGAAACTGGCGAGCTCGAAGTTAAGGGTGTCTTCCGCACTGAGAAGACCGAGATTATTGCTGGTGGTCAGGTAAAGAGTGGTCGCGTATCTGCTGGTATGCTCGGTCGTGTTTATCGCAAGAAGGACCTTCTTGGCGAAATCGAAGTTACGAACGTTCAGGAAGGTAAAGTTGACGTTCCATCGCTTGCTGAAGGTGAAATCGGTGGTCTTTCTCTTAAGACAGAGAAGAAGATCCAAATGGAAATCGGCGATAAGATTACCTTCTTTACGCGCGAATTCAAGAAAAAGAAAATCGACTAATCTTATCCCTGAGCTATTTGCGGCTAAAATACGTTTATGCTAAAATTGTGGCAAATAGGAGAAAAATATGTATCAATTTGATGAAAGCTTTCTAGATACGGTGGGTCTTTCTGCTATGCCGCAAGAGCAAAGAGCTCCTTTCTTGGAGTATGCTCAGGAACAGCTTGAGGTGCGCATTGGCGAAGCAATGAGCAAAGAACTTAGCGAAGAACAGCTAAACGAATTTGATCGCATCGCAGATAATGATAGCGATACAATTCAGAATCTCTTGGCGCAAATGGGTGATTACAAGGATGATGCAGATTTTCAGAGCATCCTTGCAAACACCGGTGCAGCCGAAGATGATCCAGAAGTTCTAAATAACTTCGTTACGGTTAAATGGCTAGAGAAGAACTGCCCACAATACCGCACGATTATTAAGACTTCTATCGCAGATTTGCAGACAGAAATCTACAATCAGCGCGAAGCATTACTAGCTTAACAAAAATCCTGCCAACTGGCAGGTTTTTTGGGTGCTTATTTTTTGTGGCCGTTTAGGAAGCTTTTTGCGTCCATTGGGCGAGAGTTCTCTGGGAGAAGCTTATCTATTACGAGATATTTACCGTCGCTGCATTTTAGATCGAGTTCGGTTTTGGCCTGATCTTCGACATGGGCTTCAAGGATAGTGCAAGGGGTATCTAGAAGCGTGGTCTTGGACTTTGGAAAACCTGCAAAGGCAACGACTTCGCGTGAGAGCCTGAGAGCGCTTTTGTGGGTCGTATCCAAAATACTCATGGCTTTATTGAGTGGTGCGGTAAAAGTGGCTTCTGCGTGATTCTGTGCGGTCTCAGCGATACTTTTGTCTAGGACTCGTGGCAATACATCGACGATTAGTTTTGCGCCAAGCGTTGATAGCTCTTCGTAAAGAGATTGCTTGGTGGTTTCTGGGGTGATTTTGACGGTTTCCTGAGCAAGGATGTTGCCGGCATCCATATCGTGAGCAAGGCGCATGACAGATACGCCAGTTTCTTCGTCGTTGTTTAAGAGAGCACTCTCGATAGGGGTTGTGCCACGATATTTTGGTAGCAAAGATGGGTGAATATTGATAATACCAAAAGGAAAGGCCTCGATAGTCTCATCTTTGATAATCTTGCCGTAGGCGGATAGGACGCCAATTTCTGGCTGATATTTGGCGATAATCTCGTTTATTTCGTCGTTATTCTTGGTGAAATAGATAGGAATACCTAGTTTTTCGGCGCGCTTTGCGATTTCGAAAGGTTTTCTGGTATGAGCATTAGAGAGAATAAGGGCACAGATTTCATGGCCAGCCTCAACGAGAGCGTCAAAGATTGGGGTCTTTGGTTTAATGCCTTGAGCGAGCTGTTCATTGCCAAAATAGATGATTTTTGCCATATATAAGTTCCTGTTTAATCTTTTGAGCTAGAAAAATCCGAAGTAGCTTCGGATTTTAGAGAGCTTTAGTCGTCTGGCCAGAGCTCTTTGTTGTTTTTGATGTATTTGTCGTAATCGACAGGGACGAGGTCACCCTTATCGTCGAGCTTATAGAAAGCGTCTTTCTTATCACGGATGTGGTCGATGAAAAGAATGCCGTTTAGATGATCGATCTCGTGAAGAATGGTGCGGGTTAGGAAACCTTCGGTCTTGATGTTAACCTCTTTGCCGTCCTCGAGAAGAGCCTTGATGCGAGCTTTGGCTGGGCGTGGAACCTTGCCATAAAGGGTAGGGACAGATAAACAACCTTCGTAATCGCGAAGAATGCGGCCTTCAGTCTTGATAACTACAGGGTTAATAAGGGCGATGAAGTTGTTATTCTTCTTGTCGTTTAGATCTTCGCGGACAAGAATAATGCGGCGGTTAAAACCGAGCTGAGGGGCAGCGATAGCGGCGGAAAGCTCGAATTCGTGCTCTTTTTCCCAATCTAAGGAAGCCTCGAGCATTTGGCTAATGATTTCTTTTACTTCGTCGTCAATCTCTTCGACTTCGGTAGACATCTTGCGAAGTCTTGGATCAGGGGTGACGATTACTGAGGCTTTCTTTGTATTCATATCTGTTATTTAACCATAAAAAGTGATTTTTTGCTAGCATAAGCGAGGCAAAAGGAAACCCCCGCGGTGAAGCGGGGGTGTTTGCTAGGATTAGCTGCCAGAGGGCACCAGATGGATTACCGGTACATAACCGGGATCTTCGCCAAGCTCTTCCAGCCTTGCCTTGAGCTCCTGAGCGGTGTAATACTGCTGAAGAGCAGCCTCGGAAGCCGAGTCGGCCTTTTCCTTGTAGCGGTCACGCTCGTTCGAGATATACTCGATAGCCTCGTTGGCTTTCCATTTCGGAACGTAGCGCTCTTCTACGGAGTTCCAGGCCTGGATATTACCAGCTGCATAGCCGACACAAGCGGCGAGCAGTGCTACCAGTGCTGCCTGGAAGATGATGGTTGCCTTCTTTGTTGTTTTACTCATACCTATTCCTCCTTCGA
This sequence comes from Candidatus Saccharimonadota bacterium, assembly GCA_017531585.1. Classification (GTDB taxonomy): domain Bacteria; phylum Patescibacteriota; class Saccharimonadia; order Saccharimonadales; family Saccharimonadaceae; genus UBA2834. The sequence goes on along the minus strand of JAFXKT010000002.1, from coordinate 496,987 downwards.
ATAGGGGAGAGATTTCGAAACACAAATCAATTTGCTCTGATCCTTAGCAATCTTGAAATGTGCTAGCCTGCGAATCAGGCTTATAATATATATTATACCATAAACGCTATAAAAAATCAAGGATTCTAGAGAAGAGATATAGGGTCGAAGGTGTAGTGTAGATATGGGCTTTTTGGTAGCTTATCAAAGATAGAGATAAGGTCTTGACGCTTCTTAGCTTTAAGGAGTAATTGCCAGGTGTAGCCAGTACTGCTTCTTTCGTGAAAAGCAGGCATTGGAGGAGTGACAGAGAACTGCTCTACCTCTAGAATATTGGCGGATTGTATAACTTTTTTGTACAGCTCGCGAATGTTCCTGACGGCTGCGGATTCGGTTTTGTAAGTCATACTCAATTTGAGCAAAAATGTATAGGGCGGGAGCTTGCTTTGTTGACGTTTCTGAACAAGATAATCGTATAGGGCGGAGTAATCGCTCTTGGCGGCGAACTCAATTATTGGTTGCTCGGGCTGAAAACTTTGAATGAAAATCTTGCTGTCCTGATGCCCGCGCTTGGCGCGACCAATAACCTGTGTAATTAGTTGGAAGGTACGTTCTTCGGATGAGTAATCTGGTAGGGATAGACCGGCGTCGGCTTGCACGATTCCTAAGGTGGTAAGAAGTGGAAAATCGAAGCCTTTGGCAATCATCTGAGTACCAATTATAATGTCGTATTTACCATCATGAACTTCGTCATAAATTTTATTCAATTGCTTGTTGTCTTCCGTGTCGGCATCGAAGCGCGCGACGCGAGCTTTTGGAAAAAGACGAGTAATTTCTTGTTCAAGCAGCTTTGTGCCGAAGCCTTTGTGATGAATGCTGGCGTTTTTGCATTCTGGGCAGGAGGTTGGAACAGGGTAATTTTTGCCACAAGTATGGCAGGTCATTTGGTATTTGTCTGCATGTAAAACTAATGGCAAGAAGCAGCTAGGGCAGAGTGCTTGCCAGCCACACTGATCGCAAATCGTGAGCGGCGCAGTACCGCGGCGGTTATGGAACAGCATTGTCTGAGTATGGTTATCTAGTGAGTTTTGAATGGACTCTAGAAGCTGGTTATTAAGCAAGCGGCTACGAGTAAAATGTTGTCTGGCTTTGAGATCGATAATACTAATATCTGCTTTTTTAGTGCTTTTGATAGCTAATTCATCCAGGGTTGTAATAGCATTGTGGTTCTTGGCGATGTAATAGTCGCTAATAAGTGGCGTAGCAGAGCCTAGAACGGTTTTGGCGAGCTGCGGAGCAAGGCGCAAGGCGGAATATTTCGGGTTCTGTTCTTGCATAAAGCTTGGTTCGTGGGCTTCGTCGATAATAATCAGGCCGAGGTTGTGAATTGGGGCAAAAAGCGCAGAGCGCGGCCCAATAATAACGCTAGGTTCTTTGGTTTTGAGGATTCTTTCCCAGGTTTGATGGCGAAGCGATTCGCTTTGTTCGGAATGGAGTAAATAAATGTTATTAAAATGAGCACAAAAATTACGAACGAGCTGTGAAGTGAGAGCGATCTCTGGAACGAGTAGGGTAACGGATTGGTCACGCTCGAGATACTTCTGAGCGAGGTCAATATATACGTTGGTTTTGCCTGAGCCGGTAATACCATGAAGGAGTACGGTGCGAGAGTTATTCTGCTCAATCTCTGCAATAGCGCGTTTCTGAGCCTCGTTTAGGGGGTTGTCTGGGGCTTTTTTGACCTCTGGAAGGGAATCTACTTTGTCTCGGCGCTTCTTGGTAATACCGCGTGGCAGGGCGGCCTGAATTACGCTCGACATAGGAGCACGATAATAGTTAGAGAGCCAAGAGAGAGCCTTGGTTAACCTAAGAGGTAGAGGCTCTTCGTATAAAATATTTGTAATGGCTTTGGTTTCGAATTCTGGTTTGTCGCATTTTTGTATCACAATACCAATAGCTGTCTGTTTTCCGAGAGGAATTGTGACGATTTGTCCGATTGAGAGCTTCTGCTCGGATTCATAAGTTAGTAGACTATCTGAGTTATGGAAGGTTTTGGCTGGCGCAATCAGATAGTAGTTCATAGGAATATTGTACCGCAAGAAGCAATAAAAAGCCCCCGTTTCATCCTTGGAAACAGGGGCAATTTTGGCCGCTTACAGCATGTTTGCAAAAGCAACGAGGAGTTCAGGCGTAATCTGGTACTCTCTGTAGCGAAAGTCGAGCTCAGGATTAGCCTTCGGTGCGTAGGGATCGAAGATTTTTGCCAGGCTTAACAGATCGCATGGAGCATCGATATCCGGTTCTCCCCAGAGCTCGTCGTAACAGTCTGCGACGCTAGCGTAAACCCAAAAGATACTATTATCGATAAGGATATAGCTTTTGAGGGCGCAGATGGCCTTGTCGTAGAGCTTGTCGCTGTTAAGAGCAGCGGCGATTCGAAGAGCTTCCTGTGCGATTCGGCGAGGATGGCGCTTTCCGATAACAATACTGCTATCTACAGTGTCGAAAACGCCATATTCCGAAACCTTCCAACGGTGCAAGTTGATGATAGGCTGAATCAGGTCGTCGAGCTTAAATTCGTCATCTTCTGAGCCAGACGAGAGCCTTTGCTGGGAAAGATCGCTTTCGATTCTGTGCAGAATCTTTTGAGGCTCAATGATAGAGGGAAGCGTGTTGATGCAAGCCTCCTTGAGATGCCCATAATGCGTAACCTCGGAGCAAGCGAAGAAAGTTTCGTTTTCGGCGGCTAATGCTTCGGCGGCCAATGCAAGATATAACTCGTTCGGCTGCCAGCGATCACATTTTTTGGCGAGTCTTTCGAAGAAAGAATCCAGTAGATTTGCTAACAGTATGTCGTTTTTGATTAACTTTCCCATAGTAAGACCTCCTTTGGGAAGCAATGAAGCGGAAGCGGCTTTAAAGATCGTCGACCTAAGCCACCTGTCGGACTCGTTAATTATGACATATCTTATAACAGGGGTCAATGAGGCTGAAGTTTAACTAAAAAATCTTGAAAAATATTAATAAAAAACGTTGTAGAAAATACCGAAGATTTGCTAAAATAGTAATCAGTTAAGGAGGTAAATGTTAGACATTTTCGTAACGAGCCGGGTGCGTCGTAAGATTATTGTTGTGTTCGCTAAGTATCCAGATTTTAAGACCCATGTACGTGGCTTGTCGAAGCTCATCAAGGAGGACCCTGGAAATATTCAGCGTGAGCTCAAGCGTTTAGCAAAAGGTGGATTTTTGACTGTTACCAAGAAAGGCAACACGAGTATTTATCAGACAAACAAACAGTTTCCAATTCTGAAAGAGCTTCAGAGTATTGTGATTAAGGATCAGCAAAGCAGCAGTAAAGCTAGTAGCAAAATCATTAATTAGTTGATTTTGTATCTGTAAAACCGGCATGAGTGAAATTTTTGCGCAAATTTTGAAGGACCGAGGATTAAATGAGGATTTTTTGTATCCAAAGTATGAGAACCTCTTTGATCCTTTTGAGATGATTGGGGTCGAGAAGGCTGTCGAGCGTATTGAGCAGGCGAAAGACAAAAACGAGAAGGTGCTGATTTTTGGCGATTACGATGTTGACGGTGTAACTTCTTCGACGGTGCTTCATACGGCTCTTATTGATTTTGGTATTAAAGAGGTGGACGTGATTTTGCCGAACCGTTTTACGGATGGCTACGGTATGAAAGATGGTGCCATTGAGAAGATTCAGGCTTCTGGTGCTACTTTGGTGATTACTGTAGATAATGGTTCCGGTTCGGGCGATACTATCCAGAAACTAAAAGATTTGGGAATCGAGACAATCGTAACGGATCATCACGAGATTCCACATAAGCCAGAGGCGGCGGTTACGGTTGTTAACCCGCATCTTCCAGGCGAGAAGTATGGCCTAAGAATGGCAGGCGTTGGCGTGGCCTTTACGCTTGCTAGAGCGCTGAATATGCGTAAGAATGGCGGGGCTTGCGATGGTCAAGAAAAGTGGTTGCTTGATTTGGTGACGCTTGGCACGATTTGCGATTCGATGGTGCTTCGTGATGAGAACCGCATTTATTCTTATTTTGGCATGAAGGTGTTTCCAAAAACGCGCCGCAAGGGTATCAAGGAGCTCGCCAAGAAGGCTGGTTCGAAGCTCGAAGAAGTAGACAGTAGGATGATTGGTTTTCAGCTTGGGCCAAGAATTAATGCCGCTGGGCGCATGAAGAGTGCGGATTTGGCCTTGAAGTTAATGATGACGGACAAGCGTTCTGAGGCGATTGCTTTGGCCGAAGAGCTCGATGATCTTAATGCTGAGCGCAAGAAGGAACAGGATTCTGCGATTCGTGAGGCGACAGAGCAAGTTGACGAGAGTGATAAGGTAATTGTGGTTCATGGTAAATGGCACGAAGGTATCGTGGGGATTGTTGCTGGTAGGCTAGTTGAGCTATATAAGAAGCCAGCACTTGTTCTTGCCGAGGTAGATAATGGAGTGCTAAAGGGTAGCGGCCGTAGCTTTGGTGATTTCTCGCTAGCCGAGGCGATGCAGAATATGCCAGAAGGATTACTGCTTTCTGGCGGTGGTCATGCTGGGGCCTGTGGTCTAAGTATTAAGGTGGAAGATTTTGATACTTTTAAAACAGAGATAAATGAGTATTATGATGGGCTTGGCTTGATTGCTCAGGAGAGATTCCTTCGTCAGACGAGTGACGTAATCCTAGGAGATTTCTCGAAATTGGAACTTGAGCTATATGATGAGATTCAGCTACTCGAGCCATTTGGTGAGGGGAATCAGGAGCCAATCTTTGAGATTACGGGCAAAATCAAGAACGTACGCGTGCTTAAAGAGCAACATTTGGCGCTTACGGTGGCGGATAGCCATGGCAACGAAATGAAGATGATGGCTTTCTATGCGCCAGAGGATTGGCTGAATGTTAGGACAGGGGAGCATATCTTGGTGCAGTTTACGCTTATGAAGAATGAATGGCGTGGAAATGTTAAGCTTGAAGCTAATCTAATAAGCCTTGAAAGAATTTCTTAGATATGGTAAAATTTAGCCAATATGATTAAAGTAACCCGTAAAGATGAGAAAGAAGCGAACGAAAACATCATTCGTCGTTTCAATCGCAAGGTTCTTCAGAGTGGCGTAATGGCTACTGCGAAGGAAAATATGCGCTTCTCTAAGCCAATTTCCAAGCGCGAACGCCGTTTGAAAGCTATTTTGCGTGATAAGCGCAAAGCTGAAAAAGCCGAACGTATGAAGTTAGGCCTTAAATAAGAGACATAAAATACCCCGCGGTTCGGGGTATTTTTGCGCGTAAAGAAACACGATATAATTTATTTGAAAAAATTAAAGGAGAAAAATGATAATATTCTTTGGCCCAGCAGGCAGTGGCAAAAGTTTGCAGGGGCAAAAACTGGCTGAAAAACATAACTGGAAATGGATGTCCATTGGCCAGATGCTTCGCGATCGTAAAGATCCCGAGCTTGAAGAGATTATGAAGAAGGGCGAACTGGTTCCAGATGAACTAGTTGTCGAAATGATGCATGATGCTGTTGTTAAGGCCGACGAAGCCGGTTTTAATGCTATTCTTGATGGTTATCCACGCGATGAATGGCAGGCTAAGTGGGTTGTAGATAATGGCGATACGAAGTATATCGATGGCGCAATTATCTTTGATGTGCCTCACGAAGAACTAAAGAAGCGCTTGTCTTTGCGCGCTCGTGAAGACGATACTGATGAGGCTATCGAACAACGCTGGGCAATCTTTGATCGCACAATTAAGGTGATGTCTGAAATGCTATCTGAAAAAGGCGTAAAAATTGCGCATATCGATGGTGTTGGCGAGATTGAAGAGGTCTCTAAGCGTATCGAGAAGCAGCTTGCTGAGTGGAAGGTAATTGATTAATGGATTACGACAAAATTAATGCCATGCGCGAAGGCGGCAAAATCATGGCGCAGATTTTCAAAGAGCTTCGTGAGTATACCAAGCCCGGAATGACGGGCAAGGAAGTTGATAAATGGGTAGAAAAGAAGATTCTTGAATATGGCGCAGGTATTGCCTATTATGAGCCAGAAGTAGATTTTCCAGGTTCTATCTGTATTTCGGTTAACGACGAGCTTATTCATGGTATTCCGAAAGATGTTGTATTCGAAGAAGGCGATAAGGTGTCTTATGATCTCGTTATCAAATATAAAGGCTATTATGTTGACTCGGCCTTTACGATGATTCTTGGCAAGCCAACGGCCGCCCAGAAGCATCTCTTGAGCTTTACGGAATCTTCACTTTATGAAGGCATTGAGCAGGTTCGCCCAGGCGCTAAGCTTGGCGATATTGGCTTTGCTGTAGAGAAGACCTTAAAGAAGGGTAAGCTTGGTGTAATTAAGAATTATGTCGGTCATGGTATCGGTAAAAAGATGCACATGGAGCCAGAGGTACCTAACTATGGTAAGAAGGGTCATGGTTACACTTTGAAGCCTGGTGATACGATTTGTATCGAGCCAATGTCTAGCCTTGGCAAGCCAGATACGGTTGTCGTAGAGGGCGACGATGGCTGGACGGTATGCTTGAAAGATGGTTCGCTTGGCTGCCATTTCGAGCACACGGTTCTTGTTACGGAAGACGGCTACGAAATTATTACTCAGCTTTAATTTGAGAAAATACACCTGTTTTATAAGGGCAGGTGTATTTTTATTTACTTTGTGCTTATGCTACAATATAGGTTATGGAAGAAAGAGCGCGCTTTGCAGTTGGTATCGATTTTGGCTCGAATAAAATTCGGGCAGTTATTGGTCGTAAAGTAAATGACGAAGTCACGATTGTTGGCTTTGGTGAGGCGAATTCCGAGGGTATTCGTCGTGGCGCTATTTCTGATCTTCAATCTCCGATTGAGCCACTCAATGTCTGTCTTCATAAACTAGAGAATATGAGCGGTATCAATATTTCTGGTGCTAGCGTCAGTATTAATACGAACAGTATTGCTAGCACAAAGGTAGATGGTACGGTCACGAATGTCGATGGTTCGATGGGCCGTGGTATCGATGATAATGTGATTGAGCGCCTCAATCAGACCGCTATCGAGGGGCGTGTACCAAAAAATAGAACAACGCTCAGCTTGATTCCTTTTGAATATATCTTGGACAACCAGGGCGGTATTCGTAATCCTTATGGCATGATTGGTACGCGTTTGGAGATTCGCGCGAACGTGATTTCTGCGCTTACGCCAGATGTAGAGAACTTGAATCAGCTTTGTATTGGTGCTGGCAACCTTGCAATGCATGAGGTCGTTCCGGCGGCAGAGGCTGCGGCTACGGCGATTATTACGAATCGTCAGAGAGAAAACGGCATTGGCGTTGTAAACTTCGGTGGCGCAACGACTAGTATTGCGATTTATGACGAGGGTGAACTTCAGTATACATCTGTTATTCCGATGGGTAGCAACGATATTACGCGTGATCTTGCTACAATTTTGGCTGCAACGCCAGATTTGGCCGAAGATGTTAAACTTCGTCATGCTGATGGCCAGTTCAAAGATGGCAAAGATGTTACTTTGACGCATGGTCGTGATCAGTACGTATTCTCACGTAGCGAGATTAACGAGGTTGTTGAGGCTCGTCTTGATGAAATCTTTGAAGAAGTTCACAATCGCTTGATTGCTTCTGGCTATGATAAGCGCTTGCCAGAGGGTTTGATCTTGACCGGTGGTGGTGCAAAGATGCGTAATTTGGATCTTTATGTTCGCTCAAAGCTTAGTATGGCCGTCCGTATGGGCGAGGTGCTTCCAGGTATTACGGCAACAGATAAGAATATCTTGAAATCTGATTATACAACTGCGATTGGCCTTATGCTTCGTGATATGGAGGCTAGGGAATACAATGAAAACAGTCGCCGTTCACGCAAACGCCACAAAAATAGTGGTAATGGCGGCGGAAATATCTTCTCAAAGTTTATGGGATTCTTCCATTAATATTTTCGTATCTGTTTTCTTGCCGTCTAGCAAAATATTTGTACAGATGTTATATTAGATAAAGAATTGGAAAGTAGGAGTAAAAACAAATGCCCGAGGTAAAACCTAACGATATAGATAGTGAAGCAAAAATTAAGGTTGTTGGTGTCGGTGGCGCCGGCGGCCATGCAATCGATCGCATGCGCGAGGTTGGTCTTTCTGGTGTTGAACTTATTGCAGTAAATACTGATGCTCAGCAGCTTCGTAGCACAAAGGCAGATGTAAAGGTTCCTCTACATATGGACTCCACAAAGGGCCTTGGTGCTGGCGCTGATCCTGCTAAGGGCGAAAAGGCTGCAGATGAAAGCCGCGAAGATATCAAGAAGGCTCTCGAAGGCGCAGATATGGTCTTCGTTACCTTTGGTGCTGGTGGTGGTACTGGTTCTGGTGCAGGTTATATCGTTGCAGAAGAAGCTCGCAAGCTCGGTATCCTTACTGTAGGTGTTGTTACGAAGCCATTCTCAATCGAGGGTAAAGTTCGTAAGCGCAATGCAGATTGGGCTATCGAACATATGGCTCGCAGTGTTGATGCTCTTATTACTATTCCAAATGATCGCCTAATGGAAGTTGTTGATGTTAATATTCCTTGGCGTGAATCTCTACGTATTGCTGACGATGTTCTTCGCCAGGGCGTTCAGGGTGTTTCCGAAATCATTACCGAAGAGCATGATATTAACCTAGACTTTGCCGATGTTTGCGCAATTATCAAGGATGCAGGTTCTGCACTTATGGGTATTGGTCGCGCATCTGGCGAAAACCGTGCCGCAATCGCAGCTCAGCAAGCTATCGAATCTCCGCTCCTAGAGGTTTCTATCGATGGTGCTCGCGGTGTTCTATATCTTGTATCTGGTCCAGAAAACGTTTCTATGGCCGAAGTTCAGGAAGCTGGTGCAGTTATTACTGCAAACGTTAGCGAAGATGCAAACATTATCATGGGTTGGAGTGTTCGCCCAGAACTAGAAGACGAAATCATGGTCACTGTTATTGCAACCGGTTTCGATTCTGAATATTACAATAGCGACCCACGCGCACAATCTGTTATTAATCCAGTTTCAGAGCCAGAAGTTCAGGCTGCTCCAGTAGCAATGCCAGTAGCAGAACCAGAACCAGTTGCTCCTGTCGCTGAACCAGAACCAGTTGTTGAGTCACAGCAGCCAATGGGTAGTGAAGAGTTTACTTCTACAACTACAACAAACATGTGGAACTCTGGCGTATTTGGTTCCCAGGCTGATGATGATAACGATTTGCCAGCAATTCTTCGCCGCCACAAGAGAAACAAGAATAATTAAGGAGTAAGAGGCGATGAGCCATCTGAAAATTGGTGAAAGCAAAGTTATTGAAAGCCGCGAATCTCAAGACGGCACAATGATTCGTCGCCGCCGCGTATCTTTGGATGGGAAGCATCGTTTTACGACCTATGAGCGCATCGAGCGCCCAGGAATGATGGTTAAGAAGCGTAGTGGTAGCCGTGAAGCGTTTAACCGCGAAAAAATGGCTGGATCAGTACGTAGCAGCGTTGGCAAATACTTCGAGAGCGATCTTGATGTTCAGGACGTAATTGATAGAGTAGAAGAAGCCATCTATGCGCTCGGAAAGGACGAAGTGCCTTCTAGCGCGATTGGCGAGACTATTCTTGAGGTTTTGTCTGATACAAACGAGATGGCTTATGTCCGTTTTGTAAGCGTATTCCGCGAGTTTAAGACTCTAGATGAACTTGAAAACTGTATTGCAGAACAGCGCGCAAAGATGAATGCTCGCCGTGCAAGTCAGGGTGATAATAAGAATATTAAGAGGAAATAAAGAAAATGAGGGTGGTAATCGTTTGGCGCGAAGCGTCAGATTATGGTCGTACAGTACGCGAGTGGCTACACGATGTAGAGGTAAGAATGGGTTATGTTCCAGAAACAATCAATCCAGACGAACCATCAGGTGTTAGCTTCTGTAAAGCTTATGATGTAGTTGAATATCCATCAATCTTGGCACTAGATAGCCAGGGAAGGTTGCTACAGATGTGGCGAGGCAAACAGCTACCACAGATCGACGACGTAGCGTACTATATGATACAGCAATAAAAATAGAGCCACTTACATGGCTCTTTTTTATCTTTCGTAGCCAAGTTTTTTGATGGCGGCTTCGATGGCTTCGTAATCTGGGCAGTTATCTTTGTTTAGGCTATCTACGGGGACGTATTCTGTGTCTTCTGGGGTTTGCTCGCAGGAAGCGAAGAAGTATTTAGTAGAGGGGGTTTCGTAGAAAGATAGACCGATGTCAAAAGTGTTTTCTTGTGTCTTTTCTGGGCATTCAAAATTAGAGTCGAGAAGTACGGCGATTTTTTGTTTTCTGCCTAGTTCTGGATCAAAATCTACCTTGGCTACGAATAATTTTTCCATGGTTTGATGGTACAAAGAAAAGCTCCTCTTGTAAATGGGAGCTTTTGGGAAATGTCAAATGCTTATGCTTGCAAAAATGTTCAGAGCGAATAAAAAAGTTGCAAATAACAAAAACGTGATATAATTTAGCTATAAAGCGTTAGAGTGGCCATCAACCACGAGCTGACAGAAGAAAGAGATGTTGTCTCGAGTAGAACTGTCCGTAAGCCCGCGTGAGAGGAGAAATAAGTGCCGAGTATATTAGTTGTCGTAAAGCCCTAAGGGGTGGCATGGAGACTAATGAATCGGAAATTGGATGGTACCGCTCAGGTAGTATCACGAATTTATGCGTGTATGAAATGAGTTCCAATGAAAGTTGGAAATTTTTTATGCAAAAAGCATAGGAAGTTTCGAGCATTCAAAAAGTACTAAAGCAAAAAGAAAGGAATGTGCATGAAGTACAAATATGGCGAACGCCGACGTGCGAGTGAGTACGAAAAAGCACTTGTCGATTGGTGGAAGAAAAATAAGACTTTCGAAAAATCGATCGAACAACGTGATATTGACGATTCTTATGTCTTTTATGATGGGCCTCCATTTATTACTGGCTTGCCACATCACGGTACCTTGCTATCTAGCGTCGTAAAGGATGCTGTTCCACGTTTCTGGACAATGAACGGTAAGCGCGTTGAGCGCCGCTGGGGTTGGGACTGCCATGGTCTTCCAGCAGAAAACTTTGTCGAGAAGCAGATGGGTATTACCGATCGCCGCGATATCGGCACAAAGATTTCGCTTGAGGATTATATTACGACTGCTCGCAAGTCGATGGTGGCTAATTCTGAAGCCTGGCGTGGCACGATTGAGCGTGTTGGTCGTTGGGTAGATATGGATAATTGTTACCGCACCATGAATAAGGACTTCATGGAGTCGGTATGGTGGGCGTTCAAGACACTTTACGAAAAAGGCAAGATTTATGAAGGCGAAAAGGTCTTGATGTATGATACAAAGTTCGCGACACCTGTTTCTAAAGCAGAAGTTACTATGGATAACGATGCTTACCAGACAGTTACTGATCCGAGCGCATATGTAAAGTTTAAACTAAAAGACAGCGACGAATATATGCTTGCTTGGACGACGACCCCTTGGACTTTGCCAGCAAACATGGCACTCGTAGTAAGCGAAAAGCTAGATTACGGTGTTTATGACGTTGATGGTGCTAAGCTAATCGTTGCTGAAACTGCCGCCAAGAAGCTATTTGGCGAAGATGCAAAAGCAGAGAAAGTATATCATGGCGCGCAATTAGTCGACAGAGAATACGAACCATTGTTCGAAGATGTGGACGGAATTATATCACAGAGCGCATACTCCTTTAAGGTGTTCTCGGGTGATTATGTTACCGCAGAAGAGGGTACTGGTATCGTTCATACGGCCCCTGCTTACGGTGAAGACGACTTTAAGATTGGTAAAGAGAAGAAAATTCCTGTTCGTCATGTAATTAACGATAACGGTTATTACTTCCCAGAGTGGGCTGAAGCGCTTCATAAGCTCGGTGTCCGTGATACTGACGAAAACGGTATCGAGGTCTGGTCTGGCAATAAGTTTATTGCTAAGTGCCTCGAAGCCGAAGGTGTTATTTGGAAGATTGAATATATTAAGCACGAATATCCATTTAACCCTCGCAGCAAACAGCGTATTATGTATCGCGCTATTCCAAGCTGGTTCTTTGATATTGAGGGCAGTAAACCTTTGATGCTAGAGAAGAACGAGGGAATTAACTGGTTCCCAGAACATTTGAAGCATGGTCGCTTTGAGAAGAATATTCAGGCGGCTCCAGATTGGAACCTCTCTCGTGATCGCTTCTGGGCAACGGCTATGCCGGTATGGAAAGGCGATAAGGGTACCGTTAAGGTGGTTGGTTCTTATGATGAACTTTATGAACTATCTGGCGTTCGCCTAGAAGATTACCATCGCCCATGGGTAGATTCGATTGAGTTCGATATTGATGGCGAGCATTTTAAACGTGTAGATAAGGTTTTGGACTGTTGGTTCGAATCTGGTTCGATGCCATTTGCTCAGCTACATTATCCATTCGAGAATAAAGAGAAGTTCGAGAAGAATTACCCAGCTGACTTTATCGTAGAGTATATCGGTCAGGTTCGTGCATGGTTCTATTATGTGCATGCGCTAAATACCGCACTCTTTGGTGATAAGGCTTTCAAGAACGTTATTACGACTGGTACTTTGGCGGGTAATGATGGTCGCAAGATGAGTAAGTCGCTCGGTAACTATACTGATCCAAATGAGCTCATGGATAAGTTCTCGGCTGATGCTTTACGCTTCCAGTTGCTATCTAGCCCAGTGCTTGCAGGTGAGGACTTTGCGCTTCTAGATAAGGATGTTTCTGATACGGCTCGTAAGCTTACGATGATCTGGAACGTCTATGACTTCTTTACGATGTATGCCAGCGTAGATGGTTGGGAATACGAGCCAAAGTTCGAAGAAGTTAATGGCGAGAAGAAAGTTAAGCTTGAGGCTCCAGAGAAACTTGAGAATCCGCTAGATAAATGGATCGTTTCGAGACTATATCAGCTAAGGAACGAGATTGATGAGAATATGCGCGCATACAACTTGCCAAGCGCACTAGCGGAGGTATTGCCATTTATTGACGATATGTCTAACTGGTTCGTTCGCCGCAGTCGCCGCCGTTTCTACAAGAGCGAAGAGACTAAAGATAAGAACGAGGCATATGCAACCTTACATTATGTACTTAGCTATCTAGCTCTAATCATTGCGCCATTTGTTCCGTTCCTAGCAGAGGAATTGTGGCAGAATATGGTTGGTGTATCTAGTGTACATCTTCAGGACTGGCCAGAAGCTGGCGAGATCGATGCTGTTCTTCTTGGTAAGATGGGTCGCTGCCGCGAAATCATTACGGCTGGCCTAGGCCTCAGAATGGAGCGTAATGATGAGTTTGGTCAGATTAAGGTTCGTCAGCCTCTAAGCCGCTTAAGCTATGCTGGCGAGGCTCTGGAGAGCTTTTATGAGCAAATTATTGCCGAGGAGGTCAATGTAAAGACCGTAGAAAATGGCGATGAATTGTTCCTAGATAAGAAGCTAACGCCAGAACTAGAACGTGAAGGTTATGTCCGTGAGCTAATTCGCTTTGTTCAAGCCGCTCGTAAGAAGGCAGGACTAAACGTCGATGATAGGATTAAGCTCTCTGTGTCTTGTGAAGTCCCAGAAGAACATCTTGAGACTTTGAAGAGCGAGGTGCTTGCTACGACCTTTGATCCAAAAGAGAACTATAGTTACGATGAAGTCATCAAGCTTGGTGGCGAGAATGTAACTATCTCGTTAGAGAAAGCCTAATAATATATATAGGCACAGAATCCCCCGCAAACGGGGGATTTTTGTTGGTATAGAAATATTTTTAAGAAAAAGCAATAGGGCGGAGTAATCTTATATGTTTGACAATGAAATAAAAATGTATTGAAAATGTAGTTGACAAAATGAAACGCTTATGCTAATATAAGGACAGTTAGATAAACAAAACAAAAATCTAACAAATAAAAATAAAAACAAATCCGCTGGGTATCCGGAAAGCAAAAAGCTGAAAGGAAATAATATAAAATGGCTTCACAAAAACAATTCGCAATCCCACAAATGAGTAACTATGATGCAAAAAAGGATTTGCAGAACAACAAAGAATTAACAGAACAGGAAAAGATCGAACAGGAAGTAGAAGAGATGGGTTTCGAAGCGATCAAAGGCGAAGAGGATTATGTGAGCCCGGAAGAGGCATCGCCGGAAGCCTTAAAACGAATCAAAGCACGTAAAATTGGTGGATTCATCAATACCATTCTTGGAAAAGTTGGTGACAGCGTGCTAGAAGACTAGCTAATGTAATAAATCTATTTAAACCATAAAAACAAATATAAAAACTTTAAACAGGAACAAGCCTATACGATAGAGAAAACAATACCAAAGTAATACAGAAAGTAATTGCCTATAAGATAGAGTAATAAAAATAAGCCACTCAAATCAGAGTGAGCTTATTTTTGTTGTTCGGGCTTTCGGAATTTTGTCGTCAATTTTGCGGCAGAATTTTTGTTTTTGAATTTGGCAATTAAAAATTGTGTTCAGTTTTGTGAATTTTTAAATCCGAATAATTCTTATTGACAGAATCAAAACGCTAGTGATAAACTTTTTGCAAAAGGTCAAAATAAAAATTAAAAACAAAAAGGAAAAAGATATGGCTGGACATGAATCCAAACCAGGCACCGGCGAGACCGGTGGCGGCGGTTCTCCGTACAACTGGGATGTTCTGACTGACGGTCAGAATACAGAAACTTATACTATCCCTGAAGACCAGCTTCAGGAAATGTATACTGCCGAAGAAGGCAATTGGGGCAACGACGATGACACAAGTGTTCATTTTGAAACTGTTGAAACTGGGGTTCCCGCTGAAGAAATTGCTCCAGGTGGCAACGGCGAAGAAGATGACGAGAGTGATGATAATGGCGCTGAAACTGAGAACAATCAAGAGACGTTCGAAGGACGAGTCGAAGGCATCGTCGACAATATTGGTAGCTATAGGCCAGCAGACGTTTTGCGTGCTGCCAAAAAAGCAGGTGTTTCGCTTCCTAGCTATAGGCCAAGTAAGCTCAAAGAATATGCTCTAGGCGATCCGAGTGGTAGTCGCATGATGGAGCTAATGAACATTGTGGCTAACTTCTCTGAAGAAGATACCAAGGCTATGAATGAGCGTAAGGAGAAGAAGGGCGAGACTGGCGGTAAACCAAAGGAAGAAGAAACCGCAAAGCCAGCAGAGGAAGCTCCAGTACCTCCAGTAGAGACAGAAGCTGCAAAGCCAGGCGAAGAAGAAACCGCAAAGCCAGGCGAAGAGGAGACTGCAAAGCCTACAGCAGAAGAAGAGACTGCCGAGCCAGCCGAGGAAGCTTCTGCCGAAGAAGCTCCTGCCGAGGAAGCTTCTGCCGAAGAAGCTTCGTCAGAAGAGACGCCTGAAGAAACTGGCGGCGATAACTCTGAAGAAGAGGGTGATAATTCCGAAGAAGAGGGTGATAGCTCTGAAGAATCTGGTGATAATAGCGAGGAAGGTGATGGCGATTCCGAAGAGACTACCGAAGAAGAAGCAACAGCACCAATACCACCAGTACCAGTTCCTCCTGTTCCAGTAGAAGGAGCTTCTGAAGAAACCGGCGACGATTCCGAGGAAGACGGTGATGACTCCGAGGGAGATAATAGTGATGATTCAGAGGGATCTGATGATAATTCCGAAGAAACCGGTGGTGATGACTCCGAGGAAGACGATAGTGATGATTCTGGGGAAGGCGACGACTCTGGGGAAGATAACGACGATGATTCCGAGGAGGGTGAAGACTCTGCGGAAGATGATGACGATGATTCCGAGGAGGATGAAGAGTCAGAAGAAGAGGAAACCTCCGCTGAAACTCGTGAGAAACGTTCATTATTTGGCGAACGTGGTAAAAAGATATTTGCTACGGTTGCTGCAATCGGTATTGGTCTCTTGGCGGCATTTGGTATCGGTAGTGCTGTAAAGAAAAATAATGATGCTAAAGCAGCTCGTGACGCAGGTAATCGTGGTATGACTTATGGTACCGAAGTTACCGGTACGACTACGACCGAGCTAACTGATGACGACGTGGTTAGAATGGCAACTGAAGCGGCGGCCGAGAAGAATCATGAAGGCTTTAGCCACGAAGGTGGTAACTGGTCTATTGGCCTCTTCGCTGACGAAAATGGTGAAAATTCCAACCCAGAAAAGAATGGCGCATATAATATTGCTCCTGCTTCTGTTCTTGAGAAGTTTAGAGCTGAAGGCTCTCTTGATACCGAGGAAGGTCAGAAAGAGTTCAAAGATACTCTTAGCGAAAGCTGGAAAGATCAGGCTGGTTCTATCGCAATGGTCGCTCGTGCAATGAGCGCTCAGGGTGGTAGCGAATTGCTCCCAGATTCTCTAAAGGGTATGTCTGGCGAACAAATGGAAGCTGCCATCGTTAAAAACGAAAATGGTGCTTACGACGATATGTGTAAAGTTCTTGATCAGATTATGGAGAACTCTACCGTCGAGAAGACTACGCTTAATGGTACCTATCATAACTTCTACATGGTAGAGTACGATGCAAACAAGCCAGCTACGAAGGATAACATCGATCTTGTCGCTTGTGAGAAGAATGAGGTTAATACCCCAGCTTATGAAATCAGTGGCACCATTGGCGATGTTGATTTAGTACTTCTTGTTAAGGATGAATGTACTCAGATTGTCTACAAGGAGAGGATTCCAGATATTCCATATATCACAACTACGACAACTCAACCACCTTCAGAGACAACTACAACTACGACTACGACAACCACACCTACGGAGACTACAACTACGACACCTACAGAAACCACTACAACTCCTACGGAGACTACAACAACTCCTACTGAAACCACGACTACTCCTACACAAACTACTACGACCCAAACTGAGACAACTCCTGTTACAACTACTACAACCCAGGATGTTGCTAAACACGAGGATGCTCTAGCACAAGGCCAAGGTGGTAACGTAACTCCGGTTCAGGAAGGTACTCGGGTTACTGAGAATATAAACCAAGTCGACCTCAATGGTACGACGACTACCGAAGCAGTAAGTCCACAGGCGCAGAACGCTAACGGCGATCATGCTGGTGACGTAAACCGTACTCCAGAGGATGCGGCGCGTCAGCAACAACAAGAAGCAGCTCATCAAGAACAGAACGACGTTAATAACCAGCGTGGACAGGAGACCGCAGCCCCAGTAGATACCCGCGGAATCTCCGATGGAATTTAGAAAGTAAAAAGGAGTTTGTTATGCTAAAACAAAAAAATATCAAACGTAAATGGAAGGGACTGCTCGCGGCAGCTGTGGCTGCAGTGACATCAGTAGTTGCTCCTGTTGCCAACACATCGGCATGGGATACCAACATTGATGAACGCTACACCATGGGTCAGCCTTCGAAATATGGTATCTTGAACCATATTACGAACAACTGTCACGAAGACAACTATGTCGATGGTGATAACACCAAAGACTGTCTTGGTGAAGGTCTGGGGTCCGAGCTTGAGTTCGTGCGCGTACGTGTCGCAAGCGATACGAATGCGAACTTCGAGACGTATTCTAATGACGGCGAAGCCTTGAGGCTAGAAGCTGGTCAGACTTACGAAGTACGCGTCTATTACCACAATGACGCTATGAGTCAGATTGGTAATCTAAAAGCTAAAGCAGCAGAATACTTCATTAACAACAATTACACTTACCCAGAAGGCTATACCGACATGGGTGAATGTGGCGGTGTTGGTACACTATACAACACGCGCGTTCGTATGAAGATTCCAGCTTCCGTAGCTGCAGGCCAGAACGATGCCCAGCTTGGTGCTCAGTTCTCCTATGATAGCTTCCACTGGAATAACGATACGAATACTTATTATTGGGATGATAACGGTCAGGTAGTCCTATCTGAAGGCGATTATGTCTTTGATAGTCTTAACCTAGCCAACCCAACCGATAAGGAAATGAAGATTGTTCTTGATGAAGCAACTGTAACACTTCACAATAACAATCCAACAAATGGCCAAAAGCTTGCCACTAACGCAGAGAACGATAACGACATCTTTCCTTCTGATTCAAAGAGGGGTGGTGCTCTAATCGGTAGCCTCGAAATGAATGGTAAGATCTGTGCTTGTGCGGAATATTCTGGCTATATTAGCTATACGTTCCATACAGAACAGGCTGATTCGCAGATTATTAAGGAAGCTTCGCTTGATGGCGTAAACTTCTCTAAGAATGTTCAGGCTAAGCCTGGCGATACGGTTACTTATCGTATTCG
Organism: Candidatus Saccharimonadota bacterium; assembly: GCA_017531585.1. Taxonomy (GTDB): domain Bacteria; phylum Patescibacteriota; class Saccharimonadia; order Saccharimonadales; family Saccharimonadaceae; genus UBA2834. Next base: position 478,758 of record JAFXKT010000002.1, on the reverse strand, counting down.
TTACGCGAACAACGGTAGCAAAGATCTTACAAATGTAACCTTCCGTGATGATTTGCCGAGTGAAGTAGACCTTATTCCTGGCACTACAAAGCTTGTAAACAATGCTAATCCGGATGGTGTCATACTTGATGACGTGATTGGTATAAATGGCATTAACACTGGTACCTATGGTCCTGGTGCTTCTGCAACAATTACTTATCAGGTAAAAGTAAAAGATAATCTATATGATTTGATTGATTGTACTACAGCATCTTATCCAAATACGATTTCCGTAACGGATGATACTACTGGTACGCATACGGATCAATCTACGATTACAATTACGGAAATTTGTGACAAGCCAAACATACCACAAGAATTTCCTCATACGGGTCCAGTCGAAATTGCAACTGCAATTATCGCTGTAGTCTGTCTTGGTGTTGGTGGTGCCTATTGGTATCGCAGCCAGAAAGAAGTAAATAAGATGGCTAAAACTACAAAGAGTGGTGGCAAGCCTCATAATGATGCTTCTACAGACAAGTCTGAAAAATCAGATAAATAGATTAAGTAACTAGGGGGGCTTAATCTGGGGGATTAGAGTATTCGCGTAAGGGATTCCGCGAAGGCTCAGGTTCATTTAGAACTTGGTGAGGAAGAACAATAAATTTTTATCTCGCAGTTAATTTATTGTTAAGATTCATCGGAATGAGTTACAAAAATACGAGCTGTAATACTAGATGATTCTAGAATGAATAAACAAACGAGCTCATGTAATTTGTAGCTTTTGTGCAAAAACAAACATTTGTAAAACTTCTTTTTAAAAACTTGTATATAGCTTGAGAAATAGCTTGAACCTTTATAAATAACGTAATTTTGATCTTTTCTTTGTAAAACAATGTCCTGCAGATGGGTAGCAGAATAGGGTTTTAAAGAGTCTTAGCAGTGGGTAGTTAAGGCTCTTTTTTGTTGTAAACGATAAGATGGCTATCTGGTTCGCTTGCAAAGTTATTTGTAATCTGTTAAAATAGTCTGTATGAAAAAAGCAGTCATTAAGGTTGGCGGCAAACAGTATGTTGTCGCTGAAAAAGAGACCCTCCTGGTGGACCTCCTCCCGGAAGGAACTAAAGATCTCGCTCTTGACGCTTTGCTCGTAATTGATGGCGACAAAACTACTGTCGGCGAACCAACAGTTAAGGGAGTAAAGGTAAAGGCGAAGATCGTAGAAGAGAAAGTCGCCGGTGAAAAGCTCCGCGTCATTCGTTACCATTCTAAGAAGCGTGTCCACAAAGAAATTGGTCACCGCCAGAAATATACCAAGATTGAAATCGTAAGTATTGCCTAGTCTTTGGTAAACTAAAAAATATCTGCAAAGAAACATGCAGATATTTTTTTGTTTTACCAATCAAATGCGTTACTAACAAAAAATATCCACTGTGATTTGTGGATATTTTTTAGTTTTGCGAGCTTAAGCTAGGGGAGCTGTTGGTTCGCTAGGGGTTGTTGTATCAGTTGGAGCTGTTGGTTCTGCAGGTGCTGCAGGAGTAACTGGTTCTGCTGGAGTAACAGGTGCTACTGGTTCAGCAGGAGCTGCAGGAGCTGCTGGTGTAGCAGGTGCAACTGGTTCAGCTGGAGCTGCTGGTGCTGCAGGAGCTGCTGGTGCGACTGGTGTTACAGGAGTAACTGGAGCTGCAACTGTCGTTACTGGAGCTGCTGCTACTGGAGCTACGGCTTGACCTTTGTTTATTACGCCAACAATAATACCAGCAATGCCGCTAACTGCGCCAAGAGCGCCAAAGATGATAGTAAGAATGAAACCAACGGCTGGGTGCATCATTTCTTTAATCATGCTAGCCATAGCAGATACGAAGCTGCCATATTCTGATGAAGATTCTAGTGAGCTATTTAGCTGGTTATTGAACCAGATATTGAAAGCAATAGCTGTGCCTAGGGAAACTAGACCGCCAACTAGAGCGATACTCGCAGTAATGCTAGTTTTGATATTTTTGACGAAGCCATATAGGGCACCACTAATAATACTAATAGCGCCACCTGCGATTAATAGGATTGGGAAGGCAATAGGGAAGCCTTCTTCGCTAGTAAAGGATTGTGTTTGGCCGCCAGAGCTTGCGCTAAAGAAGCCGGCGTCGGCTGATTGACCCATGAAGCTAACCGAGATCCATGGAAGGAAAACGGCAAGGATGCAGACTGCACCAAATACCATCATGGCAACACCAAGAATTGTTTTAATGATATTCTTATTCATTAATTATTCCTTATGGTTAATATTTGCTATATATTATAGCATTCATGCTTATGTTTAGGGTAGTCTTTCAAGGCTTATGTTAATTGAAAAATGCTGTGCTACAATTAAAGAATAATGAGTGTATTGTTTGGAGTTATTATAGGTTTATTTATGCTCGTGTTCTTGGTAACAGCGCACGAGTTTGGCCACTTCTTGATGGCCAGAAAAAACGGGGTAGAGGTAGAAGAATTTGGCATCTGCTTCCCACCAAGAGCTTTGTGTTGGCGCAAGGTTAATGGTAAGTGGAAACGTATCCCAAAGAAGCAATGGAAAAAGATGCCTGGCGAAGGTTTGATTATCTCTCTGAACTGGTTGCCGATCGGTGGTTTTTGCCAGATGAAGGGCGAAAGTGATGCTGCTAAGGAAAAGGGTAGTTTCGGCCGCGCTAGTTACTGGGGAAAGACTAAGATCTTGTTCGGCGGTGTTGCTGCAAACTGGCTAATTGCCTTTGTGATTTTGACGGTCTTGGCCATTACAGGTATGCCACGGTTTTTGGATAATCAGTTCGAGATTGCCTCGGATAGTCGCGTAGTAGTAACGTCTCCGGTTGTCCTGAGCGCCATTAAACCTGATAGTCCTGCCGCAAATGCTGGCTTCCAGGAGGGTGATACTATTAAGCGCATCGGTCGTGATATGAGCGTCGTATGCGATAAAGCGCCGTGTCCAACTACTGGCATGATGGAAGAAGATATCAATATGCCTAGCGATTTTACTGATTATACGAAGCAATATCCTGGCCAGCACGTTGTGATCTATTATGAGCGCAACGGCGAAGAAAAAAGCGCTTCTGTGAAGTTAAATGAGGAAGGTTCGGAGTATCTTTTTGGTGCAGTGCTCAGTGGCTCGTCTGTACATAGGAGTACTTGGAGTGCGCCAATTGTCGGTGCGGGTTTGACTTTGCAGTTAACAGGGGAAACTTTCAAGGGCGTAGGGACGCTTTTGGTGAATTTGGTGACTGGAATAGTAAAACAGGTAAGTCCTGCGTCTGAAACGCGTCAGGAAGGCTCTGAGGCGCTCAAATCGGCAACTGATGGCTTGAGTGGTCCTGTTGGTATTATTGGAATACTATTTCCTGCGTTTGTGAGCGATAGCGCAACCAGCGTATTCTTCTTGGTGGCTATCATTTCGATCTCTCTTGCTTGTATGAATGTTTTGCCAATTCCTGCACTTGATGGCGGTAGATGGCTACTAATTACAATCTTTAAGCTACGCAAGAAAGAGCTTACGAAAGAGAAAGAAGAGAAGATTGTTGGTCGTGCATTTATGGCGATTATTATTCTAGCTTTGATCGTGACCGTAATCGACGTAATGCGTCTTATGCAAAGGTAGGGAGGAGATATGACGACAACAAAACAATCCGTAAAGAAAAAGAAAGCGGACAAAGTACTAGGAACCGATAAGAAGCCTGTAGGGAAGGTTGTTTCTGTAGTTCCAAAAGAGAAAGTTGTTGCAAAAGTTTCTGCCGAAGAAGAGGCAGAAACAGGCTACTATGCAAAGATTCGTGAGCTAAAGAAAAAGTGGCGTAAGCAAGAAAAGAAGAGCAAAGGTTGGAAGATTGGTCTTGGGGTTCTAAGATGCTTCCTTCTATCTGCATGGGTAGCCATAGCGTTGTTTGGTTCTCAGTACCTTGTTATGGGCGCTTTGATCATTTTGAACCGTGTATTTGGTGTGCAGTTTGTCGATAACGCAACTTTCGAGACGATTCTCTCTGCGGTTATTTATGTCGTCTGCCTTGCAGTTACGATATTCCTGCCATGGCTTGTTTTGAAAGAGAAAACAACGCGTGATGAGTTGGGTCTTCGAGGTTTGCTTACCTGGACAGATATTGGTTTGGCGCTTGTGGGATTTGTTTTGTCTTTGATTATTGCATTTGTAATTACTGCGATTATGCAGTGGCTATTGCCATTCGTTGACTGGGAACAGAAGCAGGAAGTTGGCTACGAGAATATATCTGGTACAACAGATATGCTGATGGCATTTATTGCGCTTGTCGTGATTGCCCCGATAGCAGAGGAAATTGTCTTCCGTGGTTGGCTATATGGCAAACTACGACTAAGGATTCCTGCTTGGCCGGCAATTCTTTTGGTGTCCGTCTTGTTCGGCGTAGTACATCTACAGGTTAATGTTGCTGTGTCGGTTGCTTCGATGAGTCTAGTTATGTGCTTGATCCGTGAATATACGGGAACGATTTGGGGTGGCATGCTGGTTCATATGTTTAAGAACGGCTTGGCTTACTATCTACTCTTTGTACATGGCATAGCTTGAGAGCGGGGAAACTGATGCCGGAACTTCCAGAAATTGAGACGATAAGGCGTGGGTTACAGGGGTTAATATTGAACAAAAAAATTGTTCAATGCTGTGTTTTGTGCGAAAAAAGCTTCAGGGGTGAGAGCGATAGCTTACAGGGGCGGGAATTCGTAAAAATTGACCGTAAGGGCAAGGCTTTGCTTCTTGGGCTAGGAGACGGGCGGACTATCCTTGGTCATATGCGCATGACCGGTCAGATGATATATGTTGATAAGGATGGGCGTTTTGCGGCTGGTCACCCAGATGGTAACTTTATTGCTGAGATGCCGAGCCGTCATACGAGGGTTTATTTTGAGTTTGAAGATGGCTCACATCTGTATTTTAACGATCTTCGAAAGTTTGGATTCTTGGCAATTATGTCCGAAAAAGATCTTAAAAACGATAAGTTTTTGAGCGAACTTGGGCCTGAGCCTTGGGATATGCGCGAAGATGATTTTTATGAAATGTTAAATCGTCATAAAAATACGTCAATTAAGGCGGTTTTATTAAACCAAAAGCTAATTTGTGGGCTTGGAAATATTTATGTTGATGAAGCTTGTTTTAAATCCAAAGTTTTTCCTGGACGAAATGCTGGAACTTTGACGCGTGCGGAATCCGACGAATTGTTAGCCGCCGCGCGTGATGTTATGACACGTGCGATTGAGTCTGGTGGCTCGACCATGAAGGACTATGTGAAGCCGGACGGCTCGCGTGGAAATTATTTGGATAAGTTTGCGCAAGTTTTTAGACGCGATGGCGAAGCCTGCACGCATTGTGGAACAAATATTTTAAAAATTCGAGTAGCTGGACGTGGTACGCATTTTTGTCCGAAATGCCAGCCTGGATACAAGGAGACTAAGTAATGCCGATTAAGATACTGCATGGTACGGATCGAGAGGCGATGATGCGAACCGCTAAGCGTATTCTCGGAGATAATTACGAGGTGGTTGAGACTGAGAATATTGATCTATCTGATTTGGATTCGATATTTAGAGGTGTTAGCTTGTTTGATGATGGCTCCGGGCGAAAGATTTTGATCAAAGATTTAAGCTCGAAGCCGGAGTGTTTCGAGAAACTGCCAGATTATGCCGACACTAGCTTTAATGTAGTTGTTGTAAACGATAAACTGAATAAGACTTTTGCCTACGTGAAGAGTGTCTTTGCCTGTAAGGATATTGAGGTCGAAGAATTTATAACAACCGAGGAAAAGACTCGAGATAAGTTTGAAAACTGCAAGCCCTTCCAGGATGCTTACGCTGGGCGTGGTGCAGATGCTATCAGGAAGCTTCGCAAGATAGAATCTAGATCTGCGGCACCACTGATTATTGGTACAATGGCTGGTCAATGTATTAAGTTGATTGATGGTAAGAATAAGAAGCCCGTTCGGGCGCTAAAGATTATTGCGGAAGCAGATATGATGACCAAGAGTTCTGGTATTACGGATATCTGGATGCCAGTAGAATGGGCGCTACTTGAGATTTCTAAGCTATAAGGAGGTAAATATGAAGGTATTGCAGCTAAATGTTTGGACTGGACGTATGAAGGGTGCGTTGTCGAGGTTCCTGAGAGAAAACGATTATGATGTAGTTTGTCTTCAAGAGGCGGTTTGGAGTGCGGAGGCGCCAGATCATCTCGCACATTTTGCGGATACGGTAGATGTTTTGAAAGAGGCCGGCGGTTTTGATTATGAGGTGCGTCAGTCTAACTGGGGTGTCCGTATGCTTGATGGTACGGCGGTTATCGAACAAGGCAATGCAATCTTGAGCAAGATTCCAATCGTAAGTTCCGAGACGCCATGGATTCACGGTACTTATAGTAACGAGATGAATTATGTTAAGGAGTGGCATGCGCAGGTTGAAAAACAGGGTTATGGTGCAATTATTGCGAAGTTAGAAAATGGTTTTACGATTGTAACGCATCATGGTTACTGGCAGGCGAATCCGCTTGGCAACGAAGTTTCGGTTGAATGCGCACAAAGGCTAGCAGATTTGATTCGTGATATAGATAATAAGTTGGTATTTTGCGGTGATTTGAATCTTGAAGCAGCGGCGCCAGCAATGCGCGAGTTTGATTTCTTGAAAGATTTGACGGTCGAGACTGGTACAAAGCAGACTTTAATGAATCTAAAGTTTGTAAAAGATGTAGCCTGTGATCATATTCTTATATCGAATGATCTTGAATGGAGCAACTTTGAGGTTCACAAAGAACTCGTTTCGGACCATGCGGCAGTAAGCGTCGAAATTAAAGAATAAAAATAAGCCCTTACGGGCTTTATTTTTACTTAGGCTGCGTGAACTTCTACGCGAGTGCGTGGAACGCTTTTACCTGAGAAGTGATTCTTTTTGGTCTTAACGAAGACGACTTTACCATCGATTGCAGCATGGATGGTGAAGTTGCGGCTCATGAACGTGCCTGGGCCAGCGATCTTCGTAGCGCCGGTTTGGCGAACGAGTACTTCGCCAGTGCGAACGGTCTGACCACCAAAACGCTTGACGCCTAGGCGCTGACCAGCGTTGTTGTGTAGGTTTTTGCTGGTACCGCCAGCTTTGACATGTGACATACTACTACTGTTTCCTTAAAATTAATAATTTGCGCGCAACGATCTGTCCGTCTCTATAATAGAGAAGGTCTTGACTCGCTGCGTGCTTATACTGAAGGGTATTATACCCAAGTTTCTCGATTTCGTCAAGGATATTTACCCCTTCATAGTGCCCATTTGGACGTAGCCAAGCTGGAGTGGCTAGACAGAGCGTGGCTCCGGAGGTAATTTGAGCGCCAATATTCTTCAAAAAGCTGGTTAGAAGAGCTTTTGTAGACTGTTGATACTCTTTTAGTTTGATGCCGCTTGGCGCCTGTGATAGCGGGTGACCAAGGTAAATTTCGCTGGCGATACAGTTAACTTTGGCGAGATTCCAGCTATGATCGGTGGCGTCGCCTGGCTCTAGGTATAGCTTTGGCGCATCTTTTTCTTGTAATTCTGGTGTGCGGTTAGTTAGCCAATCCATGTTTTTCTTGGAATAGGAAATCATTTTTTCGCTAAGGTCGGTGCCATAGGCGGAATAGCCCATGAGGGTGGCTTCCTGCAAAACAACGCCAGTGCCACAGAACGGATCAAGAACGACGAGATCTTTTTGGTCTTGATTTTCTTTTTTGAATTCGCCAACGGCAATGTTGATTAGGATTTGGGCTAGCTTTGGTGGAAGCATGCCAACAAAGGCGTCGCGGGCTGGACGTTCGCGGTCGCGTTTGGCATAGGCAGTGATGTTTTGCGTACCAATAGAAACGGCGAGGTGATTGTTGAATTTTAGGATTTCGATGTGGTTTAGCTTCTCGCCGAGTTGGTTGTGATGAGATGCGGCGGAGCTAAGGACTGGGCCGTCATTGTTCGGTATTAGGCGAACATTGCGGCCATGGCGCTTGAGAAGATTCTTGTATTTGAGCGCAAGTGTCCAGCTGGATTTTTTGTTGGCTTTGGCGGAATAGTCTGAGATACCGAGGGTGATTTTGCCTTCTGGAAGTTTGGCAAGATAATCCGTGACAGATTCTTCAAGGATTTTTCCGGCTTTGATAGAGCCACCAAGATGTTCGAGATTAAGACTGTCTGTTTCGACGAATGCAATTTCTGGTGCTACTTTTTTGACATTTTCGCTACCAAAAAGCGCTTCGAGTTCAACGAGGGAAAGTTTTGGCTCGCGACCTAAAATTAGCATAAAAATCATATGTTATAATTTTATCATGTTTAAGAAGATTCTTAGTGCTGTCACCCTTATTTTGGTGGTAGTAATTGGTTATAGCACTTTTTCTGAGGTCGTTACGATCGATGGTCGGGAAATGACAATGTTCCAGGCAACTGTCGATGCCTTTAGGGAATTGAATATCTGGGTGCTTCTTCTTTTGATTCCAGAGCAGTTCATGATGTATTTTGCGGCTGGTCAGATGTATTTCTCGTTCTTGAAACAGCGCAGAAAAATGAAGGTTAGCAATCTAAAACTAACGCGTATTTCGCTCGAAATTAACTTTGTAAACCACACGATGCCAAGCGGCGGTATGAGTGGCCTAGCGTATCTTATTTGGCGCCTTCGTGAGCTTGAGGTTTCGGCTGGTCAGGTGAGCTTTATTCATGGCCTTCGCTATGCAATTTGCGCGGTCGGTAATGCTGTTCAGACAATGATCGCGATTATTGTCGTACTGATTGCGGGCTGTGTCCGCCCTGGAAATGGTTGGTATTTGTGGCTTGCTGGCGGTATTGCAGCGGGTATCCAGCTTTTGATTGTTGTTGCTGTCCTTGTTCTTAGAAAACAGAAGAATGTTGATTTCTTGAAGGATAAGCTTGCAAACTTTGCAGATAGATGGCAGAGGCGTAAGAATCAGAATAGGGCTAATAATCCAGAAAAACCAGCTAAGAAGAGAAACTTTACGCGCGAGAATGTTGAGCGATTCTTTACGGATATGCGTTCGGATTATCTAGCGCTCATGCGAGATAAGAATATTTTGAAGAAGCCTATTATTTGGGGCTTCGTATTCTCGTTCTTGGAACTTGCGACTTACTGGGTTGTAGGCTGCGCGCTTGGTCATCCAGAGATTTTGCCTCAGATTATGATTGCCGAAGGTGTGGCAAGTGTCGTTGGTACGGTTATGGTAACACCTGGTGGCCTTGGTGGCTATGAAGGTGCTTTCGTGGCAGTTTTGGTGGCTACCGGTGTGGATCTTTCGATTGCAACGATTGTAGTTATTGTGACTCGTATTGTAGTTTTGACGCTTACGATTATGAGTGGCCTAGGATTCTATCAGCAGGCGCTTATGTCTAGCGATAGTCGTTTTGACGTTGGCAAAGTTCGCGAAATGGAGCGCAAAGAAGAAGAGCGCCGCCGTAAAGAGGAGGAGGCTTTGAAAGCTGATGCTGCTAGAGAATCTCTAGAAGAGCAAAAGGCTCATTTTGTTAAGGAAAAGCCAGCAGAAGAAAAGGCCAAAGAGGCTTCTAAGTCTGAAACAAAAGAAGTTGAAACGAAGGCCTAAAATGGATAATCCTGTCGTATATTCAGTTACAGAATTTCAGGCGATTTGTAACCAGATTATCGAAAACGCGTTTACTGGCGCGATTATCGAGGGCGAAGTTGCGAACTTTAAGCTCAATCAGGGCAAATATGTATTTTTTGATTTGAAGGATGCTGAGTCTAGCGTAGGCTGTTTTATGATGGCTTTTTCGCTCCGTTTTCCGCTTGAAGACGGAATGAAAGTCAGGATTCGAGCTCTCCCTAAACTTACGAAGTGGGGCAAGTTCTCTTTGACGGTTCAGGCGGTTGTGCCAGTTGGTGAAGGAAGTATCAAGAAGAGCTTGGAACTACTCAAAAAGAAGTTATCTGAAGAAGGTTTGTTCAAGCCAGAACGCAAGCGCCCACTTCCGAGTGAGATTAGCGAAATTGGCGTGATTTCTAGTACGCAGGCGGCGGGCTATGCAGATTTTTGCAAGATTTTGAACGAGCGTTGGGGTGGCTTGAAGGTCCAGGTAGCACATACGCAGGTGCAGGGCGAGGTTGCGGCCGATCAGATTATTCGTGCTTTGCAATATTTTAACGAGCGTAGCGAAGTGCAGGTGATTGCCTTGATTCGTGGTGGCGGTAGCGCTGATGATCTTGCAGTGTTTAACGATGAGAAGTTAGTTCGCGCTGTAGCGGCCAGTAAAATCCCGGTTATTACGGGTATTGGTCATGAGATAGACGAAAGTCTTTGTGATTTGGCGGCCGACGTTGTGGCTTCGACGCCAAGTAATGCAGCCCAGATGCTGTCTAGAGACAAGAACGAGATTATCGATGCAAGCTGGGGAAATATCCAGCGTATAAATAATTTGCTCAATACCAGAATCGATGAAAAATACAGGGAAATTAGAGATTTGAAGCTTGAGGCGAAGCGTCAAATTGATGTAAAGATTACAACATTCCAAAGAGATATTGAGGGTATTTTGCGCATTCTAGAACAGTTTGACCCTGAGAAGGTTTTGCAGAGAGGTTATGCGATTATTAGCGGCAAACTCGACGTAGGAAGTGTTGTAGACATTACAACAAATAAGAAAACGATTAAGGCAGAAATTAAAGAAATTAAGGATAGGAATTAGAAAGGATTATCATGGCAGCAAGCAGCGACAATAAGAAAATTAGCAAAAAGATCGATGAGCTTAAAGCTGGTGTCGATTGGTTTTATTCGGACGAATTTCAGCTCGACGAAGCGGCTGATCGTTACAAAAAGCTCAATTCTTTGGCTCAAGAAATTGAGAAAGATTTGAATGAATTAAAGAACGAAATCACCGTTATCGACAAAGATTTTAGTAAATAGTTGCCTTGCGAAATCGCTTTAGCTTTTATATAATTTTGTTATGAATCCGAATTCGGTTAATCCTTATGCGAACCCTTATGGTTCAGCTCCAAATGTGGGTGTTAATAATCCCACTGTAAAACATCCTGCCAATATGCAGCCTGGCGGTGATCTTGATACGTCTAAGTTTAAACGCCGTGATTCTGGCGCTCTCGGAAGGCTTATTGCGCTTGTTATTGGTTGTTTGCTTGCGTCGGCTGCAATTATCGCACTGTTGATTTTCTTCTTGAAATCCCGCGATATCGATCTAAATAGCGATTCTTGGACTGCAAAAGCAATTGAATCTGGCAAGCTTGAGCAGCAGCAAGAAGATGATGCTCGCTATCTCGAAGAAGACAAGAAACCATTTATTGAATTCAAGGGTGTTCCGAGCGATTTGGGCGCGCTAAGCTTTACTTATCCAAGAACTTGGAGTGTTTACGTAGACGAAGACGGTTCGAACCGTAGTGAATATTCTGCATACTTTAGACCTTCTGAAGTTTTGCCAACCGATAAGGAAAGCTCGCGTTATGCCTTGAGACTAAAGATTGTCGATCGTCAATATACCGAGGTTCAGGCAGAATACAATAACAATGAAGGTTTGACGGCTGTTGTTGGCGGTACGACAAAGTCCGACAATGGCGTCTCGATGATTCGCTATGACGGTACGATCGATGAAGGTATTACAGGTAGCGTTGTGCTTGTAGAAATCAACGATAAGACTGCAATCTTGCAGACCGATGCAGATACTTACAAAGACGATTATGAGCTCGTTTTGAAGAGTCTCAAACGCAATAATATGTTCTAGAAAATTTACAGGGGGGATTCTCTTTGATTCTTTTTGGTGTAGAATAGAGACATGGAGAGTGAGGTATTTAGCGCTAATTCTGGCGCAATCGTTGTTGCGCACGAGCTAAAAGCGCCGCTTAGTTTGATGCGGCAGCTTGCCTTATCTCTAGAGCTTGAAGATTCGAAAGAAGGCGTCAACGAAATTGGGCGCCAGATTGCTGCGACTAGCGAACGTGCGCTTCGCCAGGTTGAAGATATGATAAAGGTCGCTCGTCTTGATGATGCTTTGTTCGAGATGGAGCCAGTTAACCCACGCGTGGTTTGCGATGATGTTGTGAATGAGCTTTGGAAGCTGTTCCAGTTTAATCGTCGCGAGCTTAAAGTTTATTACAGGAATCGTAGGCGTCTCGTGATTGCGAATCCGCAGTTACTCTATTCGGTTTTATATAATTTTTGTATCAACGCTATGAATTACGGTGGCGAGGATTTGCCGAGCGAGATTATTATTTCGGATAAAAGCGCGGATAGGATTCGTGTCGAGGTGCGGGATTATGGGCCGGCAATTCCAACGAAGATTTGGCGTGAGATTAGGAAGGGTTTGGTTGGCCGCCCGATGGATATTTCGATGCGTCCTGGAAGTTCTGGGCTTGGGCTTTATATTGCAGCGAAGTTTACGAATTATATGAATGGTAAATTTGGCTTGGTTCGTCATCGCGACGGAACGAGTTTTTACGTCGAGCTTAATGTTAGTGGTCAGCTAAGTTTGGTCTAATGAAAAAGGTTTTTGTAATTGAGGACGATAGGGGCTGGGAGAGCTATTACAAGCGCATTTTGAAGGGCTATGATTTGTCTTGCTTTCATGATGGTGTGGAGGCGATTGCGGCAATGGATGAACAGGTGCCAGATCTTGTTCTCTTGGACGTGCTTTTGACTGGGCCGACTGGCTTTGCTGTGATTCATGAAATGCGCAGCTTCGCGGAGCTTGAGAAGGTTCCGGTGCTTTTGGTGTCCAGCGTTGAGATGGGGGATTTTTCGAAAGAATATGGGATTGCGGGGTATCTAAATAAAGCAACAATGACGCCAAGATCGCTGCTTGACATGGTGAAATATAGTCTGACGGAGGCGACGAATGACTGATAAACAAAATACCGGTCGAGATACTAGGACGCGAGCAATCGTTTTAAGGCGTACGGACTACGGCGAGGCGGATAGGATTTTGCAGCTTTTGACGCCAGACGGAAAACGTAGCGTGATTGCGCGTGGTGCGAGGAAAGAAAAATCTAGGCTGGCGGGTGGTATCGAATTGTTTTCAGTATCAGATGTTTTGATTCATAACGGACGTGGTGAGCTGGGGATTTTGACTGGCGCGAGACTTTTGGAGTATTATGACGGCTTGGTTAAAGATTTGGATTTGATTGAACAAGGCGGCGAGCTGATGCGAGCGGTAAATGCGCGCGCAGAGCACGTGGATTCGCCAGATTTCTTTGATATTGTGCAGCAGAGCTTCCGTGCGATGCAGAAGCGCGTAGAAGAAGGCTCTGGGCGTTGGAAGGATGTTCTAAGGGCTTGGTGGGGCTTGAATTTGGTCAAGGCGAGTGGCGAAGACGTGAATCTGAGCTTTGATGCGAATGGCGACAAATTGGTGGCGGACGGTAGATATTATTGGGATGAAGAAAGTGTAGCATTGATGCCGGCGAAGGCTGGTAGGGTTAATGCTGAGCATATAAAGCTCATGCGTATTATGCAGACCGGGCAGGCGGAACTAGCGCTCAAAGTTAAAGGGGCGGACGATTTGATTGACGAGATTTTGTATATTGTAAAATGCGTAGAACGTTCGACTAAGATATAATAAAAATATATGGAACAATTTGATACACTTCAGTCGGCAGCGGCTACTTTTCAATCGATGGGTTGCCACGGCTCAGAAAACCATTATGTCTTTGCGTCAGATCAGGTAGTTCAGAGCGCAAGTGGCGCTTACTATGGTGGTGGTCTTGTAGGTTACGCAATTGGTAACGCAGTTCAGGCTAACAGCTCTAAACAAACTTTGTTTCCCGAACGCTATTTGTTTATAATGCTAGACGTTACAGAAACTGGTATTGGTGCACTTGCAGTCAAGAAAAAGGGTGTATTCAAGAAATGGAATACTGCGCAGGTCATTGAAGGTTCGCAACTATTCTATGTGCTTTATAGCGATATGCAGAGTATTAGCGTTAAGAAAGTTATGGGCGGTGCAATGATTGAGTTTACGCTCAAAAATGGCGCAACTTACCAGATTAGGCTTTCGCCACAGATCAAAAGTCTTGATTATCAGACGCAAGAATACAACGCAATTTTGGCAAAGTTTAGCGTAGCTGCCTAAAGCTTAAAATATGAGTAATCCCACAAGGAAGACTTGTGGGATTTTGGCTTTATTCGTATCTGTTATATAATAGGAATGTTATGGCAAAAATGGAAGATATAGTAAGTTTGTGTAAACGTCGTGGCTTCATTTGGCAAGGCTCTGACGTTTATGGCGGTATGGCTGGTACCTGGGATTTTGGTCCTCTTGGTGTCGCGTTGAAGCGCCGCATCATGAATACCTGGTGGAACTACTGGGTAGAAGGTCGTGACGACATGTACGGTGTCGACGCGGCTATTATTATGAACCCAAAGACGTGGGAGGCCTCTGGTCACACAGCAACTTTTGCAGACCCACTTGTAGAATGCAACGAGTGCCACGGTCGTTTCCGTGCAGACAAGCTTGTTGAGGGCGCAAACGAAAGCATTTCAACAGAAGAATTTAAAGCAAAGAACGCAAAGTGTCCAACTTGCGGCAAGGTTAACTGGAGTGATATTCGCAAGTTTAACATGATGTTCCAGACACATGTTGGCCCTGTTGACGATGATTCTTCTATCGCGTATCTACGTCCAGAGACTGCTCAGGGTATCTTTACGAACTACAAGAACGTAGTTGATACGATTTATCCAGATTTGCCATTTGGTCTTGCTCAGCAAGGTAAAGCTTTTCGTAACGAAATTTCGCCTCGCGATTTTGTCTTGCGCGACCGCGAATGCGAACAGATGGAGATCGAGTATTTTATCGATCCGTCAACTTGGGAAGAAAACTTCAAACAGCTACATGATGCCTATCATAAGTTCTTGACCGAAGAGATGGGCCTTGATGCTAATATGATTCATGACTTTGAGGTTGCCCCAGAAGATCGTGCGCATTATTCTAAGCATACGATTGATATTATGTTTGATTATCCAAACGGCCAGGAAGAGCTTATGGGCCTAGCATACCGCACGGATTTCGACCTTATGAATATCCAGAAGGCAAGCAACAAGAGCATGGAATATATTCCAAAGGGTGGTGGCGAACGTTTTGTTCCTCATGTTATTGAGCCTTCGATTGGTGTTGAGCGTTTGCTTCTCGCAGTTCTAAGCTGCGCATACAAAGTAGAAGAAAAAGACGGCAAGAAGCGCACGATTTTGGCTTTGCCAGAGAATTTGGCGCCATATCGCTTCTGCGTGTCGCCACTTCTAAAGAACAAGCCAGAGCTAGTTAATAAGGCTCGCGAGGTCTATGATCTTCTTCGCAAGAAATATGGCAATGTCACTTGGGACGATTCTGGCAACATTGGTAAGCGCTATCTCAAACAGGATGAGATTGGTACGCCAAAGTGTGTTGTTGTAGATTTTGATTCTTTGGAAGACGATTCTGTAACAATTCGTGACCGCGATACAACCGAGCAAGTTCGTGTAAAGATTGCTGAACTATAAAAATAATCCGCTCCGAAAGGGGCGGATTTTTTTTGAGAGCAGAGAGAAGTTCCCGAAGTTTCAGGGGCGAAAATTGCAATAAAAAATGTCTCGAAAGTATTGCAATTCTAAAATGCTTATGCTAAAATTTAAGTATTAAAGGTCAAAAATAAACATACAAATTTTGGGAGAAAAAGTATGGTTAGGTTTATGCGTAAGCGTGCGCTAGTGTGTGGCGCAGCAGCGTTTGTAACGGCGGCGGTCGTGTTTGCTGTTACTTTGGTTATTAACAATTTTTCTGCTTTTGCAGCAACGATCAACGTGCAGTATAGCGGCACTAGCGGTAATTTTTACTCTAATTATTTTACCGTTGATGGTAAGCCTGCCTACTGTTCTTGGCACGCAAAAGCGGTTCCTACCGGCAATGCTAGCCAGATCAAGAATGTTGATGTTAACACGTCGAATGCAACGCCTCTAGACAAGCTCGTCTATAAGGTTATCTATTATGGCCAGATTAATGGCTATACTCATCAGCAAATTGCTATTGCGATCAATAATGCCAACAGTAAAGCTGGTGCAGGCCCAAATTGGAACAATCCGGGCTGGTATGGCTACAATAACGGCTATGTTATTACTGATGGTCAGGTCAACGGCGCAACACGCGATGCTGGTGGCGTTAGTAAGAGCGATCTTTTGACTCTAGCAGAGAATAATAATCTTCCTGTCGGCAAAAACATGCATCTTATTATCTGGTCAAACGGCAATAATAATACACAGAATCTCTCCCAAATTACTTATGAAACTGCAGTTGAAGAAAAGTTCAATGTCTCTGTCGTAAAGCATTGGAATGACACTGATGAAAACTCTGACCTTTATATGGTCTTTAATAACAATAGCGTGAGTGCAGATATTGTTCCTCATTCTGCAAATATCTCGATTGCTGCTACGGTTAATGTTTCTTATAATGGTACAACCAAGGTTTTGAGGAATTTTCCTTTGAATCAAGGCAACAGCTATACTAATGGCGAGAATAACATTAGCTGCCATAAAGTTAAGAGTGATTTGTTTGGTGTTACGAATGACTATTCTTGTAGTGGTCTATCTGTATCTACGGAAGAGACTGTAGTTCCTGCGATGTATGAATCCACTTTCAGTAGCACTGTCGATCATCAAAGCGTAGATGTTTCTAATGGCGAAACGGCTGCATTTATCATTAACAACCAATTCTATACGACGCACGTAAATGCTACGAAGACTTGGAACGATAAGGGTGGCGAGCGTCCAAGTTATATTACTTTTGATGTCAGATATCGTCTTGCAAATAGTACTTCTGACACCTGGGCTACATTTAAGCGCTATGAAAAGCTTCAGATTAGCGGAAATAGTCCAGAGCACTTTACGTTCATGAATCTCCCAGCATTTTTGAAGATTAATGGCAAATTTGAACTTGTAGAATATAAGGCATTTGAGGTTGCCTTGTATGATGCTAACCAAAACGACGTGACGAGCGCATATGAAATGACTGAAGGCGCTGTTACGATTGCGGATTTGACTTCTGGTGGCAAAGTTATTGGACGTATCACATCTCAAGCTCTTATTAATGACGACTTAATCTCTCTTCCGGTTGAAAAAATTTGGGTTGGCGACGAAAACTATCTTGAGGATCGTCCAGAATATATTGTTGTAAATCTAATGTGTGGTGATAATGTAGTTCTTGATGACCAGGGTAATTCCGTTGAGCTTACCCTGAATGAGGGTAATGGTTGGAAAGGCGAGTTTACTGGCATTATTAGAGGCGGTTGCGATGATCCGGCTGGTTATTATGCAACGGAAGTTTCTGTACCTGAAGGTTATACTGCTATTGAAGTTGAAGAAGACGGAACTTGGAAACTTTATAACTATCATGGCATTGACGTAAAGGTAAGAAAAGAATGGATTGGCGATAATCCTGATGTTCAGAGTCTATCGGTCGATCTTGTTTGTGATGACGACAGGAATAAAGTTGTAGCTAATGCAACTCTTAATCCAGGCAACAACTGGGAATATAGCTGGTCTAATCGTAATTATAACGAATGTTCTAATCATAAATACTATGTCTACGAACGTGGCTATAATGGCTCTTTCTCTCCAGCTGGTACAAAGACATCTTGGGATAGTGAAAATAAAGTCTGGAATCTTGAGCTAGATAACATCAAGACAATTGATATTCCAGTAGAGAAGGCCTGGGCAGGTCGCAGCAGTGATGTCGATGCTATGAAGTTTGAGGTCAAGGTTGTCCTTCTTTGCGAAGACAATAATGGCGATACGAATCCATATATGTATGATGCTTCGACTCGCGCTGAGCTTACTTTGAACGCCGCAAACGACTGGAATGGCACTTTCACGAATATCTTGGGTGGTAATTGTAGAAGCTTTGGTATTGCCGAGGAATCTACCGACGGCACTACTCTTTATCAGGACGGCGATATGTTTACGAATAGTACTGCTGCTGGCGATTTTAAGCTAAAGGTCCACTATACGGGTGATGCCGCAAATGGCTTTACTGTTACCAATGAAGAGATAATCGATATACCTGTTTGGAAGAGCTGGGATGATGAAGGCGATAACATCGATACGGATCGCCCAGAATCTATTGAGGCTATTCTGTACTGCGTAAATGAAGGCAAGTCTAAAGTCGTAGAGGGGACTAAAACTCTTACAGCTGATAATGAATACTCTGAACGCTGGACGAATCTAAGCACTTCTAAGTGTGCCAGCTATGAAGTAGAAGAAGTCATGCCTAGCTCACATGGTTATGATTCGTCGTATTATTACGAATCTGCTATTACTGGAAACGAAAAAGATGGTTTCCAGATTACGAATACAAAGTATGTCAATATTCCAGTTGCTAAGGTTTGGAATTACCGTAACCCAAGCAATATTCCAGATAGTGTAGATATTGTCTTGGTCTGTAATGATAGAGATGTTCCAAATACGCAAGTTACATTAACTAAAACTGCAAATCAGCGCCCAGATGGTGCATGGTTCTATGATGGTTATAAGGGTCTTAAGGCTTCGGATTGTCCTGCTAGTGAGCATGCTGCATATACTCACCATGGTTACACTGTTCGCGAAATTATCCCTCAGGGTGCTTCATATAATGCAACAGTTACGTCGGTGCGGGACGGTACGGTAATCATCAAAAACAATGAAGAGTTTACAATTCCTGTCGAGAAGGTTTGGGACAGTAATCGCTCTGATGACGATTTGCCTGATGAAGTAGAAGTAAGCCTATTCTGTGGTCCATACTCCGTAGAAACTATCACGCTAAAAAAGAGTGAAGACTGGAGAGGTGAATTTGGTCCACTTACGACAGAAAGTTGCGTAGAGCCAGAAAGATATGAATTCTTCGTCGTAGAAAATACTGAAATTCCAGGCTTTATAGCTACGATTGATGGCAATGCCGACGATGGTTTTACGATCACAAATACCGAATATACTCACCTTGAAGTTCATAAAACTTGGGACAAGCGCGATACAACGCAGACTCCTGCAAGTTTGCAACTACAGCTTGTCTGTAAAGACGGCGGCGATACAACTACGATTGGCAATCCAGTAAATATCACTGAGTCTGATGGTTGGAGCTATGACTTTACGAATCTAAAGACTTCTGCATGTAGCAATTACGATGTCGAAGAGTATTTGAGGTATGCTTATAACTTCGAAGAAACTAATCACTCTTTGGTGGATTCTACGGTAGATCTCACAAATAAGGAAATCATCTATATTCCTGTTGAAAAGGCTTGGACTATTAGCGAAGGTACTAATACGCCTGACGAAATCGAAGTGAGCCTATACTGCGGCGCTACAGATGATGCTAATAATTTCCGCCAGACGATTACGCTAGAAAAGAGGTTTGATTATTACGGCCTATTTGGTCCATTTATGTACGATGAGTGTACTGCTGGTTACAATGTGACGGAAGATACTGAGCTCGATGGTTTTGAAAGCGTTGTTGTTGCTAACGATGATGGTAGCTTCACGATTACCAATACAGAACATACCGATTTGTCCGTACGCAAGAACTGGGTTGTAACTTCTGGTAAGCAGGTTGAGCTTCCAAGGTCAGTCACTGTCGCTCTATGGTGCGAAACGACTGATTCCGAGGTGGCTGATAAGCGAATTCGCTTGAATAGGCCAAACTATCAGGGTGGCTGGAGTAATCTAAATGTTGATGACTGCGAAAACTACGGTGTTCGCGAAGTTGCAGCGGATGGTTCGACAATTCTATCTACCGTTGGTGATCGCTACAATAACTACTTCTTCTTTGGCGGCGTTAGTGGTTCCGCGGCGGAAGGCTTTACGATTACGAATAGCTATGATGGTGTAGATATTGATGGCGAAAAGACCTGGATTTATACCGACAACTACGGCAATACTCAGACTGTTTCGAAGCGCCCAACACAGGTTACGGTTAATTTGCTCCAGAACAATGTAGTTATAGATACTCAGGTAGTAACGGCTGATGCTTCTGGCAAGTGGAACTATAACTTTGATGGTTATCCACGCTATGACGCTAACGGCAATGCATATAGCTATGCAGTTGACGAAGTCGAGTTTGCCTACTACGAGAAGACGATAGATGGCTACAATATTACAAACCAGTATGCTCCAGAATATACGAGCGTTACGGCTGCTAAGGATTGGGCAACGCTTAAAGATACTCAGCTTCCAGAGCAGGTCGAAGTTCGCCTATATTGTGGCGAGACTGATCTAGAACGACCACAATACATCACGAAGGCAAGCAACTGGGCAGCAGTAAGCTGGAATAACCTAGATGCTTCAGCTTGCGAAGCTGGCTATTCCGTAAAGGAAGTCTTGCCGGAAGATAGCGAGTTTGCATCGAGCGTACGTGTTGGTAGTAATAACGAATATACTTTTACGAACGCTGAGACTGTAGATGTTCCTGTAAAGAAGGAATGGGTCAAAAAGCAGAGCACGGCTTTGCCAGAATCGGTTACGGTTGGTCTATTCTGTGAATTAAATAACAATAAGACCAAGCTTGACGAGCAGCTCTTAAGCGAAGCAAATAATTGGAGCTATACTTGGGCCGGGCGCAATGTTAAGAACGATAATTGCGTAGGTGGAGCATATATTGTCGATGAAATCTCGACTGTCGAGAACTTTAAGAAGACAAGTGTCGACTACACAGCGAGCACTGGTTACACGATTGTAAATACCGAGTTGACTTCACAGAAAGTTATAAAGGTCTGGGAAGGTGATACTGCTCAGGATCGCCCAGGTTCGATTACGGCCGATTTGATGTGTGGCAATACTATCATTGACACGGTCGAGCTAAGCGAGGCTAACAATGCGGATGGCGACAATACTTGGGAATACAATTGGGATAATCTACTCGTCTCGGATTGTGCTCAGGGCTATTCGGTACGCGAAAGTGTAAACGTTCCAAATTATAAGACAAGCACTGAAACACTCGAGGATGGCACGGTTGTAATTACTAACCGCCACACGACTGACGTTAAGGTTATTAAGGTATGGAAGAATGACAGCAAGGAAGATCGTCCAGGTTACATCGAGGCAAGCCTTCTTTGCGGCGACAAGACAATTGATACCGTAAAACTTAGCGAAGAAAACAATCTTGATGGCGATGATACTTGGGAATATACCTGGAAAGATCTATATGTATCTGATTGTAAGCAGGGCTATTCGGTGACGGAATCAATTGACATTCCTAACTATCACAAGACTATCAAGAAGCTAGAAGATGGAACTTTCGAGATTACGAACGAACTTGATAATCCAGAAACAAGCGATAATAAAATCTTGGGCATTGGTAGCATTGCTGGCCTTTCGGTAGCAGTGCTAGGTGCTGGAGTCTTCGTCTCTAAGCGCTTCTTTGGACGACGCTAGACATTAGACGCTAGTTATAAAAATCCCGCCTTGACTAGGCGGGATTTTGCATTGGGGGGGCTGTTATTCGGTTTCGTGGTTTTTCTCATATCGCAGGATGATTTTTCTTGCAGCTTCTGCAAAGAGTAGTCCGACTAGAATGTTCGTCAAGGCTGCCTGATACTCGTAAATCACCTTTTGATTCGTCAATGTTTCGATGTTTGAATGCATCGCGAATGATAAGGTTGGGTACAGAAGTGTAACGGCGTTGATGAGGTAGTTGTAGAACTTGTTCGTGCTATCCTGAATGTCGCAATAAGCGAGCAGGTTGGCCGTCGCCAAGAGAAGCACGCAGCAAATCGAGAGTGGCGCCATTCTTGTGACTAGATGCGTAAAGGAGTAGTGCCAAATGATGGCGTAGACTCCGTAGAGCAGGGCCGGTATCGCAAGAGTAGCGGTAGCGAGAATGACGTAATTGCGCAAAACTTGTTTTTTCATAAGTTGCCTCCTTTAAGGTGCGAGCGTTTAAAACGGATTCTACTATTATACCATAAAACGCTCAAAAAATCAATATCTTGGCGGAGGCTAAAGAATGATATGAAAGACTAGGATTTCTTTTTCTTGCTAGTGTCTTGGCTTTGTGGGGATTCTTTTTTGTGGGGGCTAAAATTTGGGAAGATTGAGTTTAGCTGGGCCAGTAGTTTGTGTCGGGCGTGTTTGCTAAAGACTTTGTCTAACCAGCCTGGGTTTGGTTTTTGGTTCTTGGTGGTGATAATTTCGACAATGTCGCCTTGGTTAAGCTTGGTATTGAGGCTAACCATTTTGCCGTTTACGATTGCGCCAGTACAACTTGCACCGATGTCGCTATGGAGACGGTAGGCGAAATCTAGAGGCATGGAACCTTTTGGTAGATCGATAATATCGCCACGTGGAGTATAGACGAAAATCTTGTCGGCAAAAAGATTAAGTTTGAGCTTCTTGGTGTCAACTTCTTGGCCAGAGGATAGCTTGGCGGCGGCTTCTTGAAGCTCACGAATCCAGAGAAGATTGGTTGGGAGCTTGCTGGCTTTGCCTTCGGCGTAATCTTTTGTGAGCTTCTGTTCGTTATAGAAGAAGGTGGCAGCAAGACCGCGCTCGGCGAAATTGTGCATTTCTTTGGTACGAATCTGGAACTCTACAACTTGATGCTCTGGTGTTATGACGGTAGTATGGAGGGATTGGTAACCGTTGGACTTTGGCGTAGCAATATAATCTTTGATGCGGCCATCCATTGGCTTGAAAAGCGAATGAATAATGCCTAGAACAAGATAGCAGGTTGTAACATCTTCGACAATAAAGCGGAGCGCAATAAGGTCGTAGATGCGGTTAATATCCTGGTTGTATTTAGCAAGTTTTTTATGCAAGGAGTAAATGGATTTGATGCGGCCATCGCATTCGTATTTGATGCCTTCTTTTTTGAGAGCATCTTCGACGGCTTTTTGGGCGCTTTTGAGTTTGCTGTCGGCAGCCTTGAGACGTTCGGCGGTGAGATTTTTGAGGAAGTCGTAACGTAGTCTATCTAGGTAATAGAAGCTAGTTTCCTCAATCTCGACACGGACGTGACCCATCTGTAGGCGGTCGGCGAGCGGAGCAAAGACCTCGAGTGATTCGCGAGCAATCTTTTGCTGCTTTTGTGGTGGCATGGCAGATAGGGTGCGTAGATTGTGTAGGCGGTCGGCGAGCTTAATAATTAGGACGCGAACGTCTTGTCCGGTAGCAATAAGAAGCTTTAAAAGATTACTACTGGTTTCTGGAAGGTAATCGTCAAGATCGCGCATGCCTTTGCGGGCTTTGCCGAGTTTTGTGACGCCGTTAACAAGAAAAGCAACATCTTTGCCAAAAGTATCCTCGATTTCTTTGAGGGTTAATTCGGTATCTTCGACGGTGTCGTGAAGAACGCCAGCAATAACGGTATCTTCATCCATGCCCCATTCCTGAAGGATTTTCATGACAGCGAGGGGATGGATAATATAAGGTTCGCCAGTCTTGCGAAGCTGGCCCTCGTGAGCCTTGGTGGCTATATCGATAGCTTGCTTGAGTTTTGGCGATTGTTTCATATCTTTATTATAGCATTATGTATTTTTGGCAAGGTAAAAGCCCCGTTTATCACGGGGCTTTACTGATACTATCGTTCGGTGAGTAGCTAGGGATTAGGCGTGAGATGCCTGCATGTCTTCGCGGGCGACGTCGATTGCCATAATGGCGCTTTCAGCATGAGCGATTGCGGTCTTGAACGAATCGATAAATGCTTCGAGTTGGTGATTAGAGAGCTTGGGGATTAGCTCTGTAATCTTCTGGCGAAGCGGGAAGGTTGCATTGGTAAAGCGGATGCTTTCCTGTACGATTTCGTTGTACTTTTTGTCTTCAGGCGTGATTATTTCCTTGGGGGAGTCGCTGGTGGCGCTATTGATAATGTCACAGTCGAGCTCGAGATCATCGCGAAGATCAAGCAGCTCATCGATAAGGTCTTTGCGTTTGTCTGTATACTGCATGGCGATTAAGCCAGCGGTAGCGCAGGCGCCAGCGATAACGGCTCCAGCGATTAAAAAGTAACTCTTGGACATTTTGTATCCTTTCTGACCGGGAGGAAAGAACGATAGTATAAAGGTACACGAGGTTAAACCGGTCGATTTAAAAATTGTAATATAATCTGAGTAAAAGTCAAGAAAAACTCCCGCTGTGATGTGCGGGAGTATTGAGATTAGTACTTGATCAGATAAAAATCCTTTTCGGTTTCGAGGCGGATATAGAAGTTTTCGTCTTCGTCTAAGGCGCCCTGAATCGTGCGGATAGTGCCAAAATCGTGTGTATCTGACTTGAAATTGCCTGCAACTCCGTGGAGTGTACAGGGGTATTCTTTGTGCAGATGATGGCGAGGCTTTAGGGGTTTACCTTTCTTGTAGGCTTCTACGAAATCCTGAAGGATAATCGAGATCCCGGCAGTATGGCCATAATGGTCGCTCACGATAGTGAAAGTATCAAGGATGTTGGCTTCTGATTTGAGAAAATGATGGATTCTAGGTTTCATCGTTTATCTCCTTTCTAATCTGGAAAAGTGCGTCTGCTTATGGATGGGAGCTATTGTAGTATATTTCCGCTTAAGTCTCAAGCTTGTGCGATATAATGAAGGTATGAAAATTTTTTCCTGGAATGTGAATGGTCTTAGGGCGGTTTTGAAAAAAGGTGCTTTGCAGGATTTCTTGGCAAAGTATAATCCAGATATTTTGTGTCTCCAGGAAACGAAAGCCAAACAGGGCCAGGCCGAGGTTGACCTGCCAGATTATATCGAGATTTGGAATTCGGCTGAGCGTGCGGGCTATTCTGGTACAGCGATTTTTACTCGTGTTGAGCCTATCGCTACGCGTGAGGGATTTTTCTCTGAGCAGAATGATAATCCTGGTTGGGAAGACAGTTATGGTGATGCGAGGACTGAAGGCCGTGTTTTGACAGCGGAATTTGAACAGTTCTATCTAATCAATACTTATGTCCCAAATGCGAAGGATGGACTAGAACGTTTGAAATACCGTGAGCAGATTTGGGACCCAGCGCTTTTGGAATATATCAAGACGCTCGAACAGACAAAGCCGGTGATTATTTGTGGTGATTTTAACGTAGCGCACGAAGAAATTGACTTGGCACGTCCGAAACAGAATGTTGGTCATGCCGGCTTTACGGACGAAGAGCGACAGGGTATGACGAATTATCTTAATTCGGGTCTAATTGATACTTACAGGGTGTTTCATCCACTAGAGAGAAAGTATTCCTGGTGGTCTTATCGTGGGGGCGCTCGCCAGAATAATGTTGGGTGGCGTATTGATTATTTTCTAGCTTCTGAAATTTTGCGCGAGAGAATTAAAGCGGCGGATATCTTGGACGAAGTGCTTGGTTCGGATCATTGCCCAGTAATGATAGAGTACGACGAAGGTTTAAGGGCGATTCTTAATACTTCTTCTGAAGAGGCTGAACCTGATTACAGGGCACACCTGAGAATGCTTGGTGCTTCGGCGATTGAGGCCGACAAAATAAGTGAATCTTCCGAAACGGACGAACTTGCCGATATTTCGGAAGAAGAATAAAATAGTGCTTATTGTAAACAAAAATGAGTGATTTTGATTATTGGAAAAGACAGAGTAAAACAGCTTTGTTTCCAGAGGTAGATACTTGGCAGCCAGAGCAAAGGCGCTTTGCTGGCAAGCTACTGATTATTGGCGGAAACAAGGGTGCTTTTTATGCTGCCGCAAAAGCTATGGAAACGGCTAACAAAATGGGCGTTGGCGAGGTTCGTGTTTTGCTTCCTGATTCTTTGCGTGGAAAGTTGCCAAAAATTCCCGAAATTTATTTTGCGAAGGCCGAAGCTTCGGGTGCTTTTGGTAAAGCTTCGATGGCTGACATGTGGGAACATTTGGCCTGGGCGGAAGCGGTTTTGATTGCGGGTGATTTGGGTCGTAATGCAGAAACGTCGGTGGCTTTCGCAGAGTTTATGAAGCACTGCGATAAGCCTGTGACGATTGCGCGCGATGGCGTTGATGTTTTGATTCCTGATGTTATGAACTGGGGAATGCGCGACGAGAAGACAACCTTGTTTTTAACGATGCCGCAGCTCCAGAAACTTCTTCGAACTTTGTATTATCCAAAAGTTATTACGTTATCGATGCCAACTAATCAGTTAATTGAGACGTTGCATAAGTTTACTTTGAGTTTTTCGCTTAGTTTAGTTACCTACCATAATGATCAGATTGTAATCGCCAATGATGGCGTGGTTATTTCGGAAGATATTAATGATACGGAATATACGCAGATTACATTCTGGGATGGCAAAATTATGGCACGTTCGGCCGTTTTGTCGTTATGGAACAGAGAATTGTCTTTGGAAAAGGTACTTTCGAGGGCAATTTTGTGAAACTAAGTCAGAACTATGATTATCTGCAGGCTAAAGCTGAGCCTTATGCAGAAGATATTCTAGTTCATGATAATTTTTTGAGTATGCAGAATTATTACCAGCATGGCTCGGTTTCGACGTGGCAGCACGTGCTAAGAGTGGCTTATTTTGCGCTTGAGATTAATAGAAAAATGCATCTGCATTGTAATAGGCGTGATTTGGTGCGTGGCGCGCTCCTTCATGATTATTTCTTGTATGACTGGCATGATCACGCAGCGGAGCTAAATGAGCACCCGAAACTACACGGTTTTTATCATCCGACGATTGCTTTGAATAATGCTAAGAAAGATTTTGATCTTACAGCACTCGAATGCGAAATCATTTACAAGCATATGTGGCCACTAACTTTGACACATGTGCCAACAAAACGCGAAGCTTGGGTTGTCTCGATGGCTGACAAGTGGGCGTCGTTCTATGAGACTATATTTTGCCGCTAAAACGCTCGTGGTATAATTTATTTATACTAAGTGGAGTTTTTAATGGAAGAAGGAAACGGTGGCACAGTAAATGTGTCTAATGTTGATGCGGGTGGTCAGATTACGCCTAGTCAGCCTAATAGTGCTAAGAACTCAAAATCATTGATAATACTTATTGCTATTGCGGTGATTTTGGTTGGCGCTTCGATTGTTGCAGCGATTATTTTTATGGGCAAAGACAAGCCAAACAAGCCAAGTCCAGCGCCATCGCCAGTAAAACCAGGCGCAAATTATAGCTCAGATAGCAATCTGTTTGCCGTAAATTATTTCAAGAATGCTTATGTGGCAGAGAAAAGCTATTCTAATACTTTGATTAGTCCATATTCTATGGAAGCAGTATGGCAGATTGCAGGTAAGGGCGCCGGCGGAAACACTAAGACTCAGATTTATGACATGCTCGGTACTGAGCGCACGATGCCAGAGATTACTGGTCTTCATTCTGCAAACGCTGCTTTTATTCGTGAGACTGTTGCAGATAAGATTAAGAACGAGTTCTTGGATGCTGTAAATGGCGATATTGTTTACGATTCATTCACTTCGCCAGACACGATGAACGCCTGGGTTAATGATAATACCAATGGTATGATCCCTAAGATTTTCGATAATGCTCCCGATGGTAACATGGTGCTCGCAAACGCGATTGCTATGGAACAAGAGTGGAACGATAAGTTTGAATGCGAGAACACGAAGGGTGTAGACTTTACGAATTCTGAAGGCGAAACCGTTGAAGCTTCGATGATGACTGGTGGAGCAAACTATTATTTCAAGACCGATAATTCTGAAGGTATCGTTAGGAATTACAAAGCCAGCGACAATGGTGATTATCTCGAATTCGTAGCATTTAAGCCAAATAATTCGGTAAGTAGCTATATCAGCGATTCGTTCGAAAGTGATTTGAAGGGCTTTGATGAGAAGTTGATTGCTCCATCTAGTAGTGATGAGAAGGTTGTGACAGTTGGCGTAAGTCTACCACGATTCAGCTATGACTATACGGTTCCTGATCTAGTAAAGATGTTCTCGACCGGTATGGGTGTAAGCGATGCATTTAATAGCGAGAAAGCAGACTTTAGTGGCATTTCTGATAGTATGCCATTCTATGTTTCGAATTTGATTCAGAAGACCCATGTCGAGATGAGCGAGACTGGCACACGCGCAGCAGCTGTTACGGCGATGACGCTCGATGTTTCGTCGGCTTATCAAGAAGAACCAGAACATGTTCATTACCACGTAGATTTTGATAAGTCATTTGTATATATAATTCGCGATCATAAGACAAAGGAAATTATCTTTACTGGCGTAGTTGAGCATCCAGAATTAATGTCCGACTACAATGGTTGTATTGAAGTTAACGACGACTAATAGCCGATAAAAAGCCGCCCCTTAGTACTGGGGCGGTTTTTGTAGCGTAAAATCACCAGCTAGGCTGATGGATGCTTTTTGTGACTCACTTCATAGGCCGCTTGAGCTTCTTTTTTGCGAATTGCGCGGATGCGACAAATGTCGATTATGAAACTCAAAGGGCTAAGAATGCCAGCGATGAACAAGGATATGCAACTTATCCAGCTCATATCGTAACCGAGTTCGGTTTCGGCAGTGGCAATAGCGAGTGCGGTCGAGACGAGCCATGCGCTTAGGACGATTGTTCTGAGTTTATCTGCGAGACCGGCACTGACACCGCCTGCGTGTTTTTTGTAAAACAGGGCAAACCAGATAATAATCAGAACGTCCCTAAGAGCGATTAAGCTTGCGGCAATCCAGATATAGATATCTGGAAAAACGTCCTTTGGGTTGATTAATCTATTTTGTGTATAGATAAAGAATCCAACGGCAACCGGATAGAAGATAAGCTTATCTCCTAAAGGGTCGAGGGCCTTGCCGGCTTTGGTGATTTGGTTGCATGATCTGGCGATATAACCGTCGACAGCATCGGTGCCAAGCGCTGCGCCCAAGATGATGGTTGCTAGCGCGTCGCTGTGCGTGCCGAAGCTTTGCGTTACGTAGATGTGCGGAATGCTGAGTGCGAGTCCAATACGGATGACGCTGATAGCGTTCGGTACGCCGATATGTCCTTTGGTGCCTTCGAGCCAGCTATGATCGATTGCATTGAGTGTCTTCAGAATGCAATAGAAGCTTTCGTAGACTGCGACGAACACTGTGATATACCAGCAGTACGTAGCGACATGCCAGAGTTCTGTTTGGACGGTCGCGAAGTTGTGGGTTATATAATCGTAACCCAAACCTACGGATAGGGAAAACAGAATCACGGCGCGTAGTACAAAACTTTCGGTGCGCTGCCAGGGGTGTGTTTGGCCGATTGGCATTGCGCAGCGGTGCTCCAGCCAAGCTCCGTGTGATGTTATTACGGCAATATCGCAGAGTACGATAATCGCCCAAAGATAGCAATCGAAGAGTTGGCGGGGTGCGACTGCGATGGTAACGACGTCAAAGATTATCAGGGCGATTTCGTTAGGGCAGATGTTCCTGAAGCCTCGCCAAAAATAGCTGAAAAACCTTGGCATAGTCAGACCTCCTTTCTTAAAGAGCATGATAAAGGCCGCCCCGGAAATGGAAGGAGCGGCCTTTTGTAGGAAGTGAATGTGGATAGCTTAATTACTTTTCGCTGCCGCCGGAGAGGATGTATCTCATCTTTTTGGCAAGCTCTTCGCTCGGCTCTATGCGGTTGCAGCGCTGGAGCATGTCGAAGATTTCTGCAATGAGAGTGTGGCTCGGGGTGATTTCCTTGAGCTCGATTCTCTCGTTCTTCTTGGAGAAGTATGCGAAGACATTATTCTTGTCTATCTGGCAGTTTTCTTTGCCGAATGCAATCTCGAGCGTTCTTGCGCAATCTGCGCTAGCAGGGAAGTTGCCCATGATTGCGGCGATATTGCCAGGATCCTTTGCAAGAATAGCAAAGTTGCTCTCACGAACTGTCTTGAGAATAGTAATAGAGTTGAGGACCTGCTTGTAGTATTTCTCGTACTCGTGCGCAAACAGAACTTCAAGGCCACGACCGTGGTGACTGCCATTCTTGAGAATGTATTCTGTTTTTACGGTACTCTTATTCTCGTTCTCGGGGTTCTTGGGTCTTACGATGAACGGAAGCTCAAGATTGGCTGCAATGATCATTGCGTCTTTGTTCGGTAAAGGCATAATGTTGAATAACATAGCTAAACGACCTCCTTTTGAATGTGCTGTATACGGGATACCAATTGTACGCTCGTCCTCTTTGTCTCAAGAGGGGCGAGTGATAGGGCGTATTATATGACATTTTTGGAGGATTGGCAAGGCACTCAAAAAGCGAAGTGGATATGCTTATAATAATAAGAAAGGAATAGGATAATTATGGCAATTGCACCAAATATAGTAAAGAAGCTTTTAGAGAATAAATCTATAGAAGAATTGGAAGCGGAGTATGAGGATTTGAAGAAGAATTTTTGCTTCGATTCAAAAGAAGAACAGATCGATTACATTATTAAACATTATTTAAAAGCGAGCAATAGGGTTAATAATGATTCTCGCCGGATTGCGCTAGAAGAGTTATTGAAAGAGAAAACAGGCAAAGATTATTCGTTCGAGGATAAGAAATTCGAGATAACTTTGTCTGATATTATCGGTTTTGTGACGAATTCTAATGTGGATCCGTTTTGGGGTAAGATGCTAACCGATTTCTTTGAGAAATTGAACGATATTGAAGAAAAAGAAAAGAAGAGATTTCTGCTTGAGTTGGTTCAAAACGAAGAATCGTTTAATATATTTTTGAAAGAGGCGGCTCGGGCACAGGATGCTAAAGAAACATACGAAAAGTATAAGAAGATTGCTCGTGATTATTGCGCGAAGAATAATATGATTGGATAGAGGAAGCATGACATTTCTTCGTTTTCGCTCGGCTCCTACGAAGCGTGAACCCTTCGGGTTCACATCCCTCCATTGCATTAAGAATATAAAAAAAGAACCCTGCGGGCCTTTCTTTATATTCTTGGTGGGCGAGGAGGGACTTGAACCCTCACGGCATTGCTGCCACAAGATTTTGAGTCTAGCGTGTCTACCAGTTCCACCACTCGCCCGAGTGATAGTTGTATTTTAGCACGAAGTGAGCTTTTATGCTAGAATAGAGTTAATGGACAACAAAAGTGGTGGGCAAAATTCTTCGAATTCTGCACCCCAAGACAAGAATCTGACTAGCGAAGAACGCCAGAGACAGACGGCGATTGATTTGGCACGTCAAAAAGTTGTCAATGCTTATAAGGCTCAGCCGCAGAATTACAGGCCGGCAAACCAGCAGGCTCAGAATACGAATATTGACGAGGCGGAATGGAAGAAATATCATTCGGCTTGGCAGGATTATTATCAGAAGTATTACGGCGAATACTATAACAAGGCCGCTCAGGAATATATTGCAAAGGAAAAGGAACGCATTGCTGCTGAGCAAAAGAAGAAACTCGAAGCAGAGCGTGAGCGTTTGAAAGAAGCTAATCAGGTTGATACTTCCGAAGAGGCAAAGAAGCTCGAAGAGGCTCGCAAGAGACTAAAGAATGAACGTTTGGGCTTTGCTGTGCAAAAATCCAATCTGCTTGCCAACGCAAAGCTAAGTGCTGAACAAGAAAAAGAGGCAGAAGAAGCTGAACAGAGTGCGGTAAATCAATTCCGCTCGAAGTTGCGCAAAAAAGTCGAGAAGCGTGCCAAGAAGATGCGTAAATCTAGGCACTTTGTGCCGATTATGATTGCGCTCGTGGTCTTAGTAATCGGTATCTTGTTCCAGTACAATCAGTCGATTATTGCGAATATTGTGGCTTATATTTCGCCAGGTGGAAGCGAAGGCACGACAATTACAGCCGTTGATCCTACGGTCGTGGCCGATGTGCATGAAAATCCAACACTTATGATTCCGAAGCTTAACGTTGAAGTTCCGATTGTTCTTGGCGTAAAGAATGATGTCGAGTCGATGAACGCCGCGATGTCTAATGGCGTTGCGCAGTTCTCGATGCAAGGCGCTTCGGCTTTGCCTGGTCAGATTGGTAACTTTGCGGTTTCTGGTCACTCTTCGAATAACTTCTATGAAAGCGGCGACTATAAGTTTATCTTCTCAGGTCTTTCTAGATTAGGCGAAGGTGATTTGGTTTATGTGGATTATGAAGGTAAGCGCTATACTTACAGGATTACCGGAAATATTACAGTCGAACCTACGGAGGTTCATAAGCTAGCCGAGATTACGAGCCAGAATGCGGGCAAGCCAATGATTACTTTGATTACTTGTATGCCGCTTGGTACGTCACGCTATCGTTTGCTGGTATATGGCGAGCAGATCTATCCAGATTATACAAACGCAGAGTACGCAGCTGTTCCTGAGGTCGTAGAAGGTGAAACGGCGACGATGGAAACGACGGCGAATAGCCCAACGCCGCTTGGTCAGTTCTGGAATTGGCTAACAGGTCAGAATTAGATTGGAATACCTTGCTTGATGCGAGGTATTATTTATGTTTGCAAGTTGTGTGGGTTGGTATGTTCGCGGTTTTGCAGGTTTGATGGGTTAACTTGTCAAACTAGTCAAGCTTGTCAAACTTGTCAAGCTAGTCAAGCTTGTCAAACTCGCAGGCGCAATTGTACTGTTTGAAAAAGTGTAAAAGTTAACTAGGTTAACTAGGTTAACTATTACAAAAAACGAACCCGGATATGTTGAGCTCGTTTTTAGTGGATTAGATATTTAGCTTTTCGCGTCTCAAGACGTAATTGACTTGCTTTGTGGTTTCGGACTCGGCTGGAGCCGTTTCGCTAGTATCTAAATTGCTATTATCATCACTCAATGATTCAACTACGCCATCTTCTGTCGTGAAGAAGTAGAAATATTGATTATTATCGCTAATAACAGCAGGGAAACCGGAAAGGTTTGTAGAAGCTAGTTCGCGGCGGTTTTCGCCAGTGAAGTCGTGAGTTACGATCTTGTCGCCTTCTTGGTTCCAGATTAGGTAATTATCTAGCCAGTTGATACTTGAAAGGTCGGAATCGACTGAGAAGGTATATGGGCGCAAAGTTTCAATATCGAAGCCAAGTAGTTCTTTGTTTGAAGCGGTAATAATAACGCGCTGCTCCGGATTATTTGTAATGTAGTTTGGCTCGAAAGTAATAGCGGTTTTGTAAATATCTTTAAAGTCTGTTTCGCGGGCTTTATTGAAGGCTGGATATTTGCCGCTCATGCAATGAAAATCTCCGTCATCGGCATAGGCGAGCCAATTTTTGCTCCAATATGTACCCATAGTGATTAGTGGGGTGCTATTATCGCCAAGTTCTACGATTGCAGTAGAACCGTCTTCGCCTTCGTTGTAAATGTAGATTTTGTTTGTTGGTGTATCGCCGTCGTCGATTTCGGTGTCAGTACTGTCGGTTTTGGCGCCTAGGATTGTATCGGTACTTTTTGCGACATAGGCGACCGTGTTCTGGTTATTTGCGATACGAGTAACGTTGGTTGCGATGACCTGAGTCATCGTCTTGTCTTCAACATTAATTTCAGTAAGCTCGCCTTCGGCTAGTGCCCAGATTTTTGAAGCTGAATCATTTGCGAGTAGTAGCTGAGTAAAATTTTTATTGAAGATCGTAGTAAGGTCGACGCTCTTTTTGGTGTCGGACAAATTTACAAGAATCCAGTGAGCGCTTTCGCCGACTTGCTGACGGACAAGAATTTTGCTGTCGTTGTTGCTCCAGGAAACGATCTTAAAATCTGATGATTGAATTTTTGCATCGCTTTCGCTTGGGATATATGCGAAATCTGCAAATTTGATTATCTTTGCCTTGAGCTTGTCTGATTGAATGTTAAGGAGTTCTAGGCTTTCCGATTCGGCTTCTGCGATAATTAGGTTCTTGCGACTTGGCGAGAAGCTTGTGATTGTAAGGGGTTTATCGTGAATGTCTACAGTATCAACAGTTGGGTTAATTGGGAATAGACGTGCCCAGGTGATTTTTGTAAGAAGGCCCGCTTCAATCTCGACCTGAGATTTCCAAACATCATATCCGTTTTTGCTAAGTTTCACGTCGTGAGTTCCGGCGCTTAGGAGTTTGCTGATTTCGGTTGGTGAGAAGAGCTCGTCACCATCAATCGTAACCTTGGCTGAGCTTGGTTGTGAAGAAATTTCAAGAAGACCTGATTGTTCAATTCCGCCTTTATCTGTAAATTTGTAGCCCATTGCTACAAGCATCATTAGGAAAACTATTGCCAAGACTGCTATAAGCATGAAAATATCGGTGGCAATAACTCGCGCATTGCGAATTTTCTTACTTTTAGTACTCATACTTAAGAATGATTATATCATTAATGCTTATAAAGTGCTTATGTTTAATTAAAAATCTAATTTTTTACAGGGAAAAACCGGCATATTTTGCATGAATAAATTTTTTAAAACGCTCTTGTTTTTGGCATGCTTATGTTTTAAGATAGATTTAACGGAATTAAAGAGAGGTAAGATGGACGGAATAAAAAGGCGTGGAGCTAATGCAACGATTAATCATTCGAGTAGTATTGATCATCGTCGCGTTCAGAAATCCACTACGCTTAACCGCAGATTCGTGAAGCGTCCAGTCCTTTCTAAGACTGCTACTGCGAGGCAGGCAACTCAGGTCGCAAAGCAACAGCAAACCGCTCAGCAGCAGGCCGCTCAGAGAACTACGACCCAGCAGCTTCGCAAGCATAGTGCTACAAGAGCAACTGCGGCTAAAGCTCGTGTCATAACGGCAAAGAATCAGCAACAGCTTATCGCTCGCCAGAAGAGGGTTCGTTTGCAACCAATTAGTTCTGCAAAAACCCAGCAACAGCAGGGCCTTGACCGCGTAAGTATGCAGGCTACAAGGGCTATTACTCAGAAGCAACAAGAGATCGTATCGCTCAAGAATGCTCAGCAGCAGCAAAGTGAATATGCTCAGGCCGCACAGCAGGCTGCCGCAAAGTATGCAAATCTAAGTGCTCAGCAGCAGGCAAGAATGGCTCAATCTCCAATCGCAAGAAATGCTCGCGCGCGTGTTCAGTATAAGAATCAGCAGCAAGAACATATCTCTGCTAAGGAAATGAAGGATAAGGCGATTCAGAAAGCTCTTCGTGATGTCGCTACTATGCAGCAAGAGCAGGAAGAATGCCAGCCAAAGCGTCGTTTCTGGCAGAAGAAGGGATTCTTAATCTCTGGTGCAGTCGCAATTATCTCTATCGCGCTTCTTGGCTATTTGGTTTATCTAAATCTTCCAGATCTATCTGTACGTGTTGCGGCTATGCAGACTGGCATCGAGAACGCTTATCCAAGCTATGTTCCAATGAACTATCGCCTAAGCGGGCTCGTAAAGGAAGATAATGGCGTCATTACGATGAACTTCGTACAGGAAAATGGTGGCAGTTTTCAGCTTATCGAAAAGAAATCTAGCTGGGATTCCGCAACGGTTCTAAGTAACTTTGTTGAAGAAAAGTGGGGAAGCGATTACGTAGTTGCCAAGGGGCAGGGTTTGACAGTTTATATCTCTGGTTCGAATGCAGTTTGGGTTAACGGCGGTGTTCTGTATCAGATCGAGGATCACGGCAGCAACTTGACTACTGATGATTTGCACGATATTGCAATTAGTTTATAAGAGATAACGATAACAAAAGCAGGTGAGTCATTTGATTTACCTGCTTTTTTGTGGCATAATATATAAATTGATTTAGTAAATTGTTCTTTAACGGCTAAATCGGCACAGGTCTATAATCTGCAAGAGGTTTGCAGTGATGATTTGTGGGCTCTAAAGGAGGCAAATATGCTTAGAGTGATTCGCACGACTACCGACTCTGGACTGATTGTAGATCAGCCCATCATCCGCTTCTACGAAAACGTGCATGGCGACCTGACTCAGGATGTTTTGGTTAAGTATACTGATATGTTTAGTGAGATTCACGAATCTTACTATACTTCGCTTGGTGGCATCAACTTTAAGGACGCGCTCAATGCGCTCGGCTTTAAGAGATGCTTCGTTCCGAGACTTAACGACCAGGAGCTTTCGCCGTTTCGTGCTGCGTACTATCAGGCTGGCGGTGGAAGCCATGAGCTGGTGTTCTCTAGGTCCAAGAAGGCGCATTTCTCGATCGTCGAGCGTAGCAGGGATAATAACCTGATTATCGCTTTGACTAATCAGCTCTGCAGCGAGGTTTTGCTTTGCCCGAGTATCGTCAAGAGAAAGCTGTATTGCCATGGACGATTCGGAATTATCAAGATGAAGCCTGGCGATTATGCAAAAATCGGAAATAGCTGGGTTGGTTTTTCCGGTTCTGGCGAGCTGATGCTTGATGAGCAGATGAGACAGTGTGACGATTTGCTGGAAACGAAGGAGAAATCCCTTGTGGATTGCACTAGCATGCTTAATAAGGCAACCATCGTTAGTACGAACGTTACTTTGCTGTAATTTGTTCGCGCTAGTCCTCCGGCCGAAAGGTCGGGGGATTTTTATTGTTCAGAATCTGTTCGGCAAGGGATAAAATGCTTCGAATTTGCTATACTTTATATATCGAGGAGGTTTAAATGATTGATTTTAAATACAATACTAAAGGCTTCGTAGACGAAGAAGAGTTTCAAAAGCAGATAGATATTGTTCGTAGCATCGTGCCGCGCGTGCAAGAGAATTCTTTTGGTGGTTGGGCGGATCTTCCTATTAATTATGATAAGGAAGAGTTTGCTCGCATCAAGAAGGCTGCCGAGCGCATTAACTTGAATTCGGATTATCTTGTTTGTATTGGCATTGGCGGTAGTTATCTTGGTCACAAAGCTGTTATTGAAACGCTTGGTAATACTTCGCGCACGAAGATACTTTACGCTGGTAATTCTTTGAGTCCACGCGAGCTTAAGAAGGTTATCGACGAGATTGGCGAACATAGCTTTTCGATTAACGTTATTTCTAAATCTGGCACAACAACCGAGCCTGCCGTAGCTTTCCGTATCTTGAAAGAGAAGCTGATCGAGAAATATGGTGAAACTGAGGCTGCTCAGCGTATTTATGCAACTACCGACGCAAACAAGGGTGCTTTGCATGATGAGGCAAAGGCAAAGGGCTATGAAAGCTTTGTAGTTCCAGATAATATTGGTGGTAGGTATTCTGTTTTGACGGCTGTTGGTCTTTTGCCAATTGCAGTCGCTGGTATTGATATCGACAAGCTTATGGACGGCGCTGAAGAAGAGCGCGCAAGCCTTATTTCCGATGGTGGTCTTGCGGCAGAATATGCGGCAATGCGCAATTTGCTCCTAGAGAAGGGCTTTGATATTGAAGTTATGGCAAACTTTGAGCCAAGCTTTGCTTTCTTTAACGAATGGTGGAAACAGCTCTTTGGCGAAAGCGAAGGCAAGGAAAATAAGGGTATCTTCCCAGCAAGCGTAATCTATTCTACAGATCTTCATTCTATGGGCCAGTATATGCAGGAAGGTCGCCGCAATCTTTTCGAGACATTCGTCGAGGTTAAGGATGAATACAAGGGTGTAAAGGTGCCAAAGTTTGGCGAAGATCTTGACGGCCTTGGATATCTTGAGGGCAAGGAAATGAGCTATGTTTGCAAAAAGGCAGAGCGCGCAACGCGCGAGGCTCACTTTGTCGGCGGCGTTCCAGTACTCGAGATCGAAATGCCAGAACTCGACGAGAGGTCGCTTGGTGCTTTGATTTACTTCTTCGAGATGAGCTGTGCGCTTAGCGCATTTTGCCTTGGCGTCAATCCGTTTAATCAGCCTGGAGTTGAAGCATACAAAACAAGAATGTTTGAACTACTTGGTAAACCAGGATTCGAAAGAAAATAGGACAAAAGAAACCCCGTAAGTGATTGCGGGGTTTTGAGATTAGAGCTTCTGCCAGCGGTCAAAAACGCCGATTTTTGTCAGGATGTTTTTGATTTCGACCATTTCAGGACAGTAGTCTTTCTTTTCGTATTCGAGGATCTTATCTCCGAATTCCAGAGCGTCAGCCATCTCGACGAGGAGACAGGGCTGAAGGTTGGGATATTCAGCTGTGAACTTTTTGCAGTCGGAGAGGTGGTTGTAGACGAGCTGTTTAAACTCGGCAGGAGCGTCGATAAGGAAAACTCTGGTTTCGAGATCCTTTTTGAGTCTTGCGAGCCGTCCCAGGCGAGTTGCTTCATTGAAGCTTCCGTCGCTACGACAAGACAGGTACTCGTAGAGTACGGAGTCATACTTAAGAACGTCGATTATGCCGCAGCTGATATGATGCTCTAATTCGCTGCCGCTAACAGTGCTAACATAACCAGAATCCCAAAGAATCTCGTTCAGCTTGCGCAGAGTGCGAACGAAGCTTACGAAGCGGCCTGTCTGCCAGGAAGTTTCGAGATTGTCAACAATGGCGAGCTTTTGCATGAGCTCTATGTCGTCGCTGTATCTCTGTGTGAATTTGACGATATGTGCATTAATGTCAGAAATGACCCTGTTTGCGGCCATATTGACAAATGCAAGATCTGAATACTGATACATAAAGAACCTCCAATCGTAGTAGAAGGGTGGATTGTGAATGTGTGTATTATGCCATAAACTCATAGTTTTTGCAATAAAAAATACCTCGCCATACTGGGCGAGGTTTCGGTTTGGGTAGTTTTAGCTTCCCGATTCAGTAAGAAGGTGAGCTCTGTCGATTGTCTGAACCATCTGGTTGAGGCAATCTTCGGTCTGTTCGCCGCAAGGATGCTCTTCGCAACGCAGGCGATGGTTGAGATCATAGATTGCCTTATAGGCACGCTGATTGAATCCTCCATCGAAAAGCTCGCTAATTACGTCCAGGGATGCAGAGTAGGGCAAAGCGTCGTTTTTGCGAATCTTGCCCACGATATCGATGGCCTGCTGGAGCAGACATCTTACCTTTACGTCTGCGACCTTCCTGGGCGGAAAGACGTTTACGAATGCTTCTTCTTTCTGATCATGAGGTGCTCGCATTTTTGTTCCTCCTTCGTAGCGCATGCGTACGCATTTTTAGTCTTTCTTTTCAGAAGACTAGGTATTTGATTTTAGCATAGGGATTTAGAAAATAAAAGAGCCCCGTTCGGTATGAACGGGGCTTTGGGGTAGGGCTTAGATTTTCCATGATTCCAGCTCGTTAAACAATTGATTGCTTACGAGTGCATCGAGAAGCTGTTTTTCTTCGGCATCGAGCTTTTCATAGCCGTTTTCCTTTTGGTATTTGGCCTGAGCTATGACTTGGTGTGCCAGAGACATCTCGAGAAAGACTGGGCGAGTTTTGAGTGTAGCGTCATGACAAATCAGGGTGCTGATTTCGTTGCTAGCGTCGGAATAGAGTCTACGATAAACGCTCCAAACGCGCAGCTTGTCATAGAG
The DNA here is from genome assembly GCA_017531585.1 of Candidatus Saccharimonadota bacterium. Taxonomy (GTDB): domain Bacteria; phylum Patescibacteriota; class Saccharimonadia; order Saccharimonadales; family Saccharimonadaceae; genus UBA2834. The sequence continues at coordinate 439,647 of JAFXKT010000002.1, read as the reverse complement.
AGCTTCGCGTTTGTCGTTCGTGAGCTGACCCATTCTGTACTCAAAAACTTCGTCGGCATGAAGATAGAAGGCATCTAAAGCATTGTTGATATCGCAGTAAAGCTCGCCTTCGTTGGATTTCGTGTCCTCGAAGTAGTGCTTCTTGCGATAAAATGCAAAATGCAACTGGCGGAGTCCGTGTAGTGCCAGGTAATAATCGCCATTTAGGAAGTTGCCTTCCATATTGACGATATCTCTTGTGTCGAGAATAAAATTACCTAGCGGATTATCCGTGGCGTATACCTTTTTAAGGTCTTCGATCCAGCCGTGATGTATCTCGTCCAGCTTTCTGAGGTCAATAAGGACAACGCCGAGTTTTTCGCCTGTTTCAAGGAAAATATGCGCCAGTTTGGCATCTGTCATTCGAATCATCTCCTTTTTGCGACAGATTGCTGGAATGGAATTTGAGTTAATATAAAATACTCCCCAATTGCTTGGAGTTATGCATATTATACCATAAAAAGCGCCCCTTTTAAAGAGGCGCTCTCTGCTAAGCTAGATTACTATTTCTTGAATGGATTCTTTAGCTCTAGATTGCTGTTAGATTCTGCGATACGCATAAGTTCGTTGTACTTTGCGATGCGTTCGCTGCGGCTGAGGGAACCGGTCTTGATTTGGCCAGTGCCTAGACCAACTGCGAGGTGAGCGATAGAAGTATCTTCGGTCTCGCCAGAGCGGTGGGACATAACACAGCGGTAGCCGTTTGCCTTTGCGAGCTTTACGGCATCGATGGTTTCGGTTAGAGAACCAATCTGGTTTGGCTTGATGAGGATTGCGTTGGCTGCGCCAGAATCGATACCTTTCTGGAGAAGCTTGACGTTTGTAACGAATAGGTCGTCGCCAACTAGCTGTGTTGTATTGCCGAAGCGCTCGGTAAGCATCTTCCAACCATCCCAGTCGTTTTCGCCAAGACCGTCTTCGATGCTGACTACTGGATAGTTTTCGATAATCCACTGATACCAGTTTGCTAGATCTTCGCTAGTCTTCCAGTCGCCTGTTGTCTTGAGCTCATAGTGGTCGTCTTTAGCGAACTCGGAGCTTGCGATATCCATAGCGATGGAAATATCTTCGCCAAGCTTATAGCCGGCTTTTTCGACTGCTTGCTTGATGAGATCTAGAGGTTCGTTGTTGCCGTCTTTGACGAATGGAGCATAGCCACCTTCGTCGCCAACTGTTGTGGCATAACCTTTGTCTTTGAGGATTTTCTTTAGAGTATGGAATACTTCTGCGCCCATGCGGATAGCTTCGTCGATTTTGGTTGCGCTAAGTGGCATAATCATGTATTCCTGGAAATCCGTAGACCAGTCTGCGTGTGCGCCACCGTTCATGACATTCATCATTGGCATTGGTAGGCACATTTCGTTCTGGGTGCCAGCGATTTCTGCGACATATTCATAGAAACGCATTTCTTTGGCATGAGCGACTGCCTTTGCGGTAGCTAGGGAAACGGCTAGGATTGCGTTTGCGCCAAGGTTGGATTTGTTCTCGGTACCGTCAAGGTCGAGCATGAGCTGATCGATTTTGCGCTGATCGCTTGCGTCGTTACCAATAAGAACATCGGCAATTTTGTTGTTTACGTTCCAGACGGCTTTTAGAACACCTTTGCCATCGAAACGGTCTTTGTCGCCATCACGAAGTTCAAGAGCTTCGCCTGCGCCAGTTGATGCACCGGATGGTACAGCTGCGCGACCAGAGTGTCCGCCTTCAAGAATAACGTCGGCTTCGACTGTTGGGTTGCCGCGAGAATCGATAATCTGGCGAGCTTTGATATATTTGATATTTAGTTTATCTTTTTGCATGAATATTTATGCCTTTCTCCACATTAAACATAAAATGCTGAGTATATTTTAGCACGAGCGATAAGCAATTGTTTAGGGTATTTGGGCGTGTTTGTGGGTAAAAAAGTGCCTGTTTCAAAAAAGCATAAGCTGTGTTATATTTTTATTAAAATTAATCATAATGCTAATGGAGGGCATACATTAACTATGGCTACAAAAACCGCCAAAAAAGCTACTAGCACGAAGCGAGCTACTAGTAGCGCAGCTAGAAAAACTACTTCTAGCACAAGCAAACTAAGCGCGAAGGATCTTCTTCTTGTAAAGAAGTCTGAGCGTCACTATGTAATCTTCTATGTCATTTTCGCTCTTACAACTCTTATCTTTGCCGGTTTGACAGTTTATCTCTTTGTTCGCGCAAGCGATCTTGAGACAAAGTACGAAGAATTGACTACTTGTCTAACTTCTGACAAGAACTGCTCGGTTTATGTTAAGAAGGCAGATAATACCGACAAGACCGAATACTACACAGACGATACTGTCGTAGATAACGCAGAAGAGGCTGCTCGCTAATAATTAATTATGGAAAATACCAATCCAGCTGCGCCAGCCGGCGCAGCTCCAGCAGCTCCAGCACCAGCTCCAGCTGCACCTGCTGCTCCAGTAGCTAATCCTACTCTAGCTGCAGCGCCTGCAACTCCAGTAATGGGCCAGGCTCCAGTAGCTCCAAAGAAGAAGAGTAAGGTTGGTTTAATCATTGCCTTGATTATTATATTCTTGCTACTTGCTGGCGCTGCCGTTGCAGCAATCATCTTCTATAACATCCATGAATCTGCAGAAAATACAATCAGCGATGGCTTTACGAAGCTTCTAACCGCCGATCAGCAAAAGATTTCTGGTACTTTGACATCAAAAAGCGATGGAAACACTGTTAAGCTAGAATATACCGTTACTGAAAAAGACGGCGCATTTAGCGGTACAGGCAAGATTAACGTAGAAGCTGATGGTACTACGATCAAGGCTGGCGTTGATGTTGCTGCCGATAGCGATGGTAATGTTTACTTCCGCCTAGCAGACAAGGGTAATATCGAAGATGTTCTCGGTGGTCTTATTGGCGGTTTGAGCTACTCGATGGATAGCGATGTTGCCGATTTGATTAGTGGTGTTCTTGGTACTGCTATCAACGAACTCGATGGTAACTGGTACAAGATTCCAGCTGATATGAAGATTGGTAGCTCAAAGAATCCAATGAGCTGTCTCGTCGAAAAGAGCAAGAATCTTAAGAGTGAAGAAACTACAAAGGCTATCAAGGAAGCTTTCAAAGAACATCCATTCATGAAGGCTAAGGATGGTGCAGAAGTAAAGAGCAAAGATGGCTACAAGCTTTACACTATCGAAGTTGATAACGATGAGTACAAAGAGTTCTCTAAGGCTCTCGAAGAGATCGATGCTTACAAAGAGCTTAGCGAGTGTACTTCTTCTTCAAGCGTTAAGTCTACAAGTCTATACGAAGAATATCTAGACGAAGATTACGACTACGATTTCGATGACGAAGATGATGATATTGTTGTATCTCCAGAGAAGGAAAAAGAGTTCAAGGGTGACATTCAGCTTGGTATTACTGGCTGGACTCACGAACTAAAGTATATCAATCTAACTTCCAAGGAAGACGATACTGAAACTTCTATCGAAGCTAACATTGAATACAGCGTAGATAAGGTTGAAATTCCTAGCGACGCTAAGGAAATCAAGGAACTTGTAAAGACCTTGAAGGCAAGTGTTGTTAGTTACTATGTAAAGGCTATGTCTGCTCAGTATTGTACTGAATCTATGCAGTATATGGGTAAGGGCAGCAAGGAAGCTTGTGAATCCTATGTAAAGGATGCAGTTGAAGAACAGTTCGGTGGTGATGACGAAGAAGTTGATATCGAAGATCTTATCGAAACTTTCTCGGTTCAGAACACCGGTGGCTCTGAAGCAACTTCACTAATGGGACATCTTGGCGGAATTCGCTAAATAAGCTATAAAATTCACCTCACTCATTGGGGTGAATTTTTGTTGGTTTCAGAATGGTATAATAGAGTTAATGAGCTCAAGTTTAAAAATTACAGATAAACTTAAAGCAAAACTCAAACAACTCCCGGCTGAGCCTGGAGTGTATTTTCATAAAAATCGCGAAGGCGAAGTGATTTATGTTGGCAAGGCGGCGATTTTGAAGAATCGCGTGCGTCAATATTTTCAGTCGCCTGAAAGAAAAGATGCAAAAACGCGTGCTTTGGTGGCGGAAATCGACGATACGGATTGGATTGTTGTTGACACGGAAATGGATGCGCTGTTTCTTGAATCCGAGATGATTAAGCGCTATATGCCGAAGTGGAATATATTGCTTCGTGACGATAAATCTGTAAGCTATGTGCGCATTAATATGAAGGACAAAGTGCCGTATGTTTCGATGACGAGAAATCCAGACGACGATGGCGCGGAGTATTTTGGTCCATATTATGGCAAGACGGCGATTACTAGGGCGCTCAGGATTTTACGTAGGATTTTTCCATATTATATTCGTCCATATACTGGCAAGAAGACGCTGGATACGGATTTGGGTCTTGCTCCTGGTGTAGAGGTTGGAAAGATGACCGAGACGGAGTACAAGCACGAGCTTCGCCATATGATTTCTTATCTCAAGGGAAACAGAAAGAAGCTTTCGCGCGAGATTGAAAAGTTGATGTACGAGGCGTCTGCAAAGAGTGATTATGAGAAGGCGGCAGAGTATAGGAATCAGTTGTTCGGTTTGAAGGGGATTGGAACAAAGATTGTCTTTTCTGATAAAGAACTGCTAGATATTTCGAGTGATAAGGCTTTGTCTGAACTGCAGGAAGTTTTGAATCTCGAAAAACCGCCAGTACGTATCGAGGGTTATGATATTAGCCATCAATCCGGTACGAATGTGGTTGGCTCGATGGTTTGTTTTATCAATGGTGCGGCAGATAGGACGAAGTATCGTCGTTTTAAACTGCGTAAGCAGCAGAATAACGATACGGCAAGCATGTTCGAGGTGATTTCTAGGCGCCTGAATCATTTGGAAGATTGGGGTAGGCCGGATTTGATCGTGCTTGATGGCTCGGTTGGGCAAGTTTCTGCTGTGCGTGAGATCCTAGAGAAAGCGGGCATTCCTGTGATTGGTAGAGATAAGAGTGGCGATCATAGTAAAAATGCTAGGGTAAGGATTGTGATTCCTGAAGATGGCGGGGATTATAGGATGGAAGAATTGATGCCAGATGGGCATATAGCGAAGCTGATTGCGCGCATTGACGAAGAGAGTCATCGTTTTGCGGTTCAGTATCACACTTTATTAAAACGAAAGAATGCGATAAAATAACTTTTATGGTTAAAAAGCAATTTCTTGGCTTTATCTTCAAGTGGTTGATTTCTAGTATCGCAATGTATGTCTGTATTAATCTTTTTGGTAAGGTTAATGATGGTGGACGATTTATTGCTTCTTCTTGGTGGTTTTATGCGCTTGCGGGCTTAGTTTATGCGCTTGTGAATACGATTTTGAAACCGCTTGTAACGCTGTTTGCTTTGCCGGTTTTGGTTATTACTCTTGGTCTGTTTACGATTATTATTAACATGCTCATGGTGGCGGTTACGATTTGGATTATGCCTGATGTCGGCATGAGTTTTTGGGGTGTATTCTTTAGCTGTATTGTGATCTCGCTTATTAACTTCCTTGTCAATTTAGCGGTACCTAGTGTAAAATAGTCTTATGAATATAGGTGTGTTTTGTACAGTAACGACTTTTGTCTCTGCAATTCTATTAATCTTATTGATTTTGCTTCAGCAGCGTGGTGCTTCACTTGGTGCCGGTCTTAACGGTTCTGGTGAGCTTTATACCGAGCGTCGTGGTCTCGAAAAGACGATGTTTAACGTAACTGTCGTCATTGCAGTAATTTTCTGTGTTTCGATTCTATCAATGATAATTTTCGGATAAATGAAAAAATTCAACAAAAAGAGTGGGCAAACAAAAAAGGCAGAATCTGAAGAGAAGCCTAAAAAATCTGTCTTACTTTCTGTGCGCGAAGCAAATGAGCGCGCTAATCAGCATTTCGAGCGTCTTTTTGTAAAAAGGTGGAAGAATCTCCGCTCGGTACGTCTATGGATTTTGGAATGGGGCCTGCTTAGCCTCGTAGTGTTTTTGCTAGCAATTGTTCAGCTCTACTGGTATGACGATGCCTATAAATCTACGACTTATGTAAACGGTGGCGACTATAGTGAAGCTACGCTTGGTGAAGTGAAGTCTATGAATCCGCTTTATGCGGCTTCAAGTAGTGAGAAAACGCTGGCAAAGCTTCTTTTTGCGAACTTGATGTCTCCTGATACGACTGGTCATATGAAGGGTGAGTTGGCAGAATCTGTGAAGCGCGTTGATGGCGATGCGGCTAAATGGGTTTTGAAGTTGCGCGAGAATTTGCGTTGGTCTGATGGCGAGCCAATTACGGCCGACGATGTTATCTATACAATTGGCTTGTTGTCTGATAAGAGCGCGAAGACGACGATTGCTACGGATTTCTCGAGCGTCGATTTGGTAAAGATTGACGATAAGACGGTTGAGTTTGATTTGCCATCGCCTTATATTGATTTTACGGATAGCTTGGAATTCCCAATTGTGCCAAAGCATATTCTTGGCGATATTGAACCTGCGCTTGTTTATGAAAGCAACTTCTCGAAGAATCCAGTCGGTTCTGGTGTCTTTAAGTTTAATGCGGTTCAGACAGAGAATGCCAAGAGTAAGGCAATTCAGACGATTTATCTTAATAAGAACGAACAATATTATTTGAGCGGCACGCGTCTATCTAGCTTTACTTTGAAGACTTATGATAGCGTTGCGGATATTCGCGAGGCGTTCGAGATGTCCGAGGTTACGGCTACGGCCGAGCTTGATCAGAATGAGCATTTTAGTCGTGAACAGGTAGCCGAGAGGGATAGCTCACTCAATGCAGGTGTATTTATGTTCTTTAATACGACTAGCAGGAATGCCGTTGGCGACGTTAAGGTTCGCAAGGCAATTCGCAAGGGTATTGATATGGCTACGGTTCGTGGCGATGAGTTCGCTAAGCGTGGCTTGGATTATCCGATTCTTCAGGCTCAGATTGAAGATTTGGCGTTCCCAGAGATTGAAGGCTATAACTTGTCTGATGCGCGTAAGGCGTTAGCAGATGCAGGTTACGAGTTTAAAGATGGCATCCTTTCTAAGGATGGCCAGCCTCAGACAATTAGACTAGTCCTTCGTGGTGGTAGCGAGCAGAAGCTTGTTGCGGAACGTATCGAGCAGCAGCTAATCCAGCTTGGCTTCGAGGTTAATGTTACGATTTATGAAGATATGCCGATGGCTCCAGGTGGTGGCGATTTCTATTCGAATTATATTCAGCCTAGGAATTTCGATATCTTGCTTTACGAAGTGAACTTGGGCGTAAGCGCCGATCCGTTTGTATATTACAGCTCAAAGCAAGCAACGGAGCATGGTTGGAACTTGAGTAACTACAATAACAAGTTGGCCGATGACGCGTTGTTGTCTGCACGTACGACAAACGACTTTGATCTTCGTAAGATGAAGTACGAATCATTCCTTGGCTATTGGGTTGAAGATGTGCCATCAATTGGTGTTTATCGTTCGAGCTTGAGTTATTACTATATGGATGGCGCACAGATCTATTCTGAAGATGTAACAATGACAGATGCGCTCGATAGGTTTGCAGACGTAAGAAACTTTGCAACGCAAAAGGGTAGAGTAAATCTTACGCCATAAGTATTTGAATATGGAGAAGCCTGCAGGTCGTGCGGGCTTTTTCTTGGTTGATTTTAGTTTGTCTTGTGATATAATTTAGGTATTGCGCCCGTGGTGGAATTGGTAGACACGCTACCTTGAGGTGGTAGTGGCCATTTTAGAGCTGTGCTAGTTCGAGTCTAGTCGGGCGCACCAAGAATAAAAAGAAGACCCGACGGGTCTTATTTTTATTCTTGGCTGCCCCAGACTAGACGAGAACGTAGTTCGGTTGCGGTAGGAGCCGAGAGAAAACAGAGAAGCGCGGGCGCTTCGGATTTTCCGAGGCGACGCCCCGCAATGTTGGCCAAATTTATTTGGCCAGCTGTCTAGTCGGGCGCACCATTAATTCGATTTAGAATTGCCTATTTGGGCAATTTTTTATTTTCGCTCTGTCAATAACAGCGCTTCAAATAAAGAAATGACCAAAAGGCCGATTTTTTTATATAAAAAATACCGCCCTAGCGGTCTTATAAAACGGCAAACCCCCAGAGCCTTCGCTCCGGGGGGTTTGTGAGCAGAACGGAACAGCAGTATAACAGCATGGTAGAACGGTATTACTCGTTGAGTGCAGGGAACTCACGCTTGAGTCTCCGTACGAACGCGTCGTAACCGTTCTTGTTGAGGGAGTACTCTCCGTGGTGAAACCAAATTGCTGTGTGACCCCACGCGGCGATAGCTTCTTCGATCCCGGCTTTAGCTGCAAGAGCTATAAACTTGGGTCTGAAAGTTGCCGTTGAGTATATCGGTAAGTCCTGGAGAAATGCCTTGAATCCCCATTCGTCGAGGGAATACAAACAGTCGCGGTGACCATGACGGATGACTGCGTAACCGGGGTAGCCGAAGGGCTCAATGTGGATAGTCGGCTCAAGACCGTGGTCTTGCGCTACTTCCTTGAACTTGGTGCCCCATTCAGACGACGCACAAATACTCATAATTCCTCCTAAAAGTCCGAGCCATGTAGATTAAGGGGTTTTCCCCGCTCTGGACTGCTGGGATGTTCTGCCGGAAAACTACTGAGCCTGAGAAATTCTCAAACTCTGACGACTATTATAGCATAAGCGGCATATATTGTCAATAGGGTATAGCCTTTACTAGGCGTCCGAGGCAGATCAAATATTCAAAAAATCGATTGCTGCTGCGTGCTGGACTATAGATATATAAAACCTACTAGACAATCCAATCTTCTTATGCTAAAATTTTTGTAAGACAAGGTCAAAAAGTCGAAACAAAAATAAAAACAAAAAGGATTAATATGAGAAGGAATAGGAAAGGTCTCTCTTTCTATGTTTCTGGCGGTGCAGTGTTGCTTGGTTCTGCGCTTCTTGCGTTTTCTGTTGCCGCTACGAATCATAACGGTCAGTACGAGATTTCTGATAGCCTCTCTACGACAGGTGATGTTTATTCTGGCATTGAAGACGGAATATCTTCACTACTTGTTAATGGTGGAGAGAGTGAGCTGAGCCTTGCTACGATCACTGCTAGTGGTATTAATTCCGCTGCTGTGGAAGTTACGGATGCTAAGTTAAGCTTGATTGGCGGTACTGTTATTGCAAATAGTGCGAACGGTAATGCTTTCTGGTTAAATGATAATGCGGAATTAAGATTATCTCAGAGCGCTGCTTCTAGTAATGGTGATCTAGTCGTTGCTAGGAATGGTAACTCTAGAATTTTCTTTGAATCAAACTCTAGCGCTAATGGTGCAATTTCTACGCTTGGTGGAGCATTTTTGAATGCTTCGATGACGAACGGAAATATTTTTCGCGGTAGCCTTAATGGTAGCATTGCTTTGCTACTTTCTAATGATTCGACTTTGTACTTGACCGGCAATAGTTCCATTTACTATCTTACTGACGAAGTTCAAGACTTCTCGAATATTTATCTTTGTGGCTACACTTTAACTGTCAACGGCATTAATATTGAAGGCAATAATGAGGATTGTGGCGATTTGATTGGTGGCTATGGTGCACCAACTCGTCCATACAAACAGGATCCAGATGCGGAACCGGAACCAGAACCAGATCCTATTCCTCCAGCTCCAGAACCTGAGCCTGAACCAGAACCGGAACCGACCCCTCCAACGCCAGCGCCAACTCCTGAGCCAGAACCAGAACCGGAACCAACCCCGGCTCCAGCGCCAGCTCCTTCGAGCGATATTACCTATGTACCAAATACAGCGGATAATATTAACGGCTATCTAACAATTTTGGCTGTTGCTTTGATTGTTGGTGGAGCCGCTACAGCTATCGCAGTAAAGCTCAAAAAGTCGTCTAAATAATTTATAAGCGCTCCAAATGTGGGCGCTTTTTGGTGCATATTATTTATGCTAAAATAGAATCATAACTAGTGAGGTGCGTGAACTATGAAGAATTTTTTTAAGAAAATAAAATTTGTAGCTTCAGCGGCTTTAGCTCTTGTGCTGTGTTTTGGCGGGCTTACGTATGCTGATAGCACCGAAAATATTTTTGAAACAGACAAGGATTATGTAGATTTTGGCGAGCTTAGTGAGCTCGGCCGTTCTTATACACAGAATTTTACCGTACGTAATCATTCGGACACTGAGCAGAAGGTTGTTGCTAGTGTTGGGCCTTATGAGAATGGCAACGTGAGTAATGATTTCAAGATTGCTGATGAATGGCTAACTTTTGTTGATGGCAAGAATGAATATACAGTTCCAGCTGGTGGCGAATCTGTAGTTAATGTTCGCGTGCATCTTCCAAATACAGTAAAGGCTGGCACTTATTATGCATCTGTAAAACTTAATCTGGAATCTGAGACTTTCAAGACTATAGATGTTCGTATGGATATACTCGGTGATGGTTTTAGTAAAACTGGCTCGCTTGGTGGAAACTATGCACGTTCGATTTCGTTTGGTGGCAAGATTCAGGCTGGCGCAACTGTCAAGAACACGGGTAGTGCGGGTTTTGTAACGACTTATACACTGAGGAAAGGTGAAGCTTTTGGCCTAGAGCATTTTCAGGATATTATTTCTGAAACAAAGGAAGTTCCGGCTGGTTCTGAAGTAAAATTTGATGCTAGCGAGTTTGCGCGGGATCAATATGGTATTTATAAGCTTGAACAGACGGTTACGTACGTAAATGGCAATGGGGAACTAATCGAATCTACTCTGAAACAGACCGTCATTAATTTGCCTTGGGCAAGCGTATTTATTGCTGGGGGTGTGCTGTTTGCGATTATTGTACTTATTGTAGTGGTAGCTATTATTCGCAAGAAGCATCGCAAACCAATCGCAGGCGAAGAGGACTAGAACAAGAAAAAACGGCTCTTTAGGGAGTCGTTTTTACATATGAAAGATTTCGAAATGGTGAGTCCGGTGAGACTTGAACTCACGACACCCTGCTTAAAAGGCAGGTGCTCTAACCACCTGAGCTACGGACCCAACACCTGATATTATATATCTTATTTTGACTTTTTGCAAGTGGTGGCAGGGAAAGAATTTTCGAAGCTTATTTGCTTGTGCTTGAAGCAGCTAGATAATCATGGTATATTTAGGCATGCTCTCGAAAAACCACAAAGGTTTTAGAGGGTAAATCTTATGGAAGTACCTTAATATGATTGGAGATTAAGCTGCTTCTATTTTTAATGGGGAGGTACTTATATGAGTACTATCAAGGAACGTTTCCTTACCGACGGAAAACTCGACATCGACGCACTTTTCTTTGACGAAAGCCTGCGTTCGCTCGAGTCTGCGAAGATCGAAAACCGCAACCGCTTCCGTTTCTACAACTGGACCAGTTCTTGGCGTCTCGCTCCTACTAACGAGTTCGAGATGAATGTTGAGCTGCTCTGGGGAAGACTCGAATCCGAGCTGCCTAAGTATTATCCGTCCATCGGCATTGATCTTACGACTGGCTGCGCAAAGTGGAACTCTGTCTTTATCGTAAATATTATTACTCCTGGCAGAGTCGCACTCGGTCATTCGAAGAGAATCGTGGTGCCCGCTTACAAAGACGCAGAGGACGAAATGAAAGGCTTTGTTCTGTCTCATAGCCGCTTTGGCGGCGAGGCAGGAAGACTCGCGTCTGAGATTAAGATAAGCGAAGGACAGGTCGAGGCAGTTACGGAAATGACAAAGAGGTTCTTGGAAACCAGGGCAGATAATCCGGAAAAAGACATTAAGCTCGCTATCGTTACGGTAGAATAAGTAGCTATTTCCATGGTGCGTGATTCTGGGTTTTGGTTCTTTCTCTAGAAGTCATGCGCTTTTTCTTCTTGTATGGCCCCGCGGTTTCGCGGGGTCTTTTTATGGGCTGTTGATTTTTGGTTTTTAATCTGGTATTATATGGGAATAAAGGGCGGTTAGCTCAGTTGGCTAGAGCGTTTCTTTGACGTAGAAGAGGTCATAGGTTCGAATCCTATACCGCCCACCATATTTGAAGTTAAAATTGCCTATCTAGGCATTTTTTCTTGCTCGCTCTGTCAATAACAGCGCTTCACAAGAAGAAAAAACCTATCTAGACAATTTTATTCTTCAAATAAGAGGCGACGCCCGACGATGTCCTTTTGCGGAGCAAAAGGACGTATCCTATACCGCCCATGCTTGAATAATTGCTAAAAAGTGATAATATATTTATATGTGAATCTTCGGGTTCACAAATCTTTTTTTCTAGGAGGTAAATCCTATGTCCCTTAATATTGTTTTGTCTGATATTAAGCGTGTCGGTGAACCCTATCAGGGCAAGGCCAATGATGTTTGGCAGACCGACAACCCTGACGTGCTTGAAATTGTAATGACGGATCGTGTCTCTGCAGGAAACGGCGAGAAGCGCTCTGTGATTCCTGGTAAAGGTCGTGCGAACTGCACGATTTCCAAGGCAATCTTCAAGCATCTCGAAGTCGCAGGCATTAAGACCCACTTTCTCGGCGCTGGTTCTCAGGATTCATCCATCTTTGTGCATAAGGCTGAGCCTATTAAGCTCGAAGTGATCGGTAGATTCTTCACGAAGGGAAGCTTCTGTAAGAGGTTCCTGCTTCCTGAGGGTATTCCGTTCAGTAAGCCTTTCGTCGAGTTTACGTACAAATGCGACGAGGAGGGTGATCCTCCGATGTACGATCGCGAAGTTTTGAAAGAGGGGCTGCTTCGTGATATGGATGAAGTTCGCTTTATCCGCGAGACTACCGAGCAGGTGGCTTATGTTTTGCGTGACTTCTTCTCAGAGGTTGGCGCTAGGCTGATTGATTTCAAGATTGAATTTGGCCGCATTGGAGATTCTCTCGTCGTGATTGACGAGGTGTCTGGCGATACAGTTAGGGCAGTTGATCTGCAGACTGGCGAATCGCTTGACAAGGATCGTTTCCGCAAGAATCTCGAGAATGTGTCCTGGGGTTACGATATTCTTGGTGCACGTGTCGACAATCTTCAGAACTAATCGTCAGTAAGACAAAAACAAAAAATATCCCCTGGCAGTAATGCCGGGGGTATTTTCGTGCTTATTATTTTGCTTCGTAGAGACACATTTTGTAATCTATGCCAGATTCGTTGCCTTCGCGGAGAACTTTTTTGTCGTAGAGTGTTTTATCGAATGTAGGGAAGAAGACATCGGCATCTTTATCTTCGCCGTCTACTTCGGTTAGGTAGAGCTTTTTGGCGTGTTCGAGGAATTGTGCATAGATGGAGCCGCCACCAATGACAAAGATCTCTTCGTTGGTGGATTCGTTTTCTTTGATGAATTTTTCGAGATCCGTTACGCATTCGTCTGGGCCTTCGAATTCCTCAAAAGTTATGACGATATTTTTGCGATTTGGAAGCTTTTTTGGAAGGCTTTCCCAAGTTTTAAAGCCCATAACAACCGTGTGGCTGGTAGTGGTTTCTTTGAAGAATTTCATGTCTTCTTTGATATGAAAGACGAGGCCACCTTTTTTACCGAGTTCATTATTCTTTCCCACTGCTGCAATAATGCTAAACATGTTTACTCCGTGACTGGCATTACGATTTTGCCAAGATTTTCATAGTTTTCGAGATGGATATCTTTGAGATCGCGTGAATTATCGAACTTGAAGAAATCTTTGATTTCTGGATTGATTACAAGCTTTGGTGCTTTTGGAAGTGTACCGTCTTTTACCGCTTTGTCATAACGGGCGATTTGCTCGCGGATGCCGTCGACTTGGTTGGCATAGATATGTGCATCGTTGGTAATGAAGGTGAATTGGCCAGGTTTGGCGCCGATAACTTGCGCAATTAGATAGCAGAGCGTAGCGTACTGAACAACATTGAATGGAAGACCAAGCGGAACATCGGACGAGCGGGAAGTAACAAGTAAGTTAAGATGTCCGTCGATAAGGTTCCATTGCGAGTTCCATACGCAGCTAGGAAGAGCGGCGGTCTCGAGCCATTCGTTTTGCCAGAGACTTAGAACCATGCGGCGGTTGCCAGGGTTGGTTTTGAGGGTTTCAATAAGATTGCGAATAAGATCATAGCGATTAACGATCCAGCCGTAAGCCGTGCCAATTGTGTGTGCAAAATTTGTCTTTGGCTCAGTGGAGTGCTTTTTTGCGAAGATTTCGTTGATGTTGCGACCTTGATAGCTACCGTCTTCGGCGATTTCCCATTCGTTCCAAATCTTGATATTGCGATCCTGAAGCCAGCGAACGTCGTTTGATGCGACCTGGTAGATCCAAAGCATTTCTAGAACGGCTGTCTTGAAACCGACTTGTTTGGAAACGAGAATAGGGAACTCCTCTTCGAGATCGAATTGAAGGACTTGATGTGGCAAACGGATAGTCTCTGCGGCGCTAGTGCCTTGAGCGCGGTGATCTGGGATTGCGGATGCGGTTTTCTTGCTGCGCTTGTCTGATTTCTTGTAGTTTGTGATTTTTTCGCCGTGCGCCAAAATACGCTTGCAAAGATCAATATATTGATCGTCGAACTTACTCATATTACCTCCACTTTTCTATTTTTATTATCTTTGAGTGGGGGATAATTTGCAAGCAGATAAAGCATAAAAATAAAGGGTAATAGCTTGACAAAACAGGGGAAAATGGTATAAATTATTTGCACGGGATTTTGATAGTCCTAGTTCTTAAAGGGGGGCGATATTCTTGGCAGAGGATAGACGCAAAAGATTGATTGATGAGCTTCTTAAAGCCAACGCAATTCTTGGTCATACTCCTAGTTCGGCAGAAATGGACGAGCTTCATAAGCGCGGTTTGGTTGATTTTCCGCACAGTAGCTATAGTTCCATATTTAAAACGTGGGAGGAGGCAGTACTTGCAGCTGGACTCAAAGCGAAGCGTTCTCGTACTCGTTCAAAGGGATATACCGAAGAAGAATTGCTTTCGGCTCTTCGCGCATTTGTCGAGAGAGAAGGTCATCTTCCGACGCAGGTAGAATTTAATAACAATAAGGATTTGCCGTCGTGGTTTACTTATTTCAGTCGTTTTGGAAGCATAAAAAGAGCTTTCGCTCTGGCTGGCTACGATTATGATCGTTGCAGAAATGTCCTGGATAAAGAGAGCATGATTAAAATGCTAAGCGATCTAAGTGAATGCTTAGGGCGAATCCCGAACGCTAAAGACTTGGGCCGGAAGAATGGTGTGCCGTGTAGAAAGAGCTTTGAAAGGATTTTTGGCTCTTGGAGTAATGCGCTCAAAGCTGCAAATTTGGTTCGAAAACCAAAAAACAAGCAGAAGAAAAAGAAGCGCGGCGAGCATGACAAGACAAAACTGCTTGCCGACTATCTGCGCGCTACGGAACTAATCGGCCATCATCCCTCGACCGAAGAACTTGGCAAGAAGAATGGAACGCATTGTTACCGAACATATGTCAAAGTGTTTGGTAGCTGGCAGAATTTCCAGGAAATTGTCGAGAAAGTCTCATGATTTTAACCGCCCATGAAAAATGGGCGGTTTTTCTTGGCCGACAGGGGTGGCAAAAAGCTTGAGATTATTTTTGTTTATTGTATAATTTAAGAAAAGTAATAAAGGACTTTTATGGCAACAAAAACAAACACAAAAACAACTAAGCAAAAGATTTTTGCAAGTAACAGGCCGTTTATTTCGCGCGTTACGATTGACGGCATGATTATCGGTGCTTTGGGTCTAATTATGGCTTGGGCATCAGTTTACTGCTTTACAAATTTCTTGAAGGTTCAGGATACGAAGTCTAATCTTATTACACCGGCATTCGAGGCTGAGAATATTGCCGATGACGAATACAGGGATTTTGTTCTAAATTCCGAAACTCCAGAAGCTTTAGTTATGAAGAGGCAGTTTGAAAATAGCAAGCTTCTTCAGGATATTGCTATTCAGGAAAATTTGCGCGACGATATGCATTTCTTCTTTATTCTCTCTGTGCTTTTCGGTAGTCTTGCTTTGGCTATCTTTGTGGCAGACTTCGTGTATGTGAACCATGCTTCGATTCGTCTTGCGCAGAAGATGTAAAGAGTTTTTATGTCTGTAATTTCTAAAACGGAACATGTTTTAGAAATTAAGGCATAAAACTGCTCAGGGCGTAGTAGAATCGTCTTGATTCTATCTAGATTATTGAAACGCTTACGCTTTACTACGTAAGCGTTTTCTGGTATAATTTTGCCCAGATTTATATATTAGTGGGACGAGCAAGCACCGCTTAAATAAAGTGCTGTTTGGCTCGTCCTGATTTATTGGAAGAAAGGGGCAAATATGCAAGACAAGAGCAAAATTCGCAACGTTGCGATTATTGCACACGTCGACCACGGCAAAACAACCTTGGTTGATGCGCTTTTGAAGCAGAGTAATACCTTCCGTGATAACCAGGCAGAAATGGGCCAGACGCTCATTATGGACTCTGGTGATCAGGAGCATGAACGTGGTATTACGATTACTGCAAAACAGACCGCTATCTATTACAACGGCTACAAGATTAATATTATTGATACTCCAGGTCACGCAGACTTCTCTGGTGAGGTCGAGCGTACTCTAAACATGGCCGACGGTGTTATTTTGGTTGTTGATGCACAGGAAGGCCCAATGCCACAGACTAAGTTCGTCTTGCAGAAGGCGCTAGAAATGGACTTGAAGCCTATTGTTGTTGTAAACAAAATCGATAAGCCAGCTGCGCGTCTTGGCATTGTTGAAGACGAAATTGCAGATTTGTTCCTAGAACTCGCAACAAGCGAAGATCAGCTCAAATACCCAGTTTATTATGCTGTTGCCCGTGATGGTAAAGCTGGTAAGACTCCAGAGCTAGATAACGACCTTCATGTTGTCTTCGATGCAATTATTAATGAAATTCCAGAACCAAACGTAGATGTCGATAGCTCTAAGGGCGCACAGCTTCTTGTCGCTGCGCTTGCTGCTGATAGCTATCTTGGCAAGTATGCAATTGGTAAGATCTTCCGTGGCAAGCTCAAGAAGAACGAGAGTGTCACAATTATGAAGACTGATGGCTCTACTGTAAAGGGTAAGATTGATCGCCTATTTACTTATCGTGGTCTTGGCCGCGAAGAGGCTGATGTTGCTATTGCTGGTGATATTGTAGCTCTTGCTGGTCTTGGCGAGGCAAGCATTGGCGATACTGTTGCTACTGGTGATACTCCAGAAGCTTTGCCTACTATCGAGCTTGAGGCTCCAACTCTATCTATCTATATTGGCCCAAATACTTCGCCACTCAAGGGTCGCGAAGGCGAGTTTACGACTTCTCGTCAGATTGGCGATCGCCTAAAGAAAGAGCTTGAAACGAATATTGCTCTTCGCCTAGAACCACAGGGTCTTGGCTATAAGGTTTCTGGCCGCGGAGAGCTTCATCTTTCGGTTTTGATTGAAACTATGCGCCGTGAAGGCTACGAGATGGAAGTTGGCCGCCCAGAGGTTGTTTACAAGATTAAGGATGGTCAGGAATATGAACCAGTCGAGGAACTTACCATTGAGGTTTCTAGTGAATTCGTCGGTGCCGTCTCTCAGGAGCTTGGCGTTCGCAAGGCAGAACTAGTCTCTCAGGAACTTACAACTACTGGTGCAACTCGTTTTCGCTATATGATTACAACCGCTGCTTTGATTGGTCTTCGCAACAACCTTTTGACCGGTACCAAGGGTACGGCAATTATGAATACTTTGCCAAAGGGTTACCAGCCTGTAACTACTCACTATAGCCAGGAAAGAAACGGTGCTTTGGTTGCTAGTGAAACTGGTCAGAGTACGGCTTATGCACTAGATATGGCTCAGGCACGCGGTATTCTATATATTCCGCCTCAGGTAGATGTATATAAGGGTATGATTGTCGGTTTGTCCAAGAAAGATGAGCTAGATATTAACGTTTGTCGCGAGAAGCAGCTTACAAACATGCGTACGCATGCTTCCGATGGCGCAATCCAGCTTACTCCTTATACACAGCTAAGCTTGGAGCAGTGCTTGGACTTCTTGATGGAAGATGAACTTCTAGAAGTTACACCAAAGTCTCTACGTCTTCGCAAGAAGGAGCTCGATCCAGTCATGCGCAAGCGTGCTAGAAAGAATTAGTTAACAAATCGCCTCTATCTGGGGCGATTTTTTGTGGTGCGTGATAAGATAAAACTAATGGTTAATCATGAGCATAGTGGCGAACAAACTGGGGATAATTCCGCGAATCCTTGGGATGCTGTAGTGGATTATGGGAATGAGCATCCTTTTGGCTCTGAACAAGGGAATGATTCTGACGCGGAAGCAGAAACGAGTCAAGTTTCAGAAGATGTAGAAAATGATCCGTTTTTTGCTGACAGAAATAGTTCGGATTTGGGTGCAGAAGGCATAAAAGAGGCAACGAGTCAGCCGCAGGGCAAAGAAATTAAAACGCCGCAACTTTTGCATGATTATGACGAGAACTTGATTTATGGCAAACAGATAGGCTCAACGATTGTTACTAAGCCGGAAAGTGCTGAGCATGAATCTGTGCGTCAGGAGCAAAACAAAAAGCTGCAAGATCAAGCTGATGCAGAATATTTGAAAAGTCATTATATGAGATCTTCTATGCGTGGCGATTTGGGCGATTGGGATTATAGCCAAATGAGCGAGGAAGATAAGGCCGACGCTGCGCGGAAAGAGCAGTTGGCCGAGATGGGTTTCTACGACGCTGAACCACTTGACTATAAGCCTGATGATTATAAGGAAAAATATTATGGTCCTCTAGATAAAATGGAAGACCAGAGAGCATGGAATGAGCTTACGGAAAAAGAGCGCGAGTGGCACAATGGCTGGTTTTTTACGCGACAGGGTGAAAAGTGGCTAAACGAGAAAGTTAACGAAAAAATGCGTAAAGATAATCCTGAAGCCTTTAATCCTAGCAAGGAGCTTGTTGCTGAGCGTGTCGGAAAAATAGTAGAAGCGCTAGAAACCGAAGAATCTCAAGAAGAGTTAATGAAATTTGCCGAATTGTTTGGGAGCGGAAAATATTCTGAGGCCACAACTCAGGCCGCGACCTTTTTTAGCGAGATATATGGCCTAAAAGATATACCAAATATAAGGATGATGGATCCTAATGGGGATGTTTCGGGCTTTCAAGAATCAGAATCTTTCGTTATTGCAGCAAATGTTAGGACGACGCCTTGGAAATTTCTTAATACTTTGTCTCATGAACTATGGCACGCTCGTCAGCACCAAGCAATCGAGGATAAAGAGCCTGGTTCGGAACTACTTTTACTTAATTCTCAGAATTATCAGAATCCCGATTACGGAAAAGGCTACAAACCGTATTTTACTCAGCTAACGGAAAGAGAGGCTAGAGCAATTGGCGAGTCTGTAGGTAGGATTGTCCATAAGAATACGCCGCTTGGGAAGCGCATAAAATATGGTTTGCAGAGATTCCGTAAGCCTAAAGTGAACAATAAAACTCCGGACGCTACGCCTTCTGTGGTCTAGTGGCAGTTCTGCTTAAGCTTTGGTAAGCCCTTAGAAGATGTTATAGTATAGCAAAAGATTTATATTATGACAGATAAGAACAAGAGTAAGAAGGGTGAGCAAAACAAGTATAAGAAATTATTTGCTAAGTTTCGCAAGCTCCAGCTTGTATTATTCCCATTTTGGGTCTTTGAAGCGGTAATGGGCATTAGGCTAATCAGTGGTCTGATTAAGCTAAATATCCTAGCAAACTGGCAGATGGCGCTAATTATCGTCGTTGTTGTAACGTTAATTTTGGTTACTGGCTGGAAGATTGTTAACTCAAAGACCCGCAAGGCTGTACGTATCACTTTTGTGGCTCTAGCGTTCATTCTTGGTGTATTTTACTGCTATGGCTGTCATTATCTTTCTAGCGCAATCTCTTTCATTGAGAGTGCGACTGGTAAACATGTCGAGACTGAGACTTATTCGGTTTATGTTTTAAAGAATGGCGGATACAAGGAGTTAAAGAATCTTGAACGCCAGACAGTTGGCTATATTGGCGCTAATCCGCATCGTGCTGATACCGAGGCCCAGCTTCAGGCTTCCGTAAGCCATAAGACTGCAGATTTTGAAAACGTTGGCGAGATTGTTGCGGCACTGTATGATTCTAAGGTTGCAGCAATTGTTTTGAATGAGAGCTATCTAGACATTCTTGCTGATACTGATTTGGATTTTGAAGAACGTACGAAGGTTCTTTATAGCTTTGAGGTTCGCAGTGATACTCCAGACGAGCCAGCCAAGGTCGACGTCAAAACCGAGCCATTTATTATGTATATCTCCGGTACGGACTCGCGTAGTGGCCTAAATACGGTTGCTCGTAGCGAC
This sequence comes from Candidatus Saccharimonadota bacterium, assembly GCA_017531585.1. Taxonomy (GTDB): domain Bacteria; phylum Patescibacteriota; class Saccharimonadia; order Saccharimonadales; family Saccharimonadaceae; genus UBA2834. The sequence continues at coordinate 419,337 of JAFXKT010000002.1, read as the reverse complement.
GTAAATATGCTCGCTGTCGTAAACCCACAGAAGCATAAGATTTTGCTTGTTTCGATTCCACGCGATTATTATGTTCAGCTTCATGGTACAACTGGTACGAAGGATAAACTAACGCACGCTGGTGTTTACGGCGTAGAGATGAGCCGCAAGACGATTGAAGATTTGTTTAATATTGATATTAACTATACGACCAAGGTTAGCTTTAGTACGGTTATTTCCGTCGTAGATACGCTTGGCGGAATTGAGATTAATTCTGATCAGGAATTTACGGCTTGGACTAATAAGAGTTGTTATTTTGTAAAGGGCAAGCAAATGGTTAATAGTGACTGTGCTTTGGCTTATTCTCGTGAGCGCTATGCTTACGAAAGTGGTGATAGGCATCGTATTCAGAATCAGCAAGACGTCGTGGTTGCTATTCTAGACAAGCTTTCTGATCCACATTACCTATCCAAGTATCCAAAGATTTTGCAGAATGCCGAAGGTTCTTTCGATACAAGTATGAGCTATGACGAGATTACTAGCTTTGCTAAGCTACAACTCAGCACTTTGCAGGGCTGGGAAGTGGAACGCATTTCTGTCGATGGTTCTGGTGCAATGCTTTCAACTTATAGCATGGGTGCACAGAAGCTTTATGTTATGATTCCTGACGAAAATACCGTCAATGCTGCAAAGGCAAAAATTGACGAATTTATGAGCGTCGAATAGTTGATTGTTTTGTCGAAGTAACAGGGAAGAATTATTCTCTAAACCTTGACTTTTGCCCTAAAAATTGATATAATAATAAAGATTATTTATTAATTTTTGGGATTTTTGATGGAAGAGATTGACCTAAAGGAATTTTTGAAGTATCTCCGAAAATACGTTTGGATGATGCTCGTAGCCGTCTTTGTGCTCGTTAGCGCAATTTCGTTCTACGACTTGAATATAAAAACAAAACTATACAAGAGCTCGACAACTGTTGTTTTGAACAGTGGCAACAGTGCAAAAACTGTTCAGGAAGATTTGACTACGGTCAACTTGAACCAGAAGCTTGTTACGACTTATAGCGAGCTTGTTAAGAACCGTACCGTTCTTGATCGTACGATTGAAGGTTTAAAGGCTTGTAGAGACGACAAACATGCCTGTGAAGGTTACGTTTCTGGTGCAGATAATTCTGCAATTGAGGAACGTATGAAAACTTTGGCTAATTTGAATCTTGATGAACTAAGCTACGATAGTCTAAAGAGCAAGATTAGCGTTAAAAATATTGACGATACTGAGATTTTGCAGATCTCTGTCGAAGATAAGAATCCTGAACGCGCAATGATTCTAACTAATGAGATTGCTCATGTTTTTGAAAACGTCGTAGAAGAGAAGTTCGGTCAGAAGAACGTTAAGCAGTGGGATACTGCAATCGTGTCTGATGTTCAGAGTAACAATACGACTTTGCGCGATATGGCAATTGCTGCTTTCGTCGGCGTGTTCGGCGTAACTGCAGTTGCATTCCTTATCTTCTACTTTGACGATACTGTCAAATATTCCAAAAATCTCGAAAAAGAACTCAATATCCCAATTATTGGTAAAATCGCCAAAACTGATGCCAACATGAAAAAGAGTGGCAGCGAACTTCTTGTCGTAAATCTACCAAAGGCTGGTACTTCCGAAAGTATCCGCAACCTTCGTGCAAACCTTAGCTTTTCTTCCATCGATAAGGGCATGAAGAGTCTTCTTATTACTTCCGTTAATCCGTCTGAGGGTAAGAGCTTCGTTTCTTCCAACCTAGCTAGCGCCTATGCTTTGGCTGGTCATAAGGTACTACTTGTTGACTGCGATCTTCGTAAGGGTCGCTTGCATCGCATTTTCTGCCTAAAGAACAAGAGCGGTTTCTCTGATATGCTTCTTGATGGCAATGATGAAGAATCCCTAAAGAAATACATCAAAAAGACTAGTGTTAAGGGTCTAAGTGTAATTACTCGTGGTACATGCCCGCCAAATCCAAGCGAGATTTTGGGCTCTGTTCGTGCTGAAGAAGTTATGAAGAAACTTAAGAAGAAGTTTGATATTGTAATCCTTGATGGTGCTCCATGTGGTGGCCTAGCAGATTCTATCGTCGCTTCTAAGCTCGTCGATGCTGTTTCTGTTGTTTGCTGGAACGGTAAGACTAACCGTGCAGATTTGATGACTGTTCTTGATGACCTCAAGAAGGTTGAAGCTCCATTTGCCGGAATTATTGTTAATGCAATTCGTCATTCAAAGGGCTCGAACTATTACAACTATTATGAAGAAGTTGAAGAGCAGCCAAAAAACGTCGTAAAGAAAGCCGCCGCTGCGCTTCCTGGCAACAAAAGAAAAAGACTTGCTTAAAGATTGACCCCAAAAATGTTAGCTAACAAGAATCGTGACTATAGTTTTATAGACATTCACTCGCATATTTTGCCAGGAATTGATGACGGTGCCAAAAATATTGCCGAATCCAAGATTCTTATTGCTCAGCTAAGGAGTGAGGGCGCTGAAGCAATTATTTGTACGCCTCACTATATCCCAAATACGGATTCGGTTAGTCCGCTAAAAGAGAACAGGCAACTTTTGAATCTTCTTAAGGAAGAGGATCCTCGCACGCCGCTATATATTGGTAATGAGTTGTATATCGACGAAGATCTCGACGTTTTGTTAAAGAAGAAACAGGTTTGTGGTCTTGCTAATTCGCGTTATCTTTTGATTGAGCTTCCGATGAGTGGTGAGTTTGAAGATTATGAAGATATCTTGAATTTCATGAATAGGAAATACAAGGTTATCTTGGCTCATCCAGAACGCTATACCAGCTTCCAGAAAGATTTTGCTTTGATTGAGAGATTAGTGGATATGGGAATCCGCTTCCAGTGCAATTATGGAACGCTTATGGGGCAGTACGGTCGTGAGGCCAAGAAGACTTTGAAGAAGATGCTCAAGAAGCGCTATGTCTTTGCCTTTGGTTCGGATATTCACAAGATTAGAACTGACGGATATTATTCCAAAGCAATCGCAAAGCTTAATAAGATTGTAAAGGATGATAATTATCTGACTGATCTTATCCATGATAATCCTAAGAGGATTATTGTTTCGGCCGCAAATAGCCGTAAGAACAGAAAGAAAGAATCGGAATAGCTCATTTATCGGATGGGCTATTCTTTTTTGTGCAGGTTCGCGGATTGGACTAGCTTGCATGTTTGCAGGTTTGACGGGTTACTTTGTCAAACTAGTCAAACTAGTCAAACTTATCCAACCTGCGCAAAATATAGCTATGAGAGGTAAAAGAAGCGTAAGCCCTATATATAGTGCCAAAGTTTTACACACTACACTAAGTATGGGTTGTAAAAAATACTTATACGAATTTGGTCAAAAGTACTTGCAAAGTTTCAAAAAATTGCTTATACTTATTTCAAGTGGAAAGCAAAAATAAAAACAACAAAAACCACTAAAACAAAAATAAAGAAAAAATTAAACTGGCATAACTACTATGAAGAGAAACATTGAAGTCAAATGCCTCCGCGGCGGCACCTGCGAAGTGATTCGCTTGCGAAAAAATCATTAATTTCTTCGATATTTTTGGGCAATTTAACATCGCTCGAATCTGGATATCAAGGAGTTTTGGGCGCGATTGGAATTCGCGAAACAGAATTCAATAAGCACATCTCAAAATACACACCTCCCAATACAAATATATCTCACCTCACACACAAATTAAGTCTCTCAACGCCAAAATCGTTGTGATCTGCTATACGCGGTTCAGATTTTGGTTAACTTATAAAAGTGTTTAGGAATAAAACAAAAAACAAAAAACACAAAAACCTGAAATTTCTTGATACCCAGGTTTGAGCAAATGTATAATGAAGGAATGGAAGAAATTCATATTCCGGTGTTATTATCCGATGTTTTGGAGTATCTTGGGCCAAAGCCTGGCGAAAGTTATCTAGACTTAACCGCTGGCTATGCTGGTCATGCTGATAAAATTTTGGAAGTAACGCAGAATTATAAAGACTCGGTCTTGAATGATCGGGATCAAAATGCAATCGATTACCTCAATGCGAAGTACCAAAAGGTGAAGCCGGAAATCGTGCATGATGATTTTTATAGCACTGCGCTACGCTTTGTGGAGAATAAAAGGACATTTGATTTAATACTGGCGGATTTCGGAGTTTCTTCGCCGCAGCTAGACAATGTTGAGCGAGGTTTTTCGTTTACGAAAGATGCACGACTAGATATGCGTATGGACGAATCTCAGGATTTGGATGCATGGGAAATCGTGAATCATTGGAGCGAGAAAAAGTTAGCCGATATTTTTGAGCGCTATGGAGAAGAAAAGCCTGGTAGGGCTAAACTTTTGGCGCGAGAAATCGTCTTTAATCGTCCAATTGATACGACTACTGAACTTGCTGAACTTATTAAGTCTAAGTCGCCTTATTCGCATACTCATCCAGCTACTAGGGTTTTTCAAGCCATTAGAATTGCTGTAAATGACGAACTTGGTGAAATTGAAAGGACTTTACCTCTGCTTCCTAAGCTTTTAAATAAAGGCGGAAGAGTAGGTATTATATCTTTTCATAGCTTGGAAGATCGTCTAGTAAAAGACTTCTTTAAGGAAGAAAGTAGCTTTGGTCTTGAATCGGAGCTAAAGATTTTGACCAAGAAGCCAGTTGTTGCTGCGGATGATGAATTAGTTTACAATCCTCGCGCTAGAAGTGCGAAGCTAAGGGTGGCTGAGAAGATTTAGATCTTGATAGTTGCCTGTGGTTCGTAAATAAGGCGCTATCGTAATAACAAAAACAAAAACAAAGGAGCCATATGGCAAAGATCATGGTGACCAACAGGTCCCGCGCAGAGAAAGTTAAAGTAAACTTTCGCTAATCGCTCGTAAGAGCACAGCCTTTTAATACCATTTTATTTTGACCGATAAACTTGGTAACCTCTAAAAATTTATTTTGACCGATATCTTTTTAGAACAAAAAATCTCTCTCTAAATTTATTTTGACCGATAAATTTAAAACTTTTTTATGCCTTTTGACCGGGGCAACAAACACTCGAGATAATTTGTGGGTGTGTATAAAACACAATTTATTTTTGACCTTCTTTGGCCGCTATGCCGAGAACTATCTCTCTCAATCTCGGCATAAGCCAAAGCCTTTTGTGTCTTTAGTAGATTATTAAATTATCTCTTAAAACAAAAACAAAAATAGGAAAAATTGGATTTTAATGTCAGCTTATAATGCGAGTAGAAGTATGACAATGACAAATTCAGCGCCTTGGATGCGTAACAGAAATTCTGTGCGCCATAATTCTAAGTTATCGCTGGGGCCAGTTAGTCATATAATTTTTACGACTGCGGTTGTATTACTAATCGGCTTGATGTTTGTTTCGCAAAGTTCCAAAGTCACAGATTATGACTTGGAAGTTGCTAAAGTAAATAGTGAAATAACTGAGCTAGAAGCTCAAAGAGATGCACTTGCGGTAGAAAATGCGAAAATTACTGCAGCAGCATCAGATGCGGATTCTAATAGTGTTGCATCAACAATGGTCGATGCAAATAGTGCGGCTTTTGTTGAGCGATAAATATCGTATAATATTCTTATGGTTGGCAAGCGCTACCGTTTTGTTTATTTTCTTTTAAGTCTTGTTTTTGTTGTTTTTGGTGCAAGACTTTTTTATGTGCAACTAGTTAAACACGATGAATATGTTTCGGCTGCTAATAGCGTACGCGTAAAGCAATATGAGCTACTTGCGAAGCGCGGCGAAATCTATATGAAGAGTGGCGAAAATGAAGTCGTGCCTGCTGTTCTTAATGAAAGAACTTGGACGATTTTCGTAGATCCAAGTTATGTCATAAACCGTGATAAAGCCCAAGCAAAGCTTACTGAGATTCTCGGCGATAAGCTTATTGTGAGTTGGGATGACGTCTGGAAAGACCTTACTAATATGTATGTAGAGGTTGCAAAGGGCGTAGATTACGATACCGTCGCAGCGGTAAAGAAAGCAAATATTCAGGGTGTAGGACAGAAGGAAACTTCCAAGCGTGTCTATCCGCGTGGCGAGATGGCAGCGCAGGTGCTTGGTTTCGTGAATGCTGAGGGTGTAGGCTCTGGTCTCGAAGGTGCACAAAATGATCGTCTATCCGGCAAAAACGGGCTTCTTAAGACGGTTACAGATGTTAACGAAATTCCATTGTCTCTTGGCGATGAGAATGTCGAAATTCCTGCACAGGACGGCGAAACGCTAGTATTGACGCTTGACGAAAATGTTCAGCGCGAGAGCGAGAAAGCTCTGAAGCGTATCTATGATACTTACGAAGGTAAGATCAAGAACGCAAGCGTTGTTATAATGAACCCGCAAAATGGCCAAATTTACTCAATGGCTACTTATCCTAGCTTTAATCCCGAATACTATTACAAGGTTACCGATGGTAACGTCTTTAGAAATATTCCGGCTGATTCGCCTTATGAGCCAGCTTCGATTTGCAAGACGTTTACTTATGCGACGGCAATCAACGAAGGTGTTATTAGTCCAGAGGATACTTATGTAAATACTGGCCATACCGACGTTGATGATATTACAATCCAGAACGCTCTTGGTAGTATGGCGCATCTTGGCACGATTACCTTCCAGACGGCGCTAGATTATTCTTTGAATACTGGTACAGTCGAAGTGGTGCGTAGGCTAAGTAGTGACGGCACGATTTCTTACCAGGCGCGATCGACAATTTATGACTATTTAACTAATCATTATTCACTAGGCAAGAATACTGGTTCGGGTCTTTACGAGGCGGACGGCGTAATTATTAGCCCAGATGATGCAGAGGGTAACGCGGTGCGTTATTCGAATATGAGCTTTGGCCAGGGTATGAATATTACGATGATTCAGGTGCTCGCAGGTTTCTCCTCGGTAGTTAATGGCGGTACTTATTATAAGCCGACGATCATTGCAGGTACGATGCAGAATGGTCAATACGTGCCGGACGAGCTAAAGGGTGCAGATCATCAGGCGGTAAGCGCAGAGACGAGCGCAACGATGCGCAGGATGCTTCAGGAAGTTCGTAGCTATAATGGTGGCGACAACGATCCAGCTGGTTATATTATTGGCGCAAAGACTGGTACGGGTGAAACTTTAAACGAAGATGGCACTTATACTTCGGATAAAACTATCGTAGGTATTGCGGGTTTTGGTATGTCTTCCAAGGAAGGTTCTTTGCCGGAATATACGATTCTTGTAAGGCTTGATGGCGAGACATTTCTATGGGGTTATGAGGCGGCAGATGTCTTCACGCAGCTCAGTAATTATATGATAGAATATTTAAGAATAGCGCCAGGCGCTTAGGAAAGGGATTATGTTAAACGAAATTAATCAGAGTTTAGGCTATGAATTGATGCTTTCGCTCGGCGCCTTTTTACTTTCGATTTTCTTAACGCCAATCTATACGAATTTTGCCTACAAACACAAACTTTGGAAGAAGCAAAAATCTGTTGCTGTGACTGGCGAAAAATTGTCCGTCATGAACAAGCTTCATGCTGACAAGATTAAGAGGCATTTCCCAACGATGGCTGGCGTAATTATGCTTGTTGCTGTTCCTGTTACGGTTCTTGTTTGTCGCTGTTTGGTTCGTGGTCAGACTTGGCTTCCGCTCGCTGCATTTATTGGCGGTGGTTTGATTGGCTTTATTGATGATGTTTTGAATCTAACAGGGCAGAGCGCCGTAGCTGGTCTTCGTGCGCCGGTAAAGTTTGCCATGATTTCCGTTCTTGGTGCTGCGCTTGGTTGGTTCTTTGCTGTAAAACTTGGCTGGACTTCGATCGAGATTCCGTTTGTTGGCGCGCTAGAAATTGGCACGATTCCGATGATTATTTTGTTTGCCTTTGCAGTGGTTGCAACGGGTAACGCGGTAAACATTTCTGATGGTCTCGATGGTCTTGCTGGCGGTCTTTCAATGATGGCTTATGGCGCGTATGGTGTAATTGCGCTTGCTCAGGAGCAGTGGTATTTGGCTGGTTTCTGTTTTGTAGTCGTTGGTTCGCTCCTAGCCTATACCTGGTTTAATATTCATCCAGCCCGCTTTATGATGGGCGACACTGGTTCCTTTGCGCTTGGCGCAGGTCTAGGCGCAGTGTCAATGATGACGGACTGTTTCTTGCTACTTCCAGTTATTGGTGGCATTTTTGTGGCCGAGGCTGGTAGCTCTTTGATTCAGATTCTTTCCAAGAAATTCTTCCATCGCAAGATATTTATTTCTGCGCCATTCCATCACCATCTGCAGGCCAAGGGTTGGGAAGAGAGTAAGGTGGTTATGCGCTTCTGGATTATTGGTGGTGTTCTTGCAATGCTTGGCGTCTTCTTGGCAATGAGCGGCGGGATGATCGTCTAATGCGCAAGCATAGGGTGGATTATTTAATTGCGATTTTTGCCATCGTTTTGATGGTGCTTGGCCTTTTGGTGATTTTTTCGGTTGGACCTCGCGTCGCGCAGTTCGAAAATAGCCAGAGTGGTAGTAACTTCTCTGAGAGCTATTTCTTTGTGCATCATGCTTTTGCGGTGGTTCTTGCTGTAATTGCAATGGTTATTGGCTATTTCTTGCCGTACGCAAAGCTAGAGAAGATTAGCTTCAAGATTCTTGGTATTGGCTTTGCTTTGTGTGCTTTGGTTTGGGTGCTTGGCAAGATTGGCGCTTCAAGTATTGTTACTTGCGATGAAGGCGCCTGCAGGTCATTTCATATTCCTGGGCTAGGTGTCGGCATGCAGCCGGTAGAGATTGTAAAAGTTGGCGTACTGTTTTATGTTGCATGGCTAGTTAAGGCAAGAAAGGCGGAAGGCGAACTCGATACAAGGAACTTCTGGATTCCGGTTGCGACGATTGTTGGCTTGACGGCGCTCTTAGTTGCTGTGGGCTTGAAGGACTTTGGTAGCACGGTAGTGATTTTCTTTATGGTTGCACTAATGATTTTTTGCGGTGGCGCAAGTCTTAAATCTATGGGGATAGCTTTGGCTGGCATTGGTGTTTTGGCGCTACTTCTTATCGTGTTCTCGCCGCATCGCGTTGCGCGTCTTGCAAGCTTTGGTGATAGCTATCACGTAGAGAACTCTTTGATTTCGCTCGGTACTGGCGGTTTCCTTGGTGTAGGTATGGGTAACAGTATTCAGTCGACAGGTTACTTGCCAGAGGCTTTGAGTGACTCGATCTTTTCGATCATTGGTGAGGTTATGGGCTTTGTTGGAACGATTGGCGTGCTTTTGCTATTTCTAGGCATGTTAATTAAGATGATGAGCGTTTCGCGCCATACTGAACAGGCAGATAGGGCGCTCTTTGTGATAGGGGTGATAGCTTGGATTTTTGCTCATGTTATAATTAACGTAGGGGGTATGATTGGGATAATTCCAGTCAAAGGTATTACATTGCCATTCCTTAGCTACGGTGGTACAAGTATGCTTTTCGTAGCTTTCGTCCTCGGCATTGTATTGCAAATTTCAAGTTGGACAAAAAGGGAAATAGTTGATGAAAATTCTAGTAGTAGGCGGGGGCAGTGGCGGCCACGTAACGCCGGTCGTAGCCGTCGCTAGCGAAATACTAAAAAAGCAGGCTGATGCGAAGCTTGTTTTTTGGACTGATTCAAAATACTACAAGAATGCTAAAGAAGCAGTTGCTTCTAAAGGCCTCCAAATGCCTGTAAAACGCTTGTGTTCTGGAAAATTGCGTAGATATACGAATTTCGGTTTTTGGGACTATATACAGCATTTTGGAATGGTTCTAAGCAATATTTTTGATGGCTTTAAGCTGATTGTTGGCGTTTTGCAAAGTTTTTTCCGCTTGCTACTTTCTAGGCCGAATGTGATTTTCTTGAAGGGCGGTTATGTTTGTTTGCCGGTAGGCATTGCGGCAAAATGGCTAAAAATTCCTTATGTAATTCATGATAGCGACGCAGCGCCAGGCCTTACGAATAGGATCTTGGCGGGGCATGCCGTAAAGATTGCGACTGGTATGCCGTTAGATTTTTACAAATATCCAGAGGGTAGGGCGGTTTGGACTGGCATTCCGATTTCTAGCGATTTCGTGCCTGTTTCTAAGACAGAGCAAAAGAAGCTAAAGGAAGAGCTTGGCTTTGATCCCGGCAAGAAGCTTGTTGTTGTGACTGGCGGTAGTTTGGGTGCAAGACATATTAACGAAGCCGTGGTAAAGATTTTGCCGGAGCTTTTGAAAGAATCATGCGTGGCGCTCATTTCCGGTCAGACAGATTATGAGACTTTAAAGAAGGAAAATAGTGAGCTTCTAGAGAATAAGAATTTTCAGCTACTTAGCTTTACGAACGAGATTGTGAAGTTCTTTGGCGCAGCAGATGTTGTCGTGAGTAGGGCAGGCGCTTCGACTCTGAGCGAGCTTGCTAGCATGGAAAAGGCAGTTGTTTTGGTGCCAAACCATAAGTTGCCAGGTTTCCATCAGGTAAAGAATGCCGAGAACTACGAAAAGAGTAGGGCAGCGATGCTCGTTTCTGATGCGGAAGAAGGCGTTGACGAGAAGAAGTTGCTTGCCGCGATTAATTCGCTTCTTGGTGATGAGAAGAAGAGGGCGGAGTATAGTAAGAATCTTGGCAAGTTCGCTAAGAATGATGCTGCAAAGCAGCTAGCTGAGATTGTTCTCATGGAAGCAAAGTAGGGAAGAAAAAGCGTTTTCAAAATAGGCTTGCCTGAGGGTGATAGCTGTGTTATAATAAACGCATACCTAAGTGGTCACGTCGTCTAGTGGTTAGGACTCCAGGTTTTCATCCTGGCAATCGTGGGTTCGATTCCCACCGTGATCACCATTTTTTGTGCCTTGATTTTATTTGACATCATCGTGAAAATATTGTATTATATATTTGAACATATATCGAGAGGAGGGTAGAGATATGTGTGAACTTTTAAGAGATGATTTTGAGGGTGCTAGTCTGTCTGGCTTAGCTGATGAAGTCAATGCAGCTAATGATGATGACGAAGAACTCGAGAACGAGTATGAACCTTCTAAGCCTCGTTATGTGGTTGTTGAGTGTAGTAGCGTAGTTGAGTTTGCAAGAGAAGTAAACGAAAAACTCGAAGAAGGCTATCGGCTTTTTGGAAGTATGAAAGCTCTTGGTGGTGCTTCCTCTTCTGCTGCTATCGTTCATATTCAGGCTTTAATTCTCGATCAGCAATAATTTTTTCGGTCCCTGCTTTGATGCGGGGCTTTTTCTTGGATTTGTTTTAGTGCGATATAATTAAAAAAGATGAAAAATGTGATTGAAGTAAAGCATCTTTCCAAGAGCTATAAGTCTCATAAAGCGGTCGATGACTTGAGCTTTGAAGTGAAAGAGGGTGAAATTTTGGGTCTCCTTGGGCCAAATGGCTCTGGTAAGACTACTACAATGAATTGTATTTTGGCGCTTCTAAAATACAATGAGGGCGAGATTAAAATCTTTGGTAAAGAAATGTCTCCGTCCGCATATGATATTAAGTCTAAGATTGGCGTTGTTTTTCAGGATGTGGCTGTATTTGACGAGCTAACTGTCTATGGAAATATCGATTATTTCTGTGGTCTTTATATCCAGGACAAAACGGTCCGCGCTGAATATGTCGAAGATGCCTTGAAACTGGTTGGTTTGACTGAGAATAAGAATCAGTATCCGAAGCAGCTATCCGGTGGTTTGCTCAGACGTCTTAATATTGCCTGTGGTATTGCACATAAGCCAAAGCTAATCTTCCTTGACGAGCCAACTGTGGCCGTGGATCCGCAGAGTCGTAACAATATCCTTGAGGGTATCAAGAAGCTTCGCGATAGCGGCGCAACGATTATCTATACAACTCACTATATGGAAGAAGTCGAGATTCTTTGTGACCGCGTGATTATCTTGGACAAGGGCAAGATTATTGCGAGTGGCACGAATGATGAACTTAAGGCTCTTGCAAAGATAGAAGAGAAGGTTACGATTGAAGTTCCTGAACTATCTCCAATTCAGCTAAGCGGATTTGAATCGATCAAGAATGTAAGTGAAGTTTCTTACGATAACGGTGTTATGAAAGTTGTCTTTAATAAGGGTAAGAACAACTTGGCAGATATGGTGGATTATCTTAAAGATAACAAGATTCAGTACAGCAAGATTTTTGCAGAACGCCCAACTTTGAACGACGTGTTCCTAGAACTTACCGGCAAGGAGCTTCGCGACTAATGTTTTGGCATAGTTTTAAATATGCATTTCGCGCCTTGTTAAAGAGTAAGGCGATGATGTTTTGGACTCTAATTTTTCCGTTCATCTTGGCAATTCTCTTTAATATGGCTTTTGCTCGCTTGCACGATTTCGATGTTTTTGAAGCTTTTGACGTCGCCGTAGTAGATGATGAGAATTTCCGTGATTCGGAGATTTTTAAGGAGGCTTTCAAGACGCTAAGCGAAGAAGGGGAAGAGCAACTATTTGTAACTCAGTATGTTGATTCTGAGAAAGCGGATCAGCTTCTTGCTGATGAGAAAGTTGATGGAATTGTCTACATCGTTGATGGTGAACCGCATGTAAAAATCAAAAAGAACGGTACGAACCAGACGGTTCTAACTACGGCAGTAGAGCAGATTTACCAGAGTTCTAAGATGATTGAAGATATTGCGGGCACAAAGATAAATGAAGCGGTTTCCGAAATGTCTCCAGAGCAGCTAATGCGTGGCGAAATGCCTGATGTAGAGAAGATTTACAAAGATGCAGTTGCTACGGTTAGCGAGGCGGAGCCGAACGTTAAAGACGATTCGCGCGTAATGAATATGGTCGTGATTGAATTTTATACGCTCATTGCAATGGCTTGTATGCAGGGTTCGATGCTTAGCTCGGAGATGATGGATCGTTGTTTGCCGAATATTACGAGTCGTGGCAAGCGTGTGGCAGTTGCACCAACGCGTAAGGGCATTGTGATTGCGAGTAATTTGCTCGCTAGCTACTCGATACTACTGTTGTCGCTGATTGCTTTGATTGCTTTTATGCGCTTTGTGCTCGGAGTTGAGTTTGGCTCGAATCTTGGCTTCATAATCTTGCTTGCGGCTGTTGGTGGTCTTGCTTCGACGGTTATGGGCATGATGCTTTCGATCGTTCTAAAAACCAATAACGCGGCAAAGAACGTGATTATCTTGATTATTACCATGGTTGGCTGTTTGTTTGCTGGTATGTTTGGTGGCAATAAGGGATTCTTTGATAATCTTAGCCCGATTATTAACAAGATTAGCCCAGTTGGTATGATTACGGACGGTTTCTATTCGCTTTATTATTACGCGGACTTAGCAAGGTATTTTTCGAACGTTTATGGCCTGTTAATCGTGGCAGCGATATTTATGATTCTTTCGATTCGTGGGCTAAGGAGGCAGCGCTATGACAGTATCTAAAGCTTTCTGGAAGATTGTGCTAAAGAATATTAGTACAATTATTATGTATACCGTTATCTTGGTTTCTTTTGGAACCGTGAGCGCTCAGGGTAATACTTCGACAGTAGAGTTTGAGGCAGTCGAGCCGAGTATCGTTGTGTTTAATCATGACGAGGAAGAGGGGATTACAAAGAATCTAGTTGAATATCTAGATAAGAATGCGGAAATCAAGACGGGCTTTTCTGATGACGATAAGCTAAAAGACGCTTTGTTCTATGAAGAAGTGGTTTTGGTGGTAGATATCCCGGAGAACTATAACAAGGATTATCTAGCAGGGAAGAATCCGGAGATTTCGACGCGTTCGTCAGCGGGGTATCGGGCGGAGCTTGCAAAGGTGATGTTACGCAGATATTTGTCCGTTGCACAGAGTTATTCGACTCTTGGACTAGATGCTAGTGAAATGACAGAGAAGATTAACGCTGCGCTTGAATCTAGCGCCAAGGTAGAGGTGCTCAGCAAGGTGGATAGCTCGAAATATGCGAAAGCTTCGGCTTACTTTAGCTTTGCGAACTATGCGATTTTGGCCTGCGTAATTACGATTATTTGCTTGATTATGAGCTCGTTTAACAGGATGGAGATTCGTAAGCGAAATCTTGTAAGTAGTGTTGCGATTTCTAAGATGAATCGTATCTTGCTGAGGAATAGCTGTCTCTATGCCTTTGGCGTCTGGCTAATGTACATGATCTTTGGCTACCTCGTGGCTGGCGGAGACATACTATTTAGCAATTACGGAATCCTATTCGCGGTGAATTCTTTCATCTTCTGTATCGTCGCAACGACGATTGCTTATCTGATTAGTCAGTTGGTGCAGGGCAGAAATGCTGTAAATGGCATTATGAATGTTGTGGCTTTGGGTTCAAGCTTCTTATGCGGCGCGTTTGTGCCACTAGAGTTCTTGCCGGAATCGGTGAAGTTTGTAGCGCACGCATTACCGAGCTTTTATTATATTGATTCGAACTACAAGATTCAGGCGCTTGAGGGTTTTAGTCTAGGCGAAATGGCTCCGGTGCTAATCAATATGGGAATTATGCTTGGCTTTGCGATTTTGTTTGTAATTTTGGCAAATATTATTGCAAAAAAGAAGCAACGCGTGGCCTAAAAAATAACCCCTTTAGAAATGCCGCTTGTGCTATCTAAAGGGGTATTTTTATGTTAAAATATTAGGGTATGAGTAAAAAACTTTTTAAAAGAACCAAAATTTTGGCTACTGTTGGTCCAGCAACATTTTCCGAAGAAAAGCTCAAGGAAATGGTTTACGCTGGCGTTAACGGTTTCCGCCTAAACTTTAGTCACGGTACTTATGACGAACGTGACGAACAGATTCGTATTATTCGCAAATATTCTGCAGAGCGCGGTAAGGCTGTTGCTATTTTGCAGGACATCCAGGGTCCAAAGATTCGCCTAGGCGCAATTAAGGACGACAACATGGATCTTCATGAAGGCGACGAGATTATTCTCGACCACGCTGTTGAAGAGCATGATGGTAGCAATCGCCTTCCAGTTCAGTGGAACCTTGCTGAGTATTGTAAGGTTGGTGAGCCTCTATACATCTTCGATGGTAAGATTAAGACCGAAATTATCGAAATTGTTTCTGATACCGCTATTAAGGTCCGTATTCTTAATGATGGTCATATTCAGAGCCGCAAGGGTATCAACCTTCCAGAAACCGATCTTGGCGGTAACATCTTGACCGAAAAGGATAAGGCTGACCTAGAGTTTGGTGCAAGTCGCGACTTCGACTATGTTGCTGTAAGCTTCATTCAGACCGCTGCAGACATTGAGCGCATTCGCCAGCTTCTTGTTGGTTTTGGTAGCCGCGCAAAGATCGTTGCAAAGATTGAAACCAAGAAGGCAGTCGAAACAGACGAAAATCTTGAAGAAATCGTTAAGGCTTCCGATGGTATCATGGTTGCTCGTGGTGACCTTGCTATCGAGGCAGGCGCAGAAATCGTTCCTATCGTTGAGCGCAAGCTCTTGGCTCTATCTCGCCAGTATTCTAAGCTTTGTATCGTTGCAACTCAGATGCTTGGTAGCATGGTAGATAACCCAGAACCAACTCGTGCAGAGGTTAACGACGTTGCTACAGCCGTTCTTCTTGGCGCAGACGCAACAATGCTTTCCGATGAATCTGCAAACGGTAAGTATCCAATCGAAGCTATCAAGACTATGAAGAAGATTATTCTTTATACTCAGGATCATAGCGAAATCTGCCCACTAGAAGCAGAACCAGTTGGTAACTACAAGAATTATGACATTCTTGCAGCTGCAGCTGTAAAGATGGCAAACGATCTTGATGCTGACGTTATCGCAGTTGCTACCCGCAGTGGTGAAACCGCAAACGCAATCGCAGCACAGCGTCCAAACATGCCAATCGTTAGCGTTACAAGCGACAAGCGTGTTGCTGGTCAGCTAGCACTTCGCTTTGCAAACACTGCATATGTCCGTGAGTTTGATGAGAACTACGCATTCGATGCAGTTCAGGATTTGAAGAACAGTGGTTACCTAAAGCTTCCAGAAGGCAAGACTGAACTTACCGTAGTTCTAGTTTCTGGCTTCCGCGATGTTGAAGGTGGCACGAACTCTATTCAGATTCGCAAAGTTTAGTAAAATCAATTTGAAGGGGTACTGGAGGTAGTGCCCCTTCTTTGGAGAAAAGTGATGGGTTTTAGGAAAAAGACAGTTCGCGATGTCGAAATAATAGGGAAAATTGTACTAGTACGCGTAGATTATAACGTGCCAATGAAAGACGGCGCGATTGTGGAGGATATGCGCATTAGGGCAAGTCTCCCAACTATAAATTATTTGCTAGAGCAGGGCGCTGAGAAGGTAGTCCTTATTTCTCATATGGGTCGCCCAAAGGGTGAAAAGAACCTTGAGTTTACTCTTGCCCCGATTGCGGCTCGCCTTGGCGAATTAATGCCGGGAAAGACGGTAGAATTTTGCAGTGAAACGACTGGCGATACTGTTAAGACGGCTGTTTCTAACTTGCCAAGTGGCGGCGTAATTTTGCTTGAGAATTTGCGTTTCTCGCCAGCTGAGGAAGAAAACTCGGCTGAGTTTGCACAGGCAATTCTTGATGCTACTGGCGCAGAGCTATTTGTTCAGGATGGTTTTGCAGTGATTCATCGTGCGCATGCTTCGACCGATGCGATTGCGCGTGTTGTTCCAGCTGTCGCAGGCTTCTTGGTAGAAAAAGAAGTTACCGAGCTAGAAGGGGCAATTACAAATCCAGAGCATCCACTTGTTGTTGTGATTGGTGGTGCTAAGGTCGAAGATAAGGCTCCGATGATTGAGCAGTTCTTGCCGATTGCGGACAAGATCTTTGTCGGTGGTAAGATTGCGGCTGACGGTTATGAGGCTACAGATCCAAAGATCTATGTTGCCGAAGATTTTGTCGAAGACGAAAATGGTAACAAGATGGATATTGGTGGCGAAAGCTGCATGAAGATGCTTCAGGATATTCATACTGCAAAGACGGTCGTCTGGAACGGCACGATGGGCTATGTCGAAGATGAACGCTTTGCTAAGGGCTCCAATGTTGTAGCTGTTGCTATGGGTACCAATAAGAACGGTACGACGATTGTTGGTGGTGGTGATACGGCCGGCTTTGTTGAAGGCTTGATTAAGGAAAATCCAGAGCTCAAGTATTCTTTGATTTCGACTGGCGGTGGCGCTAGCCTTGAGCTTTTGTCTGGCAAGAAGTTGCCTGGACTTGAGGTTCTAAGAAACGCTTAAACTATTAGGGTTTTACGATGAAAATAATGGGTGGCTACAAACGAGATAAGCAAGAAAAAGGTCGCGGCGAAAGCTCGGCCGCGCGTTTGGCTGCGCGAAAAACTAGGAATAATCCTTCGCAGCAAACTAGCCGCCCATATACAACTTTCCGTGTTGGTAGCACGATGGCCGGCGATGCCAAGAAAGCGCGTGAGGCAAGGTTGCAGCGTCAAAGTGATCGCAAAAGGCGTATTGCTAAACGTGCGACTGTAATTAGCTTCTTTGCGCTCGCTGTCCTAGTTGTGCTGGTTATTGTGATGGATATTGTTGTAAAACAGCAAGCTAAACGCGAAGCTGAGCGCTTAGCGGCTCAGGCTGTAAAGCTAGAGCCAACGGTTCCGATTATTGACGAAAATGCTGGTAATAACGTTAGCTCGCGCGTGAAAGATTTCGTGGCTAATCTCGAAAGTGATGTAATCAATACTTCGCTAAAGATAGATAGAGTTATCTTGCCAGCTAATATGGCCAGGGAATTAAGGATTTATTTATCTGGCAGGACAGAGTTCTATAAAATGTCTATCGACCGGGGTAGTGCAGTCCAAGCCGAGGACATGGAACGCATGGTAAAATACCTCGACGAGAATGGGATAATGCCAGAATATGTCGATCTGCGTGTAGAGGGCAAGGCATATTACAAATAGGTTGAGTTTAAGAAGTGGTCGGAAGATCACTTCTTTTACTACTCTCGTGTTCGGTTTTTGTTCGGTTTGTTTTGAGACGATTTCATACGTTTCTAGGGAAGGTTTGCGGTGGGTGCGGTGCAAAATAGGTAAAAATCGTCTCGGACATGGGGTCGGGTAGAGGAGCGTGAAAAATTGAAAAATGGCCAAAAATGGGCAAATTTCACGGAAATTGAGCGTGTTGTAGGGTTTACATTATGTTATAATATGTGATTTTACAGGGGTGGTGTGTGTATTTTGGCGAAACAAAAGTCAAGTTTTAGGACTTCCCCCAGCGCTTTTTGTGGTAGGGGTAGCTGTTTTGGCCGCTTTTAAGGTGATATTGCAGCTTATTATGATCAGTTAGATATATTATTGGTGATTAGATGTATGTTTGTATATTTACAGATGTAGACGGGTGAGTATATGTATATACGTAGCCCATTTAACAGATATATTCTCCGATATAGACGATTGCTTATACGTCGTGATGCATAATAGCCCTATGTCGTAAAATATACATTGTGCGACATTAAAAATATAGACAAAAGACGATTGTCCATGCGTCTATTTCAACCAGCTTTTTGGACCCTGGCTGGTATTTGTTTGTATTTCCGCCCTATTTTCGCGTGTGTGCGATTTTCTATTTCATTTCGAGTATTTTTATACTACTTATGCTAATTATCATCACACGTGCGATTCTGTGGCTTTGAAGGATTTGCGCTTCTGGAGCTATTCTAGTGTTTACAGGGGTCGTAACAGAGGTAGAACAGGGGTAAAATATCAAAAATAACAGGGGTAGGGGGTATGTAAAAACAGATTGGGATCGGGGAAGTACCACTTCTCTGTTCGGCTAATGTTCGGTTTATCTAGGCGAGTGCAAGTGCTAAGCGCTTATCCTTGCCCTTCTCTGTAAAATAGTTTATGATATGACTCATAAAGGCGAGCTTAGTCTCGTTTTTTGTATTTTGAAAAGGAGATGATTTATTTGGTCATTAATGATCCTAATGGCAACGAAGGTATCTGTATTACGCCGAGAGATTTACTGGCAGAAACAGATAACTACAAGCTGTATCTTGGAAGAGGTGAAAACTCTGCCGATGCATTGCTTTGCCGAATCGTGAAAAGTAAGGCCCAGAATGGCATCATGTATGCCGAAAAGAAGCTTTTGGACGAGCTGAGCGAATTGTCTCAGAATCTCGAACAGGAGCGTATCGCGAAGCAGGGTGATGACGGTCGCAAGATTCACTACGACTGGCTCTTCCCTGTTTGTGAACAAAGTTTTTCTTGTGACGCTACGGACAATAGACGTATAAATACTTTTTCGGTTTTGGACGCTTCGTGGGACAAGTTTGTTCCGTTTTTGAAGCTGAAAAATGGCACGAAAGTCGATGCAAAAAGTGCCGCATGGGTGCTTGGACGCTTCTTGAAGCTCCAGGCCTTCCTTGACGAGAGCGAGAACTGTCGTAGCTTGGATTTTAACCCCGATATGGTTCTGATTGCGCCGAAACAGCACCGCCTTGTATATGTAGGTTGGTTTGATGAACTCCTGCATGGCGGCGACCGTTCCTATTCGCACTGTGATTTGATCTCTAAACTCAATATTGATCGTATGTTTGATGCGATTCTTTCTTGGGTTGAGAAGAATGACACTGAGGGCGAAGATGAATTCATGAGTTGGCTGAAGCGGTTTACAGGCTATTTTAACAATGGTCTGGAAGCTCACGTGGCCTACTATGAATTTCTTGATGCTTTGTGGGGGAAAGGATATCATCCGTTCACCTTCAATAAAGACGGCGTTTGGAAAAACGTCGACAACTTTGTTTAAGAAAGGATAGTGATGTTAAGTGGGAAGATTGGTATTTTCCAAGGCTGCGTATGAAACATCTCGCAAGTCGAGAGGGGTTACCTCTGACAAAGATGTTACCCGTAAGGGGGAACAGCACGTAAGAGAAACTGGAAAGCTTCCGCCGTCCGTAGATCCGTCGGTTGATACACTGCGTCGTTCGATGCTGCGTCTCGATCCGACCGAAGATGGCAAGTGGGAAGTGACCGTTGGCTGCCCGATGGATATTGAAACCTCGGTAGATTCTACTGGATCAATGGGGGACAATGTTGATCGTGCAATGTCTGCGTTACCCAGAACCTACGAGCTTTGCTCTGCCATGCTGCCAGGATATGATCCTCAGCTGGCTTTGGGATTCTTTGGTGATGTATGTGATAAATTCGTACTGAATCGCCCTCAGTTCGAGATGGAGGCTGACAAGATTGTTGGCTATCTCTCTGAGATGAATCCTGAACGTAATGGTGGAGACACGCCTGAAGATCCGCAGTATTCGATGTTTGCCTCGGCTTATCTTACTTCGGCCTATACGAATAAGATTGGACTCAAGGGTTATTACTTCTTGTGTACTGATGCTCCGATGCATGGTACCATTTCGAATGATACTCTGGAGAGAATCTTTGGCGAGAAAGTTTGGGAAGCTCTGAAGGACAATGGCTACGACTTCGATCCGCTGTGTCGTCCTGATTTGAGGGAAACGATAGAGGATTTAAAAAAGAACAAACATGCTTTTATCTTGTCTATTGATGCAGAGGAGTTCTATCAGCGTTATTTCGAGGGCAGAATTATTCCTCTGCTCTCGACAGATTACTTGCCGGAATTCGAATCGGCAATCATTGGCATAACCGAAGGTATTCTTGAGCCCGAAGAGGTAGAGAAATATCTGGAGAGTAAAGGAGTGTCGTCGTTCGATATTAAGCACGCTATTCATGCACTGCTTGCTCTTCCCTTTGGTGCTCAGCGTGAGCTTGAGCAGCAGAATAAGGTTTATATTCCTAAGGCTGGAGATATCTTTGAAAACAAGACGGATCTTGTTCCTACTATTAAGCGTGAGGATGACGCTGGTGTAGAGCCTGAGAGTGAAAGCTCGGCATGGCTCTAAGGAGGTCTCGATGATAGAAAAGATATATACAGTTACCGATCTGGGACCAGGAGATGGAGGCAAAGGCTCTGTTATTCAGTCGCTCTGTGCTCGTTTTCATCCCGCAGTGGTTATTAAAGAAGGCGGAGCGCAGGGCTCGCATGGCATTGATGCTTGCGGTGAAACTTTTAGCTTTTCGCAGTGGGGTTGTGGAACTTTTAACGCGGTTCAGACCTATCTGTCTAAGCGAATGGTCATTGCTCCATCAATGCTGCTTCGTGAAGCTGAAGCGCTCAGGCGTTACGGCATTTACGATGCTTTTAAGACGATTTCGGCTAGTCCGGAATGTCTTTGTAGTACTCCTTATCACATGTATATTTCACAGATTAACGAGATGTCACGCGGTCAAAACCCGCGTGGCACCGTTGGGAGCGGAGTAGGCGTGGCTTATAGGGAGTATGTTGCTGCCTTGCAGGAAAGCTTAGCTTCGATGAATCGTTTGATCTTTGCGAGAGATTTACTTAATGCGGATCTGCCCAAGAAGATTAATGCTGCGCGCGAGCGTGCTCGTGAGGCAGCAAGAAGAGTAGACATTAATGATTTGGACGAAAATGATCAGATACACTTTATGAACATTTGTCGAGCAATCGATGACAGTAATGTCTACAACGAGATTGTTGATGAATTTCGTGAGGTTGGCAAGAAACTGGATCTCGAACCGCTTAAAACTCTGATGAAACGTAAACGGAGTAAAATAGCTGTCGTTGAGCGTTCGCACGGAGTTTTGACGGATGCTGAGTATGGTCTCAAGCCGCATGTTAGTGCCCTGAGAACTCTTCCCTGTTTTTCAGAGGAGATGTTCCGTGATTCTGGCTTTGAGGGTGAGATTATAAACATCGGCGTTCATCGTGCCTATGAGTATCGTCATGGGGCTGGGCCTATGCCTAGCGCCGATAGTAACTATATGAGCGATTTGCCCAGAGACAACAATCGTTGGCAGGGTGCGTCGCGCTATGGCTATATAGACACGGTACTGATGCGTTATGCTCTTGATGTTTCGAGGCCGGTAAAATTTGACGGAATTGCGTTGACTTGTATGGATCAGGTTCTGGATCACGGAAACTGGCCGATTTGTAAAGCCTACAAACTTGATGATGAAGAGTATTCGGATTTGAAAGATTTGGGCAATTACAATCTGTTCAATAAGATTGATAGGGTTGAAATTGTAACCGATGCATATTCTTTTGATGAAGAATACGCCGACAGTAAAGAGGCTATCGCTTTGCGGTGTGCGGATATACTGTCGAATTACCTGGATGTTCCGCTCTGTATGCTTAGCTTCGGCAGCAGCGAGCGTGACAAATACTATATTCCAAGGAGGAAAAAGTAATGGCAAACGAAATTGTATCGGCAATCATGGACGAGAAAAAGGCATCAGCAGCAGCCGCCGAAAAGAAAGGTGAGGCTGCTTCGGAGATGAACGACGCTAAGCTCGAGCTCAGAGGTTTTCTCGAAGGCTTCGGCGCTTCGAGCGAAGTGCTTGTTGGCCTCGATATGAAGGGTGTCGAGAGCATGGAGGATCTGGCCTATGTTAGCGAGGAAGATTTGGTTTCTTGCGGCATGAAGACTATCCAGGCAAGAAAGCTTTTGGCTTATCTTGCAGATAAGACCAAAAAGGCTGAGCCTGCACCTACGGCTACGCCGACTGTGATCGCTCCTGATCTGGCAATCCTGCCGGAACTGCCGAGTGATGAAAGTTGGCTGACGGCTCTTAAGGCTGGCGGTGTTCTGAAGGTAAATCAGGATAGCTATATTGCAGTTGTTCGTGCGGTATATGCCGAGCGTTGTGGCCTCTATGATGCTCCCAAGCGTCTGGAAGAGGCTATGAGAAGCTATGCAGAGAACGCCGACGAACCGGTTGGTTCTGAATTCTTCAAGCTGCGCAAGCTGCTGACTCGTCGTTCTTATGCGGATCTGTTTTCTGCAGTTGAAGGACTGGATGGTAGTTTTGTAACAGATTCCGAGCGCAAGAAGTTCCTGAAAAAGGTTAACGACAAGTTGCTGCCGGCAGTCTATACGGTGAGCAACGAGGTTAATACCTGGAACGAAACTTACTGTTCTTCGGCAAATAATCCGATGGCTTTGGCTTCTCTGCTGACTGGCGGTGGTATGGGTATGGTTCCGCAGACACCGCCGTTTACTGGAGTACAGAGCGCGACTGAAACGCTGAATGACGCAATCAATTCCGTCTTCGGCGGACTTGGTAGCGTAACGGCTTCGGCTCTGGCTTATGATGCTATGGAGATCAAGAAGGCTCTTGAGAATCCGCAGCTTCCGGCAATGACCGGCTACGCTAATCGCGATCAGATGCTGAAAGCTCTGAATCTGAACATTTCTTCGAGCTTTGTGCACCAGGAGAAGATGCTGACCCGCTTTGTGTTGTCGGCAACAAAGTTCTCCGAACTTTCGCCTGGCGAGGAGCCTCGTTATCTGACTGCCCTCTGGCAGCTCAGCCGTGCTATTGACTGGAGTGTGCTTGGCTATGCGCCGAGCGGTATTCGTGGTCTGGGCGGCAAAGAGGTTCTCTGATCCTATCATCTCTGAATAAAAAATGGGCGTCCCGTTTTTGGGGCGCCCTATTTTTATGCTTTTTCTTAAAAACTGTAAAAGTTGATAAAGTTAACCTAGTTAACTTTTACAGTTAAAGCTGAGGCAAGAAGACGTATTTTACGAAAAGCTGAGTGGCGATTCGTCGATAGCGTCGGTCGTAAAATGCGCTGGCGCCGTCAATGCCTATAAAATGTTTTGTAGCTTCGGAAACATTTTCGTAGATACGTTTGATACCCTTGTGCATGAGGCGATATTGCAGCAGGTCTTGCTCTAATCTTTCGAGGCTCTGACTCCGCTCGATAGAATTTGGCTCTAGTTCGAGATAGCGGCGAATGCAATCATTCTGTATTTCCTTCAGATCACTTCTTTCGCTTATCCAGACAGTATTAAGACAGATGTGAGCGATATTTTGATCGGGAATATTCAAATGGTCGCTTAGCTCGTCGCAATAGTTTTCTATTTGCATTTTATCTGCGTCATATTCGTACGAGTCGATATCGCTAACCGTGGCGCTGTATCCTTTGAGGTAGGAGCCTCCAAGAAGGATAATTTTGTCGCCCGTTGGCGGTATTATATCCCAGACGTGATAGTTATTCGAGAAAGGTCCAGTGATATTACGAGGGGTGAGCTTGCCCCACCGCTCTTCTGCGAGCTTTTCAAGCCAACTCTGTCGCTCGGGGCTGTTATAGAGTGGTTTGCTTTCTCTCTTTGGCAGACCGCGAGCGCGCTTTGAGATGCGGAGCTGAAATTCTGGGCTAGTCTGAAAAAAGATGTTATAGAACATCTTTTCGCAGTCGCAGATGCTTCGAACGAGGCAATCGCTTCCCTGTTCCAAGAGCTTCAGAACATAAGCCTCGCCTAGATAGCCGTATTTTAGAAGCCAGGGTATGAGGTGGGCGGCTTTTGTGACGTAGGGGAAATTTTCGTCTCTTGCGGATATTTCGAGGCTATCACCAAGGTTGAAATTTTCGCGTACGTCTTCGAATCGTAGGCATTTTCTCCAGGCGGCCATGTAGCTAGCCTGAAAATAATCTGGTGCGTCTTGCAGCTCTTCGAGCGGGAGATACAGGACAAGTCTTGTATTCTCTGGTTGTTTCAGAAGAGTGGACATACTGCGGTAATAGTTTTCGATATTTGACCGATTGGGATGCATAAGATAATCGCAGATAACAATAGCGTGAAAATGCCTAAAAATGACGCTCTTCTTTGCTATGGGGTTATCCGTAATCTGTGCGAAAACAAAGGGATCGGAAAACTTCTCGATTGCGGGTATTTCATGCATGCTTTTGACCTCCTTAAAGAACTTGTTGTCGTGCTTGACAAACTATAAAATTATGATAACATATATTCCCCTTCTCTGCAATTTTGAGACCAAGAAAAAGCCGGCACTTTGGCCGGCATGAGAGATTAGTTCGAGCTTGCAATGGCGTCTTTGGCGCGCGCTTCGTCAACTTTGTACAGCTTGCGGATGAAGAGCCAGCCGTCGATAGCGAAGTATGCAAACAGCAGTGCCAGGAAGCCAGTAAGAACTGCGAAAAAGGTGAATATTGTACCGAATCCTTCGCCAGTCCTGTAGGCTTCACGCCACTCTTTAGCCTTTGCGTTGCGCTCATAGCTTTTGGACATTTCGCCAAGCTCTGTGTAGTTGCGGCACTCGACATAGTAGCCGAGAGGTTCTGATGCGGCGTCATCTTCGTTGTAGCCGAAAACAACCTCATCGCACTGGTATGTGCTCATTGCTTCTGCTGTAGCCGCATTCCTGTTGCGGAAGTTGTAGGTTGCGCATCCGGCAAGGATTATCGTGATTGCTGTAAGCACGACAACCTTAATGACGTAATCGCCCCAAAACTTCTTGTCTCTTGAACATCTCATGATAAAGAACCCCTCTCACGGAAGTAGTATTTTCAGGTTGCCCTGAATATGGATATTATAGCATAAACAGGTTAAAAAGTCAATGAAGCAAAAGTTAGTCGCTAGAACTGCTCCATAGAATTACGAGCGAGATGATGATCAAGAAAAGAATTAGAGTTGTGTTGTAGTTTGCTTTGAGACTGTAGATTATGTATCCGATAATTAGAGCTACAGAAATAAAGAGCTTGATCAGATGATATTTTTTAATAATGCCAATTACGCTTAGCTTTTCTGGCGTCGCATTATACGCATCGATGCAAGATTCGCGAAGCTTTTTGAGAGCTTTTTGGCCACGGAATTTCTGGGCGGTCGGATCAATGATTTGGGCTTTATGATG
Source organism: Candidatus Saccharimonadota bacterium (assembly GCA_017531585.1). Taxonomy (GTDB): domain Bacteria; phylum Patescibacteriota; class Saccharimonadia; order Saccharimonadales; family Saccharimonadaceae; genus UBA2834. The sequence continues at coordinate 393,720 of JAFXKT010000002.1, read as the reverse complement.
GAGATGAAGGAAGCTCAAAAGAATACTGGCGGCTGCGTCTTCGCTTGCGCCTTTGGTTGTGATTTCAGCGATGGAATTGCAACTTTTTAGGGCTTCTTTTCGTTCTGAATACTCGGAAAGGAGTTCGTTTTTGGTTGCCCTATCCATCTTGTAGCTACGAAAAACAAATGGGTTTTGTGGATTCTTTGCTAGTTTTACTTCGATGACCAACTGGTCGTCGGTGTAATCGCTAGAAATAATGGCATCTATGCCCTGCTCTTTAAAGTATTTGGCGCAGTCTTTCGGCTCGAAGTCTGAACTATGTTTCTGTAGGCAGTTTAATAACATGGCGGGAAATGGGTCTAAATGCGTCTATTTGCGATTTTTATTGCGGTTTCGGTTATTGTTATGTTTGCTGTTTTTGTTGCCGTTGCCGGAGCTGATAATTGGGCGCTTGGCGGCTTCGTCGGAGACGCTTGTGTCTGCTTTTGATTCTTCTGGCGCTTCAGTTTTGATATTTGGGCTAATGGTTGCGGCTTTCTCTGCAAAAAGTTTACCTAGGTTGCGGAGGCCGTTACCGGCATTCTCATCTTCGCCCTGAGCGGCGTTTGGCGAGATCTTTTGTTTGCGGAATTCTTGCTGCAAGGTTGGCTGGAATTTGAAGACTGGCTTAGAAGAATTGTTGCCTTGATTTTGGCTACCACGTTCACCAGCGGCGCGGCCAGAATCCGAGAGTTCTTTCTTGAACTTATCTGCAGCAGCAATACTAGCCGAAATATCTTTTTCGACTTCTTCGCGTGGGCGTGCATAAGTTTGGCGAGAGTATTCAATAATTTGTGGTGTGATATCGTGAGGTGGTTTTGGAATACTTAGAGTTGTTGCGGAGAATGCGGGGACCTTTTCACCATTAATAATCATAGAGATGACGAAGTGGCGGTTGTTTAGGTTGAGCAAATCTTGTGCTTCAAAGACTGGCTCGAATTGCTTGGCAAGAACTGGTGCGTCGTCGGCGGAAACACGGAAGGAAATCGTTGTACCGACGTTACCAAAGACGGCGTCACGAACACTATCGGTCATCTGGCTAGTATACTGGTTGGCAACAGTAAGGTTTAGGCCGTATTTGCGAGCTTCAGAAAGAATGACCGAGAAAGAATCGGTGGCGAAGTTCTGGAACTCATCTACGTATAGATAGAATGGACGGCGATCTTCGACATTCTCGATATCCGAGCGAGACATAGCGGCAAGCTGGACTTTCGTAACAAGGAATGATCCAAGGAGGCCAGCGTTATCTTCGCCGATAAGACCCTTAGATAGGTTTACGACAAGAATCTTGCCTTCGTCCATAATCTTGCGAATATTAAAGCTAGACTTTGGCTGACCAATAATATTACGAACGATAGGGTTTGCCGTAAAGGCACCGACCTTGTTAAGAACAGGTGCTACAGATTCTGTAACCTGCTTATCGCTCCAGGAACCGAACTCTTTCTTCCAGAACTGCAAAACAGTAACGTCCTTACAATAAGTAAGCGTCTCTTTGCGGAATTCTGTATCTGTGAGCATGCGGGAAATATCTAGAAGTGTTGTATTTGGGCGATCAAGAAGCGCGAGTAAAGTATAGCGAAGAATGTGCTCAAGACGAGGGCCCCAAGAGTCGCCAAACATACGCTTTAGTACACCGATAACTTCGGAAGAAATATTTGGTTTGCGGCTCGGGTCGTCGACTTCGAGCGGGTTAAAGGCCATAGGATACTGAGTGTCGGCTGGGTTAAAGTAGACGACGTCTTTGATGCGAGATTCTGGCACGAAGCGAAGGTTGTCCATCGCAAGGTCACCGTGTGGGTCGATAATACAATAACCTTGGTTATGGAAAATATCTGACAAGCCAAAGAGAGTCAAAAGACCAGACTTACCAGAACCGGTCTGACCAATGATATAGATATGGCGAGAACGGTCGCGGCGATACATACCGAACTGGTTCTTGATGCCACGGAAATCTGTCAAACCAAAGGCAGAAATGTTTTCGTCGATATTTGGATCGCCCGTCATGAGTGGAAGCTTGGCTGGTGGTTCGGCAGTCTTGCTGGAAGCCCAAACGATATTTGGCGTTTCGACGCTTGTATGTGGTAAGTGGTAAACGGAAGCAAGCTCAGAGACGTTCAAAATGAAGCCGTCATCTGCGAAACGACGCTCTTTGTAAGCGTCTAGGGTGTCTTTGTCGAAGCTGGCTTTGGTCATCTTGAAGCCGTTAAGAACGGTAGAGTTGTACTGCTTAAAAGTACCAACAAGAGCCTGCATGTTTAGCTTAGCATCTACCTCTTTAGAGCCAACGTAAGCGAGGCGAATCTTTACCTGGTAACCAAGTTTATCACCCTTCTCTTCGGCCTTGGCGACACGAGTTTTATCGCGTTCGCTAAGCTCGACTTTCTTCTCGGCTGCGCCACCCTCCGGTGGTTTCCAGAGTGCTGCAAAAAGTTCTGCTAGCCACTTTGCGTCAATAATGCCGAATAGACCGCCTTTTTTACCTTCTTTGACAGTCTTGATCCATTCGTCGCTCTTTTTATGCCAATCGTCAGCGATAGGACGGGTCAAAATCTGGATCCACATCTCTTCTCCACCGGATGGATTAAGCTTGGCGAGAGTTGCAGTAATACCAGCGAGAGGGTCTACCTCGAAGCTATCGAAGGTCTTGATTGGCAAGGCTTCGTTATCTGTAAGGGTAATTTCGGAAGTATAAGCGACGGGATATTTTTCGCGCCTATCAACGTAATCTTCCTTCATGCGATAGATTTGCACGCTTGGATACTGAGCATAAATCTGGCCTTCGACGAAGGATTGGTAGATTTTTGGTACCCAAACAAAGAAACGAATCTGATTGCCGGTTGATGCGATTTCGAAAGAAAGGTGTTCCTGGACGCCGCCAGAATTTTTTAGCTCTTCGGCGTCGCGCAAAATACCATGCAGGGACATAAACATCTGTTCTGCGGAAAGTTCGTTCTTGTCGTTGTCTTTTGGAATTTCAAGCATCAAAAGTGCGCTCTCGGTATTGAGGACTTTGATGCGATTAAGTTTTCGGTAATTTCGCACCGTTAACACCACTAGGATTACAACGATTGGAATCCATACGATTGGCGTAAAAAGAAAGTGCAAGATATTATTCATGAAAATATTATATCAAAAAATGCAAGCATAAAAAATATCCAGCCTCCCAGCTGGATATTTTGTTTTAGACGTTCGTGAAGTGGTCGCGACCAACGCGCTTGTAAAGCTGTTTGTTCTGTAGGTTTAGAAGAACGGTTGTTTCTTTGACTTTGCGGCGGCGTAGAACCTGCTTGACGATTTCTTTGCGGGATAGACCTTCGCTACCAGCTTCCTTGAGGATGCGAGTAATGATGTCTGAAACTGTACCCTTTTCGTAACCCCAACTATCTAGTGCATAGATACCGCGTCCGATAAGTACGAAGCGCTGATCTTTGATTAGCTCGTTGTGGATTGCCTGAACAGTAACGTTCTTGCGGCGGAAATCTGATTTGCTAATGGCTTCTGCGATTGCTGAGAAGTGCATTGGCTCTTTATTCTCTTCAAGAACGACATAGATCTTGTCGCGGATATTCTTTGGGTTAACGGTTGGCCACTTGGAAAGACCCCACTGACCATTCAAAGAAGATAGTTGTTTGCTGAGACTTGCGATTGCTTCGATGTAGCTTGGATGTTCGTAGTCTAGCTTGGCATCGAGCTCGTCGAGGCTCATTGCCTGTTTGTTAGATTTAATTATGTTTGTAATTTCGTCTATTTTGTTGCGGATAGTTTTTTCATCACCGTATTCGGCGATACCAATGGAATTGTGATATTTGTCGTTTTCGTTAACGACTGTAAGTGATGGAGAGATTTCTGCGATAAAGTTGAACTGTGCTTTTTCGGTTTCGTTGGCATTACGACCAAGAATCTTTTTAGCAAGCTCACTTGTGCGAGCGACTCGACCCATTTCTGTAAGATTGCGAATCATAATCTTTTCGGCTGGAGCCAATTTTGAAATACGATTCTCCTCTGCAGCTATGCGGAGTCTAATTAAAATTGCTTTCTCTAACTGGCGAACGCGCTCACGTGTAATAGTAAGCATTTCTCCGATTTGTTCGAGTGTCTCTTTGTGGCCATTTAGGCCATATCTGCGTGAGATGATCTCTTTTTCGCGTTCTTGTTCAATGATTGCGAGGCTGTTATTGATAGCTTCGCGAATCGTTTCCGCATAGTCCATTGGTGGGGTGTCCTTTGTCTCTCCGTTTGTTAGGTTTAATATTTGAAACTACTATTACTGTAACATAATATTTGGGTGCTGTCAAATGCAGTTTTCCCCTTTGCTATCTTTAGTTTAACACAATTTTGACGTTGCTTCGAAAAAAATATATAAAACTTTATACGTTAGCTTTTTATGACATTATTCTTTATGGAATAGCCGTTTATTATATAGGACTTTACGATACTAATCATTATGATATTGCTTATGCTTAATTTTACAATATTTCACGATTTTGTAAATGCTTATCTTTGCTAAAACATAAGTTTAGTGTTTTACTTAGGCTAATGAGCCCAGGGTTGGCTCATCAATTTTTATTGGGCTTCGCCAGAGTTCAATACGATCTTTTACAAAAAGGAGGAATTTTAATGCTTAGTTATGTCATCGTTATTGTCATTGCTTGCATTGCTCTTCTCGTGGCTTGCTTGAACTATAAATATATCAAGCAGCTCGATGAGGGTACGCCTGAAATGGTGGAACTCGCAGGCACAATTCGCTCGGGCGCTAACACTTTCCTGAAGACGGAGTTCAAAATTATTGCTATTGTCGTTGTAATTGTAGCAGCGATCTTCTCTCTGTTTATCGAGACGTTTAGTGGCCTCACATTCCTGACTGGTTCTCTGATGAGTAGTGCTGCCTGTCTGATAGGCATGAAAGGTGCTACTTACGCAAATGTTCGTACGACTAATGCGGCAAGAACAACAAAATCCATCGGCGATACCGTAAAGGTAGCTCTGCGCGGCGGCTCTATTAGTGGTCTGTCGGTTCAGGGCTTCTGTCTGCTTGGTCTGGTTGGCATCTTGCTTATTATGAGCGGCATGGATGTTACGACCAAAAGTACTGGCATTGTTCCACTGATCGAGTCTAATGCATTTGGACTGCGTCTGACGACCTATTCGCTGGGTTGCTCGCTGGTTGCGATGTTTAATCGTGTGGCCGGTGGTAACTATACAAAGGCGGCAGACATTTCTGCAGATATTGTTGGCAAGGTAGATTTTGATTTGCCCGAAGACGACAGCAGAAACCCGTCCACAATCGCGGACTTTATTGGTGATACTGTAAATGATATCGCTGGTAACTGCTCCGATCTGCTTGAATCTACGGCAGCAACAATCGTTTCTTGTATTATTATTGCGATTACTCTTGCAAAGGGCGCAAGCGGCGAGCTGCTTGATGCGGCTATGCACTTCCCCGTGCTGGCTGCGGCTGGCGGACTGCTTGGCTCGATTATTGGTATCGTCTATGCTCAGCACGCAAAAGGCAAGGACAATCCGTCTAAGCAGCTTGATCTTGCGACTTACGTTGCGGCGACAATTGCTATCATGGCCAGCTTTGGAGCGTCGTACTATTTCTTCGGAAATATCGATGTCTTTGATAGCTTTAAGATTGGTTGGCTTTCGCCTGCAATCTCGAGTTTGCTGGGTGTGGCATCGGGCGTTGCGATTGGCAAGATAACCGAATACTATACTTCGACTGATTTTAAGCCCGTCAAAGATTTGGCAAAGGTTTCGCCTGAGGGTTCTGCATTTGTAGTGACGTTAGGTGATGCAGTTGGCTCTAGATCTTGCTTGCTGCCGGTTCTGACAATTGCGATTTCGCTGGTTGCTTCTGGTTTGATTTGTGGCGCATATGGTATTGCGGTTGCATCAATGGGTATGCTCTCTTTTGTGGCAACTACTGTCACGATCGATGCTTTCGGTCCGATCGCAGATAATGCGGGCGGTATTGCCGAGAGTTGCCATTTGGACGAGAGTGTACGAAAGATTACCGATAAGCTCGACGCAGTAGGTAACACTACAGCGGCAATCGGCAAGGGATTTGCGATTGGTTCTGCAGCTTTTGCAACCGTTTCGCTTATCTTTGCCTATGTCGGTAACTATTCTGATGCTTCTGAGCCTGTGCTCAACTTTGCTTCGTATATTGTAATTGCTGGAGCAATGGTTGGTGGCGCTCTGATCGAATTCTTTACTGCACTGCTTACCAAGAATACTATCGATTCTGCCAAGAAGATGGCCGACGAAAGTATTCGCCAGCTGAAGATTCCGGGTGTTATCGAGGGCAATGTTAAGCCTGATTACGACAAGTGTATCGAGATGGCATCGAAGGAAGCTCTGAGAAAGATGCTTGCGCCTTCTCTGCTCGCAATGCTTGTGCCGGTGATTGGTGGCGTTATCTTTGGCGTGGAATTTGTCGGTGGTATTCTGGTTGGCGCAACTCTCGTAGCAATTACTCGTGCGATCTTCATGGGCAATTCTGGCGGTGCCTTCGATAACGCAAAGAAGTATGTCGAGAGTGGTGCTCTGGAAGGCTATGGCAAGGGCTCCGATGCTCATAAGGCTACCGTAGTCGGTGATACAGTCGGAGACACAAGAAAGGATGTAGTAGGTGTTGCTCTGGATATCTTTATTAAGATGATGAGCACGGTTGCAAATACGCTGGCGACGGTATTTGTACACTTCCATCTGTTCTAAGCTTGCAAATGTAAAGCCTCTTTTTATTTTCTGCCCCGGGTCTTTGGATCCGGGGTTATTTTCTTGCTTTTATCTCTATAAACATTGTAAAAAAGACACTTAAGCATGAGCTTTGTTATGTTAAAATAGAAAAATGTTCGCTTAAAAAGTCTATAGGACTTTGGAGGTGAACAAGTAAATTTCCAGAGGAGTGTTTATGGATCATGAATACGATCGAAACAAGAAAAATGGCAAGAATCGCCGCAGAGGGTATTAAGCGCTATGCGCTGAAACATGATGACCTGAGAGCAAAATGCAAGGGTGAGTGCTGGGTAGTTATTGGCGTCGAGCCGCTCTGTCGTGATGCTTGTAAGACACTGAATGCAAAACGCTACGAAATTGACTTCGGCCAGACTAAGTTCGATTTTCCCTCAAGCAGCGAGATTCAGACCAGACGTGCATCGCTGGCTTTCGGAAGAATCTTCGCTTGTGCTTGGAATGGCCACATTAACGGTGTGATGTCTAGCTATAACCCCAAAGCAGGAGCTGATGTGGGTGACAACAGGCGTGGTTGTCTTGGCTTCGACATTACGAAACCTAGTGGACTGTTTCGTAAGAAGGAGAAAAACTGGGCTAGATATTATGTCTCTATTCAGCTTCGTGGCGCAGATGATAAGCTGAACGAACGGCTGGCAAAGCGTGGCGTGAGGATTCTCGAGGAAGCAATATACGAGTACAACGAAAATCCTATGAGGCCTAAGGCTTTAATTCCGAGATGTCTTTTCGAGACTGCGGGACAGCCTTATTGTCCTTCGGTGCCTACGGTTGAGATCGTGCTGATTGACGTATGATTTTACCATAACACTATCTATTCTTTTGTTAATCCTCGGAGCTGTCTTCGGGGGTTTATTTTTTTTGTCTTTAAAAAGCCTCCCTTTGATGGGAGGCTTTTATTATTTCTTGGTAGCCTTTTTGGTTGTAGTTTTCTTGGCTGTAGACTTCTTTGCAGTAGAAGCTTTCTTTCTAGTAGCTGGGCGACGCGTAGCCTTCGGCTTGTTGGCTAGCATTTCTTCAGCCTGTTCCTTTGTGATGGTCTTTGGATCGACATCTTTTGGAACTTTGACATTGTTTCTGCGGCCTGGGCCTTTGACGTATGGGCCATAAGCGCCATTAATGATCTGAATCTCACCCCAGTCGGCAATATAGCTATCGCGCTTGGCGATATAGAGAGGTTCGGCCTGTTCGAGCGTAATTGTATAAGGGTCGAAGGTCTCCTCCTTGCTCTTCATTGGAACGTTGTATTTGCCAGCTTTTAGATATGGACCAAATGGACCAGCGGCAGCAATAATTTCTGTGCCGTCAGCGGCTTTGCCGAGGCTGCGTGGTAGCTGTGGTAGTTCGAGTTGCTTGAGGGCCTGCTCGAGAGTAACAGTCTTAACGGATTTACGCTTTGGTAGTGGCGCGAAGCGTGGCTTTTCGCCAGATTCTTTCTCGTTTTCACCAAGCTGAATAAAACCGCCGTTTTTGCCAACCTTGGCATAGATGGTTTTGCCAGTCTTTGGGTCGTGACCAAGAACGCGGGCGTTGTTGTAGCGCTCGATTCCCTCAGCAGCCAAGACATCGTTATTGAATGGACCATAGAAATCTCTGAGCATCTTGACGCGCTCGAGTTTTCTCTCGGCGATAAGGTCGAGGTCTTTTTCGATATTAGCGGTAAACTTGTAATCGACAATATTCTTGAAGTTATCTGTTAGGAAGCCGGAAATAAGCTCACCAATAGGGGTTGGCATGAGCTTGCCCTTGTTGGCGCCAAACTTCTCTTTGACGATGCCCTGAGTAATAACCTGATTCTCTAGGCGGAATTCGGTCACTTCGCGCTCTTCGCCTTCGCTTTCGCCCTTGGTAACGTAGCCACGAGACTGAATTGCGGTCATAATGCTGGCGTAGGTACTTGGGCGGCCAATACCAAGCTTTTCAAGCTCTTTAACAAGCGAACCTTCGGTGTATCTGGCCGGCGGTTTGCTATAGGTCTGATGAGCGATGATAGTTTTTGCTTCTACAGTATCGCCAGTCTGAAGATCTGGCAGCTCACTCTCTTTGAGGCGACCGTAAACCTTGAGGAAGCCATCAAAAGTGACAACTTCGCCCTTACCTTCAAAGACGTATTCTGTAGGCGTACTGACGGTAATTGTAGTTTTTGCAAGTTCTGCGTCTGCCATCTGGGTAGACAAAGCGCGAGCGCGAATAAGAGCATAAAGATGCTGTTCGTAGGTGTTTTTGCCTGCGCTCTCGACTGCGATGTTAGTTGGGCGGATAGCTTCGTGAGCTTCCTGAGCGCTGGCATCCTTGGTTTTGAAGCTACGGATCTTTAGGTACTCTTTTCCGTAGGTGGATTCGATATAGCTTGCCATGCTGGCAATAGCTTGTTTACTAAGGTTTAGAGAGTCGGTACGGTGATAAGTAATAAGACCAGCCTGATAGAGGGCCTGGGCGGCATTCATGGTAACGCGCGTAGAATAACCAAGGCGAGTGTTGGCCTCAATCTGCATGCTTGCGGTTGTGAATGGCGGAGCTGGTTTACGAACGCCAGGAGTATGCTCGACGGCGCTGACGATATATTCGGCATTAAGAAGCTTCTCGAGGAAGGCTTTAACTTCTTCTTCGGTTTCGAAAGTGTGGTTAAGGGTGGCAGGAAAACCGAAATCACCAGTGACCTTGTAGGTGTATTTACTAGAGAATTTCTCGATTTGTTGTTCGCGCTCTACAATAAGGCGAAGTGCTGGGCTCTGAACGCGACCGGCAGAAATAGCGCCAGGTACCTTCTTGCGTACGATGCCAGAAAGGTCAAAGCCTACAAGCATATCTAGGGTTTGGCGAGCCTGCTGGCTAGAAACCATGGCCATATCTACGGTACGAGGATGCTTGATAGCCTCTTCGAGGGCGGATTTGGTAATTTCATGGAAAGTAATACGCGCGGTATCTTCTGGAAGCTTTAGAACCTGCGTAAGGTGCCAAGAAATAGCCTCTCCTTCGCGGTCTTCATCCGTTGCAAGCCAGACTTTGTCGCAAGCTTTCATAGCCTTCTTGAGGTCAGAGATGATTTGCTTGTGACCTGGGTCAATTTCGTAAGTGACGTCAAAAGTGTTTTTATCTACCTTAGTATCTTTGCGAATGTGGCCGACAGATGCAAGGACCTGAAAATCTGAACCGAGATATTTCTCGATGGTGTGGGCTTTCGCTGGAGACTCTACGATTACTAAGTTTTTGCTCATATTAATTTATAATAACATAATCTTTGCGGGCTTTGTCTAGCCTCTATCTGTTCCTGAACTAGTGTATAATAAACTTAATTATTTGTGCGAGGAATTATATATGGAATGGGATGAATATTTTTTGAAAATTGCCGAAACGGTGGCTTTGAGGTCTAAAGATCCTTCGACTAAGGTCGGTACAGTTATTACGACGAAGAACCATCGTCCGATTTCTTTTGGCTATAACGGTTTAATTCAGCACGCTGACGAGTCTAAACTTACTCTTTCTGAGCGCCCAATGAAGTATTACTTCTCTATTCATAGCGAGATGAATGCCATGATTTTCTCACATTGCGATTTGAAGGATTGCACGGTTTATTCTAGCGTGGCGCCTTGCGTAGACTGCCTTCGCCATCTTTTGCAGGCGGGCGTAACGAGGATTGTTTATCGTCAGCTCCATGTAAACTCTCATGCTAAGAAAGCAAAGGCTTCGATGCAGAATACTGAGACGGATACCGCGATTATTGCCCTTCTCGAGGCGATGCCGCATGTAGAAACCTTGAACTATACAAATGGCAAGAACTATATCGAAGATTTGAAAACCGCCAAAGAATAAAAAAGTCCCCCGGCACGAATGTCGGGGGACTTTTCACTTAGGTTAAGGGGTAAAAAGCATAAGCGCCTATTGACTTTTTTGGACTTGTGTGTTATAATACTATGCATCATGCGTTGGGAAACTGAACGCATAGAACATTATTAGGAGGTACAGGTTATGTACAACATGAGCAAGAAAATCGCAAGCGCTGCTGTTGCAGCAATCACCCTGGTCAATGGTTTTGGTGCTGTTCCCTCTGAGAACACTACCGCTTCCGTTACCGCACCGGCCTCTGTTAGCGACACTGCTACCATCGAGGCTTCGTATGCAGCAAATACCGAGTTCGAAAGCGGTTCGGCCGCTACGATCGAGGCAACTGAGGATACAGACTCTGCAACTGCAATTGGTCCTGCTATTTCTGGTTACTACGTTAAGCCGGGTGACCAGACCGTCCGCGACAATTTCGTTATCGACTGGAAGGATTTTCAGTTTGTGACTGAGATTACCGATGGTAGCACGATTACCCTTTCCGGCCACCTTCTCGATGAGGGCGACTGGACATTCACCTTTGATACGGTTAATCGCTGCTACAAGGGCGATGATTTCGCTCCGCTGACTTGGCACGATGATGGCGTTGCTATCGGAATGCCTATCGCAGCTCACATGGGCGAGACTACTGTTGATGGCTGGACTTTTAAGGCTGAGGGACGAGTTTCCTACTGCCCTGGCCCGGGTACTACATTTGTGTACGGCGATGGTTGGGAGGCACTTGTCCTCGACTATCGACACTATGCCGAATGGAAGTATGCCGCACATCAGAACACCTTTGCTGACTATGAGAAGTATGCACTTGTTGCATACGGCAATGACAGTTGGGTGATCGCAACTGATGGCGCTCCCGAGATTGTCGCAGAAGGCAGCGAAGAGGTCGAAGAGACCACTGCTTCTTCCGAGGTTTCTGAAACCAAGGAGATTTATACGGTTATCGACAAGATCTCTAAGAATATCACTCCTATGACGGGCGTTAGCGATCCCAAGTGGGGCTCTATCGAATGGTCTGAGTATGTTCGTGAGGACGATCAGAACGCCGAGGGCTCAATTTACTGGCTCGACGGTGAGCTTAACGGACATCAGTTCAGCATCGAAATCGATAGCATTGATGCTCCTCTCGGCTTCACCGAGAACCATACTTGGTCTGCTGCAATTGTTCCTACTGATTATGTCAACTACCACGACGTTAGCATTCTTCATTACGGCAAGTACGATATTAACGTGCTTCACAACAATGTGAATGTTGTCGACAGTGAGGCTGGCGAAGTCCACAGCTTCAATCTTGAAGGCAATGCCTGCCAGGATACGGCTGTCGTGCTCGCTACAATCAGCGACGGTAAGCACGCTAAGTGCGTTACATTCCGTCCGGAGCTGATCAGCATCATCTATGCTCTGCAGTAATTAGCAAACTCCTACTCTACAAAGAAAGGCTCGCTTCGGCGGGCCTTTTCTCATGCTTTGTTTTTTTGCAATAAAAAGCCCCGCTAGGCGGGGCGTGTGGTTTAGTCTCCGAGGTCTTCCCAAAGCATCAAACACTGGATTGCGAATCCAAATACGCTAAACAGGATAGCTAACGGGATAGTAGTCGAGAGATCTGCGAAGTCCTGAGGCCAACATGTCATCCAGAGCCAGTTTACAAACTGACCGAATGCGCAAGAGATGGTCGCACAGGTGAATCCCTGGTGGTCGTATCCAACCAGGGGGCCATAGATGTGCTCGAAGCTCGCCAAGCCGATGAAGACAACTGTAGCGATGATGGTTGCTGCCAGGTTGTTTGTCATGGCGATTTTGCACTCGAGTACGGAGAGGGCGATTAAGACAACGTGGACGGTGAAGTATGCCACGGTCTCGACCAAGCGCTTGCGGACGATGCATCTTTCCTCGGGGTTATTATAAACTGCTTTCACTATAGATCACTCCTTTCGTGACTATATTTGGCTTTCGCCGAAGATCTGTAGTGAACGATGTGAATATTATAGCATAAACATAATAAAAAGTCAATGGAGGTACCAGATTTTTGACCATCAAAAAGCCCCAGGTAAGGGTGGGCATCACCTGGGGCTATTTGACCCTTTAACACACCTCCTAAGGCAACCGGGATAGACCCGGAGCGTGACCCACCTCACACATGGGGTCCGCCGGTTAAAGGGATTGCTAGCCTTAGAAACGTCTTTCTAAGTGGAGGTAATACTTTTCTCTTTAAGCTATAATAAAAGAAGACTTAAAGGCCGAAAGGGTTTCTAAAGCACGCAACACTTGCAAACTAAGTTTGCAATGTCTATGGGTTATTTAGGTGCATTTTTTGATCCTTGCGAATCAAAACTGTCTACATAATAGCACTTATTTGCTTTTTCGTCAATACTTTTTCTAGTATTTTGTAAAAAATCAATAGTAAAATTGGCTTTTTTGTTCTCTGTAGTTGTGATTTTACAGGGGTGAAAGTGCTTATTGTTAATTCTTAAAAAAGTGTTATAAAATACGTTAAAAATCGCTATTTTGCCAGAAAATTGCAAACCTCGCCAAGAATATTTGGTAATTTTTCTTTCTCTTCTGGTGTGAATTTTGAGAGTACAAAATCTACGTCGCCGATCTGTTTGCGGACTTCGTCATTGGCGGTGCCGATGCGAAGGCGTGGAAAATCTTCCGTTCCAAGCTCTGCGATGCAGGATTTGAGGCCATTATTGCCGCCGGCGCTGCCCCTTTCGCGGAAACGGAGCTTGCCAAAATCTAGATTAAAATCGTCGCAAACGATCAAGAAATCGCTAGGTTTTAGCTTGTAAAAGTTCATAATGGCTCGTGCGGCGCGGCCGACTTCGTTGTAATAGGTTGTGGCTTTGATTAGAAGAAGATCGTTGTCTTTGTCCTTGGTGCTTTGACAGAAGAATTTTGGCGTATCTTTCCATTCTAGCTTGTGAACTTTAGTGTAGAAATCGAGCGCCAAAAAGCCAGTATTGTGGCGCGTCCAGTTATATCTAGAACCAGGGTTACCAAAACCTATTATTACTTTCATGAGTTAATAATAGCCTATTGTTCCATTTTTTCTCAATAAGCCACATTGAGAAAAAAGGAACAAATAGGCCATAAATTGAACAATAAAAGTAATAAATGGGTTTGTTTTGACTTCGAGACGTTGGGGTTGTTTTTTCGAGGGTATTTTACTTAAACAATAATATCAATAATAGCAAGAACGGAACCATTCCATACTTTTCAATAAATGAAGAAGCTCCATTTTTGATGGCAGATATAACTAGCAGGACAGCAATAACGCAAACTCCTACTCTTAGTATTGTTTTAATGGCTGGTTTGTATATTTTTTGCCAGTTATACTTAAATTGCTCGTTTTTCTCTTGTTCTCGCTTCTCTTTTTCGTTTTTTCTAGCGGTAATTTCAGCTTCATGTTTAGCGAGATAATCGAACTTTAGTGAGTAGGCTAGGACCGGAATGACAAAAGACGCTGCGCCTATCAAACAGAGCAGATAATATTCTGGTCCAGCTAGCGAAAACAACCCACAAATAACAACCCAAATTAAGCAAGAAATATAGGCGATACGCCAATCTTTTTTATTCATTTTTGGTTTTGACATTTCATCTTGCCCTCTATGAACAAAGTTACTCATTAATCAATCCTTTCGTTCGTTAAGTCAATTATAGCATTGCGTTAGATGTGCAGTTTATTAGCTTTGACCCGGTTTTATCGAGAGGCGTTACTAAGAGCTTTGAGATGTATCGAGTTTTTTGAGAGCAATATTTATTATATTTTTGGAATGTTCTTTTTCCAAAAAATAATAAATATTGCGAAAAAATGCCCCCGAGCGTACTCGGGGGCTAAAACAAATAAATACATAGAACAATGAAGTAATGAAACCGTCAATTTTATCCGAGGCGCTTAGCGATTTCCTTCGCTGCCTTCGAGCGGGTGATCTCATTTTCGAACATGCTAACTACAATAGCGTATTTAGAACCACGCATTTTTGTAGCTGCATAGCTCAGACCATTGGAGTGTTTGCTCAGATGGCGGTTGAATACCTGCTCGGGGTCGCCAGTAATGATAAGCTTAGAGCGATCGCCCTCTCTCTTCATCAGCTGGTTCATCTGGAATCTTTCGAGGTCCTGAGTCTCATCAAGGATGATAAACTTGTCCGAGAGTGAACGGCCGCCCATATTGATAATAGGGATAAACTCGAAGTATTCCTGGATATAGCGCTCAATATCTTTTTTGATTTGAGCTCTGCTCTTGGGTTTTCCGTCCTTTTCTTTGTCGCCACGAAGCTTGAGATAAGACTCGAGGTTATCCGTAATTGGTCGAGCCTTCGCAAGGGTCTTCGCAGTTTCGTCGCCCGGAAGGAAGCCGATTTCTTTTCCGAGCTCGCCATCTCTCGGGCAGACAAAGATCGACTCGTAAGTCGGATTCTTGTCAAAGATTGTCAGCTGTGCACCGATTGAGGTGGTAAGGAAGGTTTTTCCAGTGCCAAAAGGTGCAGGACATATAACAATCGGGATTTTATCTGCAGGGGCCATGATTGCCTCTGCGAGCATTGCCTGACCGGGTGTTCTGGGCTGAATACACTTAGGAAGATTGTGAATGTAGTGGATCTGCTGAATCACGTATTCCTTAACCTTCTCGCCTTCTTCGGTTTCTTTCTCGATCTCTTCGAAGCGTCCGATATAGTAAGTGAAATGTTTCTTATCGGTCTCCATGTCCTCGAACGGATCGAAATGGACGAACTCGTTTACGTTGAGCGGTGCTTCGTTCGGGAAGTTTCTCTCGAACATTTCCTGAGTGACGTAGCCATACTTGCACCAAGCGTCCATTGTTTCGGCGGTGAGTGTGAGTCTACGTCTTCCGGTATATACCTCCGGATTCACGTGGGCTACATCTATGCCGTTGAGACTGGCTTCTGCTACAAGGAAATTGTCGCCAGTGAGGATTGCCACATCTTCTCTGTCTTCGAATTCGCTGTTATGGATAAACCATTTAGCGGCAAGAACAGTGATGGCGGCGGTGCTTTTGGCTTCACGTTCGCTCTCGTCGAGCTGCTTCTGGAAAGCGACACGCATGCCGTTTTTGCAGACGTATTCTTCGCCAGAGTTTTTGCTGATTGTCTCCAACATATGTGCAAAGCTATCGATGAGCTTGCTGGCTGCTTCGCCTCTGTTTGAGAGCTCATCCCTGAACTGTCTGCATCTTTCGATGTAGTGGGTTGGGATGATCATGAGCTCGGCCTTGAGCTTAGTCTTGGCGGAAGGCTCGAGAACGTCAGGATCGCCAATAAGGCAGTCCAAACCAGGGACGATATACTTATGCAATCTTTCATTATCGCTCATAATGTCAAAACCTCCTTTTGGTTGACACTGGAACTTCTGTGTTCCATGGATTTGTAATGTACTAGAATAGCTCCTACCAGAGGAGTTATTCGTGGGGTTACTATAACATAATTTATAGAGATTAGAAAGCTTAAGCATAAAAAGCCCCGAGCGCGAAGCTCAGGGCAAAATAGTAATTATCGAGTGCTCTTTGGCCACCAATCAGGCGGCATAATGTCTTCGAGTTCGTTGTCGGGAGTGCGACGACGGAATCCTTTGAAATCGTCGAGCCTACCAACGTAAAGGCTGCCCGAATAGGTAGTAAAGTATGCGTGGGTGTTGCTGCAGCGGAACTTTACGATTCTGGTGGTCTCGATGAGGGTTTTCCATTCGTCGCAATAGGCGACGATGTGCATGTGGAACTTTGGGGTTGTAACCATGCCGCCGAGGTTGCAGATGAAGGCGTCTTTATATCCTTCTGTCGTCTCCGGATCACTGCTGTACGGAATCATGATTGTCCACTTTTCGATTCTCTTTTCTTTCATGTCTTTGTTTCCTCCTTGTTCTATGAGATGGACTGAAAATAGGGGTAGAAACACTCGTAAATGTGCGATGCTCTCTAGTTGAAAGCTTTTCTAGAATACCATCTTTTTGATGTGTTGTCAAATTGCACAAAAAGAACCCCTGCTTTGAGTGGGGTTCTTTTAGATTAGTCGCGGTTGCGGAAGCTAAAGAAGATTGGTGTGCCGCCGAAATCGTAGGCTTCGCGGAGACGGCGTTCTAGATAACGCTTGTAGCTCCAGTGAAGGAGGCTGAGGTTGCTACCGTAAACTACGAACCAAGGTGGGCAAGTGTCGGTCTGAACCATGTAACGTAGCTTTGGATGGGTATTCTTGAGGCCAGCCGGTGGATGGGCGTTTATGGCGTCTTGTAGAAGCTTGTTAAGGTCGGCAGTCTTTAGCTCGGCATGGCGAGCTTCGTTGATATTGTTTGCAAGCTCGAAAATCTTGGTGGTGTTCTTGCCGGTTAGAGAGCTGGTCATAATAACCGGAGCGAATGGGATAAAGTTAAAATCGTAGGTGATTTGATCAAGGATTTCGTCGGAAGTCTTGCCCTCGAGGTCGGTCTTTGTAACGACAAGAATAATGCCCTTGCCTGCCTTGATAATTTCGCCAGCTAGGGTCTGATCGAGTTTACAATGTGGCTCGGTGCTATCGATAAGGAGGCAGCAGACGTCAGATTCTTCGATTGCGGATAAAGTGCGGAGTGCGGAGAACTTTTCGATGCCTACTTCCCTCTTGCCAGAGCGGCGAAGGCCTGCGGTGTCTAGAAGCTCGATTGCTTTGCCTTTATAGCGAATAGTGGTGCGGTTGACATCACGAGTGGTGCCAGAAAGGTTAGCGACAATGGCTTGCTGTTTCTTGGCTAGGTTGTTAAATAGAGAGCTCTTGCCGACGTTTGGGCGGCCAATAAGGGCGAGTTTGAGACTGTCTTCTTCTTTGACCTTTTGAGAAGTTTTGAAGCCGATTTTTTCTAGTTCAAATAGGATGCGGTCGCGAAGGTCGTTGATATGTAGACCGGTGGTTGCGGAAGTACGGATGAGATCCTTGATGCCGAGGCTATAGAATTCGTCGACTGGCAAAGCTTCGCCGAGGTCTGCTTTGTTAAGGAGTAGCAAGGTTGGCTTGCCGCTCTTGAGGGCTTTCTTGGCAATTAGTTTATCGTCTTGGTTTGGATATTTGGTGCTATCTAGTGCAATAAGAATAAGGTCCGCACTGTCGACAGCGTCTTCAATTTGTTCCTGAATGTGGCTTTCGAACTCGTCGTCAGGATCTTTAAGACCAGCTGTGTCAATCAAAATATAACGGTCATCGACGCGGCCCATGACGTTATCCCTGGTGGTACCAGCTTCGCGAGCGACGATGGCCTGCGAGTGGCGAACAAGGCGGTTAAAAAGGCTGGACTTGCCAGCGTTGGTTTGGCCGATAATGGCAACAACTGGTAATTTCATAACTGGTTAGATTATACCAAAATTGACAAGATGTGTAAAGTGTGGTATAATGATATTACTGAATCGTTTTATTGCGATTCAGTCCTTTCTTTTATGTTGTTAATTTGAAAAATCAGCCCCTTTGAGAGAGGGCTGATTTTTTTGTGTTTGCGCCAATAATTCTGCTAATGCTATAATTGATGTAATAAAAGTTTTGGGAGGTAGATGTGAGAAAGAGAGCTTTTCTTGCGCTGAGTGGTGTTGCCGCCTTAGGGTTGGTAGCTTTGCCATTTTTATCAACAGATGCGTCGGCGGTAATCGTGCCGGACGAAACTGTAACGATTGATTATATCGATGTTACGAATGGTAACAAATTTGTTATTAAAGATCAGGGTCTTAGCGATTATCTTAGGATTTTGATTGATGATGGCGAGTGGTGTGCAACCGTGGATGAAGATAATGTATTGTCCGAAATTCAGCCCGGAGAAGATCCGTATCCGGCCCTTTGTTTCTATATAAATGACGATGATGAAGTTGCTGTATACGATGATTTTCTTGAAGATGGTTTGCGGGTATTTGAAAATGTAACTTTCGATACTTATGTTCGTACCGTCGATAATAGTGTTGTTCAAGTTGGTGATCCAACGGATATCGTACCAGGGGCTAGCGTAAAGATGGTTCAATATAACTTCTCCAAGATTTATGACGGCACTGGCTTTGCTCTTATTAGTGGCGAGGATCAGACTTATGTCAAGGGTAGCGAGAGCGGCCTAGAGTTCCATACTACTGGCGAAGTGCGGAATTTGGACGTCTTGACTGTTGATAGTAACGAGCTTAGCGAAGGTGATTATGATGCAGAAAACGGCAGCATTATCTTGACGCTAAAACCTAGCTATTTGGATGGTTTATCGACTGGCAAGCATACTTTGAAGATTTCCTTCGAAGACAGGTATGCTGGCGCTGCTTCTATTGAGGTGGACTTTGCGGTCGAAGACAACCCAGATACGGCAGATTTGCCTGTAGAAACATTCATTGTGTTCGGTTCTTGCTTGGCGCTTGGTGCTACTAGCATGGCTTATATGATTAACAAGAAAAGTCGTCGCTAAATAAAAAATAACCCCGTAACAGGGGTTATTTTTTGTGCTTGGATTTAATGAATGAATAGATTGCGATATAGATGGCGATGCCTGCGCAGGCACCAAGGCTATCTATGACAATATCTAGAGGATTGCCGTCGCGTTCTGGGATGAAGCTTTGATGGAACTCGTCGATGCAGGAGTAGGTTGCGGCTATAGCGAGCGAGATTATGGTGTATTTGAAACCAATAATCTTGCGATGCTTGATACTTCTAAAGAAGTTAATAAGCGCAACGCCAAGTACTGCATAAATTGTAAAGTGGGCGATTTTTCTAACGACGCCGTTTGAAAGCCCTAGTTTAGCAGCGAAGCTTAGTGAAATGCTATCTGAATCTTCTCCGTTTTGCGCGGAAAAATTCCAGATAAGAATCATAACTAGGATTGGGAAAATGATTTGCCAGTATTTTTTGATATGTTTCACTGTTCTAGGATAGCACAACTTTTGCATTTTGGATTTTACAGATAAGATAAAATCTGTTATTATGTATCCAAGTGGTCCCGTCGTCTAGTGGTCCAGGACGTCTGGTTCTCATCCAGAAAATCAAGGGTTCGACTCCCTTCGGGATCACCATTTGGAGTTAAAATCGCCCATGTGGGCATTTTTTCTTGCCGTCGCTCTATCAATAATAGCGCGAGGCAAGAAGAAAATACCCATCTGAGCGATTTTATTCTCCAAATAATATTTTGAAGGGAGGCGAGCCAGGGTTCGTCCAATGCCCGGTTTGCTTGCAAACGACGGCGCATTGTTTATCTCCCTTCGGGATTGTTACCTTCGCATTTTTCTTAGTTTGTCTTTGTCTTCTATGCTTACGCGATAAGAGTCGCAGATTTTAGATATAGCCTTATTGAAAGTCCAATTATTTAGCTTGGTTTTATCCATGAAGACTTCGGTTTTGGCCGGGAATTTTATATAACATTCTGCTAGGAGCCAAGCAATTGCTATTTTGATATAGTATTCGTTGCGATCTTTTAGCGATTCGATGCTCTCAAAGATTGTCGATAGATATTCTTCGCCCATGAAAAGATCTAGCAAGCAAACTAAGCCTGTGCGGGTTTCGAATTCTTTCTGGGATTTTAGGAGTGGTTCTACTTTGCGTTCTAAGAAATCCGCTTTGTTCTTTTTGACACTTTTGCGCAAAGCGGCACAAAAAGTATCTACCGTGCACCAGTTATCGAAGAGAGCGATTTGTGAATCGAAATATTTGAGCATTTCTTCATAAGGTAAGCGTGCAATTAAGAAGCCGCGTGCTAGTATTTCTTCGTGATTCTCTGGTTTCGTTTCTAGATAGTTTGGGATTTCTTCTTTTGGGATTTTCTGAACTAGCTTTTTAATCTCTGGAATGCGTACGCCAAGCATTGGCCAATTTGTTGGGATGGTTGTTTTGTTGTTCTTTAGATAGGCGGTATCTGTAAGCTTTGCTAGCTCGCTACTTAGATTCATGGTTTCTCTCCTCGAGGTATTGAAGCATTTCTTTAGCTGCGTTCGGATCGTTTCTGTCTACTAAGTAGAAACTGTCTTCGAGATTATGCTCTTTGAGTCTTTCGATTTCATAAGATCCTTCGTAATCATCGAACCAGACGAAAGGCTCATCGAAATCTATAGCCTCAGTCTTTAGGGTGCTCCAGTCTGTTGGCTGAACTTTTTCGGCAAGTTCTTTTACTAAATCGTCGGAAAGGATTCCCTCGAGTGCGCGAGGCGCGTAATTTACTCCGCCTTTGCAGTGCGATGTAAGCCAGTAAACTGAAAAGTTGTCTAGACAGTAGCACAAGAAGGCTTCAATATCTTCTTTTGGCGAAGCGCAGCCGCGTAGGACGCCATCGACGTCGAGGTAGATGTTTAACATAGTTATAGTATAAGGGTTTGCGAGTGATGGTGGCAATTTTTGTGCAATACTCGTGAAGATGCTAAAATATAAACAAGAGCGGAGCTCTAGGAACCCCGCTAATAATGGTTTTACGAATCGTCTGCCTTAACGGCGGACTTTTCTTTTAGGTTTTCGGAACCGTACCTTCAACTCCACACTCATACCTAAGATTGTTAACCTCAGAGCCATGCTTTGCCTATTCTCAGGAGCCTCCTAGCTACCTAGAATCGCCGTTTACTTAATATTACTCGGTTGAAGCCCCTGCGAGCAGAGTTCCATTCTTTCATATTTTTCGACACCCCGGAAGCTTACCAATAACTCCCGTGCATGTAGCATATTGCATATCTAAAAATGCTACAAGCGGAAGCATGATGTTTTTGCTTTTTGGCAAGAATTATGTCGTAAAAAAGATATAATCATAAGTAGTATGGCTAAGAAGAAACAAGTTAAGAGTAATAAGAAGAAGATAATAATCGCTAGTATCTGTGGGGCATTTGCTGTCGTTGTGCTGGTGATTGGGGTTTATCTTGCAAGTTATTATCGTGCAGATAGTGTTGCTCTAAATAGTCTGAAAAGCACGGATATTGTTAGCGTTGAGCAATACGATAATGAGATTTGGTTTACCAACCTTGATCAGGCTGATGATTTGCTTGTATTCTACCCTGGTGCTCGAGTTGAATATAAAGCTTATGCTCCGCTAATGTCGCGCTTGGCTAAAGCCGGTCTTAACTGTGTGGTCGTAAAGATGCCATTTAATTTTGCGATATTGAATCAAGACGCTTTTAAAAATGTCGTAAGTCGTCTAGATGAAGGCTATCGGCCATACGAACATTTGTATATTGGCGGCCATTCTATGGGTGGTGCAATGGCGGCAAAATATGCGGCCGAGCATCCAGAAGGAATAGAGGGCTTGGTTATGTTGGCGGCTTATCCGACTGCTAAACTGCCGAATGATATGAAAGTATTAGAGATTTATGGCTCGAACGATAATGTAATTAATCGCGAGAAAATAAGCTAGAGTGCAAAATATTTGCCATCTAGCGCAATAGTTTATGAAATTCCTGGCGGAAATCATGCGCAGTTTGGTAGCTATGGCGAGCAGAAAGGCGACGGAAAAGCGAGTATTCCGGCCGACAAGCAATTAGATATTACTGTTCAATACGTCATGGATATGACTAAAGAATAAAAATAACCCCCTAGGTTGGGGGTATATTTTTATCCTGCTATTCATTAGCTTTTAGACTCTTGACCATATCGATTTTGGCAACACGGCGTGTGAGCCATGCCGAGACGACTAGCGAGACGATGAAGGTGCCTAGCGCCGACAGGATGCTTGTCGTAAGAGTAATTGCAATCGAGAAATCGTACATATCGCCAATTGCTTCTGTAAAGATATAGTTCACTACACCATAGCCAGCTGGCAAGCCGATAATAATAGCAATAACTGCAATCCAGAGGTTTTGCTGAATAAAGATACGGCCAATCTTGCGGTCGGAAAAGCCAAGGACTTTGAGCGTTGAGAACTGGTAATCCTTTTCCGAGAAGCTCAGGATTCCCATATTGTAGATAATAATCGCGCCAAGCAAGGCCGCGAAAACAATTAGCATTACAACCATGGTCATCATGGTGTCGAGCATCTGATTCATGCCGTCGCGCACCTTGTCGATTGCCTGAACGCTATCTGTGCCATTTGGCAATCCTTCTACGGCTTTGTCTGTATAGATTGAGTCTGGTTTGTATTCAAGATCTAGAGATTCGTAGAATGCTCTGGTCATGGTTAGGTTTTGGCTTTGCGGGTCGCGATTAAGGCCAACGATCTTTGTGCGGTAGTAGGTATGACTGCCCATGATGTGCCACTCTATCTCGTCACCGACTTTATATCCTTCGGTTTCGGCGAGTTTGCGTGTCATGTAGATGCCGTCGCTAGATAGTTCCATTTTGTTCCAGTTTTCGTCTAGGACTCGAACCGAATCTCCTGCGTCGTTTACGAAGATAGTTTTGGCTTTTAGTTCTCCGTCGCGCTTAATCTCGATTCCAAGCGTCTGGGAGCTGTCATGAGAGTAATCGTCAAAGAGTTTTTCGATTTGTTTGCCACTTGCTTCCTCGGAGATATAGAGGCGATTTTTATAATGGTTAATTTGAGTTAGCTCGATATCTAGATAGTTGTCTATCGTGTCGCGAATTCCGAGACCGCAAACTAGCAGAACCATGCAGCCGATTACGCCAACGATGCCGGTGAGCGTACGGGCTTTATTGCGAATAATATCGCGAATGTTCCAGCGAGATGCGAAGGAAAGTTTCTTGAACAGTCCTGAGGTCGTAAAGCGTAAGCTGCGGCTTTTGACCTTTGGTCTTTCGACGCGCAAGATTTCTGCGGCTGGTTGGCGAGTGTAACCGCGAACAGTAAGATAACAAACGAAACACGTAATAACGACCGTAAAAATACCCATGAACCAGATGCTAGAATCGGTACTGGTATGGATGTTTGCTACTTCAAAGAAGGCGGCTTCCATATCTATGAAGACCTTGCCGAAGGCGAAGTTGCCAAGCAGTATGCCTGCAAGTGCTCCCAAAACAGCTAGGAATAGCGCATAGGAAATATAGTGCCAAGTGATGCGCTTGTCGCTGAAGCCAAGAGCTTTCATGACGCCGATTTGGGTGCGGTCTTTACGTACGATGCGCGCCATGGTGGTCACAACGCAAAGCAAAGCGATTGCGATGAAAAGTCCGGAAAAGATACCGACATAGGTTTTGCCTTCGTCGATTTCGCTCTGGTAGCTAGCGGCGGAATATTGGTCTTTCGTATTTAGAACGGAAACAACATTATCTACTTCGTCTGTGATTGCGGTTTTAGCGGCGTTACGATTACTTTCTTCGTCAACGTCTATCATGATACTTGAGTAGAATCTCATTGCTTCTGGTAGTTCGTTTTGGCTAAGGTAAGCGAAGCCGTATTTGTCGTGGGCTGGGAAGATTTCGGTCTCGTCTTTGACGTAGGCAAGATGATCCGGAACGTAGACTAGACCAATAATCTTCTCTTTTAGCTTGATGTCGTTTTGTTCAAATTCTAGTTCATCGCCAAGTTTGAGGTTATTCTCTTTTGCGAAGTATTGATCAAGCCAGAGGCCGGATTTGTTTACGTCAAAAGCCTCACCTTTGATGACGTGGAACTTAGAAATTTCGTTAGTTTTAATGAAGTTGAGCTGCAAATCTCGTTCGTTAAGGTTTTTTACTTCTGTTAAGAACGATAGTTTGCCTTCGGCATTGTTGATATGTCTAATGTTTTTGATTTGCTCTACGTCATTGTCGGTTAGCTTACCAAAAGCATCTAGATCCTGGAGGTTATTTTCGGCGTAGTATTTGTCTGCCGAATCTTGCATGCCTGTCATATAGGCTTTGATGCCAGAATAGGCCATCATGCCAATGAGAAGCATTAAGAAAATTGTAATAAACTGCGAAAAATTCTTACGCATGTCGCGTAGCATTTTGCGCCTAAGCATATTTTTCTTTGTCATATTACCAGCTCACTTCGTCGATTGCTTTTGGCTTTTTATTGACGATATCTTGTTCGATTTGGCCGTTCTTTAAGTGAATGATATGGTCGGCGATTTCAGCAATTTGGGCGTTATGCGTGACGATAATAACTGTTGTATTTTCGTCGGATTGCTTCTTGAGGAGTTTTAAGACCTCTACGCCCGTCTTCGAGTCTAGCGCACCAGTCGGCTCATCGCAGAGCAAAAGCGCTGGATCTTTCATGACGGCACGTGCAATAGAAACGCGTTGTTGTTCGCCGCCTGATAGTTCGTTTGGAAATTTGTGGGCATGTTTTTCTAGACCGACGCTTTTCAGGACTTCTAAGGCGTCTTTGTCTGTTTCGGAGACGTCCTCAACTAGTCTTACATTCTCTTCGGTTGTTAGTGTTGGCATGATGTTGTAGAACTGGAAAATGAAGCCAACTTTTTCGGCGCGATATTTAGTTAATTGTTTTGGTTTGTACTTGGAAATATCGTGGCCATCGACTTCGATTTTGCCAGATGTTGGCGAATCCATGCCGCCCAAAATATTCAAAAGCGTAGACTTGCCGGCGCCTGATGGTCCGAGGACTACAACTAGTTCTCCTCTTTTGATAGTTAGGTTGATTTTGTTTAGGGCTTTATATTCTTGCCCACCAATAAGATACTCGCGGCTCACGTTTCTGAGCTCGACAAAATTAGTACTCATTAATACTCCTTTGAGTTTTTAAGTATAAAAGTTAAATCATGTAGCTCAGAACAACATCACGATAAGAGAATGGTTTGGTTGATGTTGTGTCGTATAGACGTGTTTATTATAGCACGACAAAAAAATTGCGCAAAAAAGAACCCGCCGAGTTGGCGGATTCTTTGTTGCTTAACCAAAGATGCTTTGACGTGGAGTTTCGTATTCGTCTTCTTGCTCGGCGTTGTTGTCGTCGATATATTCTGGATTGTTTTCGGTATCGTCGGTATGAGTATTGAAGATATCTCCTTTGGCATAATCATTAGCTTCTTCTGGACTGATCTGATCGTTTGCGGGAAGGCTATTTTCTGCTTCTTGTAGGGTTTCTGCTTGCTGCTGTTCGGCGGCGGCGATTTCTGCCTGCTCTTCTTCGAAGCGGCGGATTTCCTCTTTCTTTTCTTCGGCTTCTTGCCTTTCTTCTTGGCGATCTGTGGCCTGTTCTAGGTCGCTAGCGGCATTATCTACCATATCTATAGCTTCAGAGATGATGTTTTCGCTAGTTCTCTGAGCTTGGGTTTCGCCTGGTTGTTCATTCTGGCTCATGTGGGCTTCGGATTGAAGCTGGCTTAACTGAGCCTGAGCTTCGGCGAGGCTTGCTTCTGCAGATGTAGCGCTTTCAGTGCGGTTATGATTCAAATCTCGAACGGCTTGTTCTGTTTCGGCTTTGGCGCCAATTGCGACGGCTGTAGCGGCTTCGGCGATTTCTTCTAGATTTTGCTGCTCGGCAGCTTCTTCTGTAACGCCATCTTCGTTTGCTTCGATAGTTGCATTGCCGGTATTGCTATTCTCGCGAGTGATTACGGCGACTTCTGGCTCGATTTGTTCTGCGGCGACTTGCAAACTCTCGGCTGAGTTTTGGGCACGGATTCCGTCGTAGGCATCTTCTAGGGCTACCCCGCCCTTACCGTTTCTCCAAGCTTCGTCGAAAGCATGTGCGACAGGGTTGCTTGGATTATTTAGTCTTGGGGTCATATTGTTGTCTGGGCTGGTCGACTGGATATCTTTAATGTCTGCTATTTGCTCGGCGTTGGCCGCTTCGACGGCTTCTTGGGCTTGTTGTTGGGTCTGCTGAGCCTCGGCTAGCATGGCGTCGTCGCCAGTTTCGATGGCTTCTTGTGCGCTTTCAGAAGCCGTGTTGTAATCCGCCATGGCGCTTTCCCATGCTGCGGCATTTTCGGCTAGTTCTTGGGCTTTCTCTGGCGAGACGTTTGCTTTGCTTTCGCCTGGCAAGGTTTCGAAGCTCTGAATTTGGTTGTCGGTATTGTACATGAGGAGTCCTTTCTTTATTCCCAAGTGATAGTGTTGCTGTTTGGATAGGCAGTAATCCAGGTTTGTCCGCGATTTAGTGCTACAGTATTGCCGTTTTCGTCTAGGAAGTTTAGCTCGCTGTTTTCGTCAGTTCTTTCCCAGGTGCCTACTACAACGGTGCCGTTTTGGAAGATAAAGGCTTTGCCGCTGCCAGTCGTAACGTAATCTGAGTATTGCTCTTCGCCTGAGCGAGCGATTGCGGTAACCTCCATAGCAATAACCGTATCTGGTGATATCCGGGAAATGGCTCCGCTTTCTGAGACGACTTCATGTGTTTCGCCGTCCGCATAGCCACGATCGTAAGTATTTGTAGCTTCGTTGTAGGTATAGACAGGATTAAACATATCTGAAGACATTGTGATAGAGATTGTTCTGGCGGTGATATTATCCGACTGAGTCTTCGTGTCTGGTTTAACACGAGTGAAGCCATTGAAGTTTGAAGTTGTATAGCCTAGGCCTTGATTTAAAGCGTCGAGTTTATCGAAGCTCGTGTAGACGTTGTGTGGGGCGTAGCGATGGCTAGCGCGCCAGTAGAAATCGTCATTAAAGCCATAGTCGATATCGCGGAACTCAGGGTTATTGCGAATAAGATTGAGGGCGTTTGTGGAACCGCCAACGTGGGCAATACTACAGTTGTATGGTTTGGCGAATTGAGCAAAAGTCATGCGAACGCTACGGACTGGGCCAATATATTGTGGCTTGGCTTCTTGGAAAATAGCCATAAACCTCGTGATGCCGCCTTCGGCGATGGCTTCATAGACTACGCCAGCCTCGTCTAGGCCAGATTGCGGACGAGCGTCCGGGCTATTCTCGATCATGACGCAAGTCGCTGCGGCGCCAACTTGACTCTGATTGACTGTTCGGCCAGTAAGCTTGGAATAATAGATTTCGTCCGCTTTGGTCTGAGCTTGACCTTGTTCGCTGGATTTTTCGCTAATTTCTGGGCTAAGAAAGATAAAATATGCGCCAACAAAAACAACTGCTAAGATAAGTAGCGGAATAAAAATTTTGATGAATGTCTTGATTTTGGAACCGCCAGATTTCTTGGCTTTCAGGGCCTTTTTGTGATCTTTCTGAGTATACTTCTCGCGTTTTTTCGCGTCTTTTTGTGCCTGTTTTTCGAGGCGCTTCTTGTCTTTCTTGCTCGCTTCTTGAATGACGTCTTCGTTATTGCGGCTAAGATCGTCGTCTTCTACTGACTTCTCTTTTGTAGCATCAATAGTTTTAGTGCCAGCTTTTGAAAGCTCGCTTTCTTCGTAAAGTTTGATAAGCGTGTCATCCTGGACAGGTTTCTTTTTTATCTGAAAACCGGCCTTCGGAGGCTTCGTCTTATGTTCCATACTTTTAGTATAGCATAAGAAAGATAGTGATTATTGCTGGTCGTTTTTGAAGGCAGTAACAACGGCATGCATGCGAGCTAGAGCTTTTTCTTTGCCTAGGACGCTTAGAGTATCGTGCAAAGCCGGGCTAAATGGTGCAAAGCTGACGCTTAGACGAATAAGGCCAAAGAATACGGCTGGCTTTTGCTCGGATTTTGCCATGAGTTCGTTAAGCTTGTTCTGGAGCATTTCTGCAGACCATTCGTTGAGTTCGGATAGGCCATTTGCGGCATCGCTAAGAATTTGGCAGAGTTCGGACTCGCTAAGCTTTTTGAGGGCTTTGTTAGTCTGAATCATGCTCATGTCGATAGTTGGATCTTCGAAGAAATAGGTAGTCATAGTGCGAAGATCGGAAAGAGTCTTGAGGCGGTCGTAGATAATGCAAAAGATCTTGTATTTCTCTTCGTCGGAAACATTCTTGGCGCTTTCTGGCCAGAAATTTGCAGTTTCGGCAAAGAGTTTCTTTGGATCTTCGGCATAACGGCGGCGAATCCACTGACCATTGAGCCAGAGGAGTTTTGTCTCGTCAAAACGAGCACCAGCGCGCTGAATGCGATCTAGCTTGAATTTCTCGATAAGCTCTTCTTTGGTATACATCTCGTCTTCGGTGCCGTCGTTCCAGCCAAGGCATGCGAGATAGTTTAGCATGGCTTCTGGAAGAATGCCGTCGTTGCGGTAATCTGTGACGGATTTTGCACCATCGCGCTTGCTGAGCTTCTTGTTGCCGCTTGGGCCAAGAATATGTGGAAGATGCACGAATACTGGGCGTGGAACGCCAAGAGCTTCGTAAAGTGCAAGATAGTTACCCATGCTTGGCAGGTATTCCTGACCGCGCATGATATGAGTAATTCCCATGCTAGAATCGTCAACGATGTGTGCGAAGTTGTAGGTTGGCAAACCGTCAGACTTGATTAGAATAATATCGTCCTGAGTTTCTGGACCCATGTGGAGCTCGCCATAAACAGCGTCTTCGTAGGTGTAATCTTTTGGCTCTGCCTTGAAACGTAGTGGCATGCCTAGCTTCCACTCTGGTGGGTTTTCTGGGCGATGTTCGCGGAATAGGAATGGTTTCTTTGCTTTCTGGGCTTCTTCGCGATATTTTGCCATCTCTTCTGGAGTGGTTGTGTCGGCATAAGCGCGACCTTTGGCGATAAGTTTCTTCGCCCACTCGATATATAGATCTTTGCGCTGAGTTTGGTAATATGGGCCATGCTCGCCGCCTTTTTCTGGACCTTCGTCCCATTCTAGGCCGAGCCATTTTAGGGTATCAAGAATAAGCTCCGTTGCGCCTTCGACATATCTGGCCTGGTCGGTATCTTCGATACGAAGAATAAAGCTTCCCTGTTCTTGCTTAGCAACAAGATATGGGTAGATTGCGCTGCGGACATTGCCGATATGGATATATCCCGTAGGAGACGGGGCGAAACGTGTAATAGTCATGCGAGTATTATACCATGAAATCGATAAAATTTAAGGGGTGGCTCTATGAAGAATAGGGTTTTTATGGTATAGTATGGGCAATTTGGTACCTTAAGATTCTGATTAGAGATAATCTAGACCTTTCGGTGCCAATAATCTTATTCATATATCTTCAAGATGGGAGGGGTCAATATGAAGATAGTTTATTCGATTTTTATTAGTGACGGTAGGATTATCGTTGCTGAAGGCGGACAGTCAATTGGTATTTCGGAAGAGCTGGCTTGTTTTCCGGTTTGTTGCTATTCTGGCTCGGGACTTATCGTCTATCTGAACGACGGCGTTATTACGGAACATTCTATTGTTCCGCTGCGTGAATTCATCTTGACCATCCTGAAAAGCCTTATGGAAGATGGTTTGGTAAGAGTTGAGTTTTCGGATTGGCGCACGATGCACATGTATTCGGTTGACGCTAATGTCGACGAATGTTCGGATATTGAAGACGATGAAGATTTGGGTCTTGAAGAACGCTATAAGAACGTGGAAGATATGCTGGATCATTTTCTGGCTTACCAGGGACCTAATATTCTTGTCTGAAGGAGGGATGACGTATGATGGGAAAAGCTAGTAGCTTTATGACGGACGCTTTCAGCGAGGATTCGACAGCTGCTGATCTGATGTATCTTGATAAGGGGATTCATATCGTGTACGGCACGGTTGGCTCGCTTGCAAGTGATGTCTTCAGGGGAAAATATAAGGTGCCTTTCGTATTCAGATCGGAAAAAGGCGACCTGGCTGTTGGCGGACTCAAGGTAAAATCTGACAAGATGGCCAAGGACTACATTGTATCAGCTGTGCTTGCTCAGGTTGATAAAGTGCATGAAAGCGGCAAAAAATGCACTCTGAATCCGATTTTCTGCGATCCCGATGGGCGTAATTTCTTGGTTCTTACCGTTGTTGAGGCGGATAAGTGCAAAAATTTGACTCCGCTTGGCGACGTAGAAGCATTTGTGCGCGATTGGGTTCAGGGTTGCCCTGGCGTTTATCTCTAACAGAAAAGCACCGAGCGATTCGTTCGGTGCTTTTTGATGATTTTTGGAGTATAGCTAATTACTTGCGATTTTTGCAAGTAATTACACCTGAGCGTAATAGGCTTATCTGGCATTACTTGCGGATTTCGCAAGCTAATTGATATATAAGAAAAAACAGCGTAATAGTGGGCGACTATATAAAAACAAAAGCTAAACTATTAGCCGCGCTGAAACTAACTCTTTTTGAGTGCGACCTTGATATCTTCGATTTGGTCGCGTAGCTCGGCGGCTTTTTCGAATTCGAGGTTGGCGGCAGCAAGTTGCATCTGAGATGTGAGCTCCTTAATGATTGCTGGGTATTCTTCGCGTGGGATTTTCTTGAGGTTGAGCTTGTTGCTCTTCTCTTTCTGTGGAATGATGGCGCGTAGGCCTTCGGAAATTTCCTTTGCGACGGAATGCGGCGTAATGCCGTGCTTTTTGTTGTATTCGTCCTGAATTTTGCGGCGGCGGTTGGTTTCTTCGATGGCGCGATACATGCTGCCGGTTTGGTTGTCCGCATACATGATAACTTTGCCCTCTTCGTGACGAGCGGCGCGGCCGATAGTCTGAATAAGGGCCGATTCACTACGGAGGAAGCCTTCCTTGTCCGCATCAAGGATTGCGACGAGAGACACTTCTGGCAAATCCAAACCCTCACGAAGGAGGTTAATGCCAACGAGAACATCGTATTTGCCGAGGCGGAGATCATGTAAGATGTCTGCGCGCTCCATCGTGTCGACGTCGCTGTGAATGTATGCGGTTTTAATATTTAGCTCAGTAAGATGGTCGGTTAGATCTTCGGCCATGCGCTTGGTGAGGGTTGTAATAAGGACGCGCTGATTCTTGGCGATGCGCTTGTCTATTTCTTCGATAAGATCATCGATCTGGTTTTCGCTTGGACGAATTTCGATTTCTGGATCAAGTAGGCCGGTTGGGCGGATAACCTGTTCGGCGACGCCTTCGCTATGTTGTCTTTCGTATTCTCCTGGAGTTGCGGAAGTATAAATGACGTGACTGATATGTCTATCAAACTCGGCAAAAGTGAGTGGGCGGTTATCTAGTGCGCTTGGTAAACGAAAGCCGTATTCTACGAGAGTTTCCTTGCGAGCGTGATCGCCATTATACATGCCGCGGATTT
Source organism: Candidatus Saccharimonadota bacterium (assembly GCA_017531585.1). GTDB lineage: Bacteria > Patescibacteriota > Saccharimonadia > Saccharimonadales > Saccharimonadaceae > UBA2834. The sequence continues at coordinate 362,240 of JAFXKT010000002.1, read as the reverse complement.
GCGGTAGAGTCATATGCGACTCGTCGATAAGCATGAGGAAATCTTCTGGGAAGTAATCCAGAAGCGTGGCTGGTGGCTGACCGAGCTTGCGTCCTTCTAGGTGTCTTGAGTAGTTTTCGATGCCCTTCACGAAACCTGTCTGTTCAAGCATTTCTAGGTCGTATTTGATGCGTTGGCTAAGGCGTTGTGCTTCCAAATATTTGTGCTGACGATTAAAGAAATCTAGACGAAGCTTATACTCTTCGCGGATGCGGTCGATGGCAAGATCGAGATCTTCTTTTGGTGTGGCGTAGTGAGTATTTGGGAAGATACCGATTTCGTCTGGAGTGGCTAGAACTTCTGCCGTGAGCGGATCGATAACCTTGATATTTTCGATTCCATCAAAACCAAACTCGATGCGGTAGGCGCGGTCACCAGAAGCTGGGAAAATATCTACGACATCGCCACGGACGCGGAAGTTGCCACGTTCGAAAGCAATGTCGTTGCGGTGGTATTGGATTTCAGTGAGAGTGCGTACAAAGGAATTAAAATCTCTTGGCTCTCCTTTTGCGACGCGGATAGCCATTTGCTTGTAGTTGTTTGGCGAACCAATACCATAGATACAAGAAACAGAAGCAACAATAAGAGTATCTTTTCTGGTTAATAGCGCTTCGGTTGCAGCGTGGCGGAGACGGTCGATTTCTTCATTAATGGCGGAATCTTTTTCGATATAGGTGTCCGTGCTGGCGATATAGGCTTCTGGCTGATAGTAATCGAAGTAAGAAACAAAATAATGAACTTCGTTCTCTGGGAAGAAATCGCGAAACTCGGAATAAAGCTGTGCGGCAAGGGTTTTGTTATGAGCGAGAACTAGAGTTGGTTTATTAACCTTCTCGATAATATTTGCCATCGTGAAAGTCTTACCAGAACCTGTAACACCAAGCAAGGTCTGCTCGCGTTTGCCCTGATTAATGCCCTTTATAAGGGCCTGAATTGCCTGTGGCTGATCGCCAGTTGGCTCGTATTTGCTATGAAGCTTAAAATCCATTTGCTAGTTTGTTTCTTTTTCTTGTGCGATTTCTTTAATCTTGTTGATGTAATCTTCGCCGCGCTCGGCAAAGTTTTTATAAAAGCCGTAGCTGGCGGCAGCTGGAGACAAGAGACAGATTTTGCCTGGAGCGGTTTCTTTGAAAGCTTTCTCTACTGCGGCGCGCATATCTTTTACTTCGTAAAGACACTGGCGGTAATTCTTCTCGTTGAATAGTCCCATGAATTTACGGCTAGTATTTGGCAAAAGTAGAATATTGCGAACGCTGCTGTCGCGTAGGAAATCTACGAGCGGGTGGTAATCTAGGCCACGGTCCATGCCGCCAAGGATTAGAGTATCGACATTGCCTAAGGCCTGGACGGCCTTGATGACGGCTTCCTGTGCGGTAGCGATGGAGTCGTTATAGAACTTAATGTTGTGGTATTCGCCAACGTATTCTAGACGATGTGGCAAACCATGGAAATCTTCGACAGCCTGCAGGCATTCGCTGCGAGTTAGGCCAAAACCTTCGCAGGCGCGAACGGCTGCGCGAATATCATTCTTGTTATGTTCGCCAAGGAGGCTGGTATGAATATCACTATCGTCGATATTGATGCTTGAAATCTCGACAGTTTCGGAATCGAGCGCGTCAATTTCTTCGCGAGTGGCATGTTCGAAAATGTCTCCGTAGATAAGGAGATCTTCGCTGCTCTGGAAGCGATAGATATTCTTTTTGGCGCGGAAATAATCCTCTGGCTTGGCGTAATGATCAAAATGCTCTTCGTAAAGGTTGAGTAAGATTGAAACGTGTGGGCTAGTGCGGACGTATTCTAGCTGATGACAGGATAACTCAAAGACAACGATTGTTTCATAATCTAGCTGATCGATGATATCAAAACACGGCTGGCCGATATTGCCGGTTAGAAGCGCCTTCTTGCCGCAGTGATTCAAGATATGGTAGACGAGAGACGAAGTTGTGCTCTTGCCCTTTGTGCCAGTAATGCCAATGATTGGGTTTTGGCAGAAACATAGGAACAAATCGGTAAGCGAGGTGACTTTTTCTTTGTCTTCGTCGCTGATATCGTTTTTGATAGCTACGCCTGGGGATTTAATAATAACGTCAAAATCTTTGCAGTGCTTGAGATAATCTGGGCCATAAAAAGTGAGTACGCCATCAATTTCGATGCGATTAATGTCTGCTACTGCTACAGCGGCGTCTGGTAGGTTTTTCTGGATAAACTCTAGCGCAGAATGCCCTTCTCGTCCGTAGCCAAGGATGAGGATGCTTTTTCCTCTTAAGAATTGAATGATGTCGTTTTTCATAGGTCTAGGATTAGCTTTAGATAATCTTCTGGTATGCCATGTTCTGGGTTGTAATAGGTCGGAATGTTGTATTCGCGGAACTGATTATAGCCGGTTTTACGATAAGCCTTGAGGAGCTTTGGTAGACCATCGATTTCTTTTTCCTGAACGGCAAGATCGAGGCTGTAGCAAATCTCGGCTTTCGTGCCGACGCATTCGAATGGCTTAGTAAGGTCTGGATTGATTAGGCCATTGAAGATGTCCGTCAAAGTCTCGTCGTCTAGTAGGTCATGGCCGAAGATTTCGTGTAGTACGGCTTTGTCTACGAACGGATAAAGCATGATGTAGACATAGAGACATTTAGCACAGTGACCACACCATTTGTTCTCTTTTGTGCCAACGTTACAGCTTCGGAAGACCTTGAGATAGCTTGGGAATTTGAGGAATTTCTGAACAATCTCAAACTCGTTTAGACAGCGCAAGATACTAAAGTAGTAGATCTCTTCGGTTAGATAGTAGGCGACATATTTCTGGAAATCTTGCTCGAACTCGTAGCTCTTTGAGTATTGGTGATTAATATTTGTGCCAAAGATATTGCCTTCGTTGGCGCTGGCTTCGTTGGATAGAACGATATATTTGCGGTTGTTTAGATAGGCGCCAATAAGGGTTGCGAATGCAAGCGTAGACGAGAATGGAATATGGCCATTTAGATAGCCTTCTTTATTTAGCTCGAGAAGGTGTTTATCGAAAGTGAGGTTGAAGTCGATCGTGTCTTCGCTTCTGTAGCCTGCGAGTTTGATGCAGCCAAGCGCGGCGATGTTTTCTGGGTAAAGGTCGCGATTGTACTGGAAGCAAAGGTTATCGGCGTGCATGGACTGAAGAGCCTCAAGGGCAACGACGGAATCTTTGCCGCCGCCAACCGTAATAAGGTTGCCATGGAAATTATGGCCAATATTAAAGCGATCGGCTGGCTTCTTGACGGATTCTTCTGGGTTGAAGTCGGAGTTGTTGTCTTCTTCTGGGGAATCTTCTTCGTCCTCTACGGTAGGCTCATTTTCTGGATGTTCTTCGCATTCGATGGACATGAAAGATTCGAATGGAATATTGATGTTGTTTACAAACATGAATTCGCCAAGGCCATTGTAGAAGAGTTTGCGGAAGAAGAACTTCTGAGTATCGTCGAGCTGGCCAGCGCGAATAACGAGTTTTGGTGCGCAAGTGAGCTTGTAGTAGCTAATAGCGTTAATGATGCCAAAATTAAAGAAAAGCTCGTGCAGGAAGCTGTTGTTTATCTCTTTATTGGAGACGCTTTCGATCGGGATGGTGACAGTTGGACGAAACTCGTGCTCGCCAAGCTTGTAGAGATATTCAACAAAGATGCCCGTAGGCAGAGCTTGCATTTCGAAAGAATCAAAGATAAATTCTGGATATTTCTCTCGTAGATTTTGCATAAGAATATTATACCACGAAAGCAGGTTTTTACTCTTGGCGTCTCTTTGAATTGCGGTTATAGTATGTGATATAAAGATAAGATACTTTGCTCTTTAAAACGCATTTCGATTCTAAAACCTAAGGGGGTGTTTTCATGAAATATTGGTTTCTGAGAGATAAAGACTATTCGTATTTTGCTTTTTCTGACGCGCTGGGCAAGACTCACTATTTCAGGGTTATTAACAAGGACTTCGTAACAAAATGTGATGCTCCTGACGGCGAGATTGAGAGCTATGAGATTCAGCTTGGTATCACGCCTAAGGATATTCGCATCGCATCCTTCATGAACCTGTATGGCACAGCCTGGCTCGATTCGATCGCGGAAAGAGGACGCCTTGTCCTGTCCGTAGAAAAAACCGTAGAGATTGCTGTCTTCATTCTTGGTAAGCCAATCAAGGATGTTTACGAGCTTCCTAAGGTTGAATATGAAGACGGAACGGTCGAGCGTCGCTGGAAGGCAAATGGCGAGATGATTCAGCAGCATATCGTTGACGGAAAGCCCGGAGAGCTGATTTGTGACAAGCTCAGCTATGCGCGCGATAAGCTGACTCGTAATGAGTGGTTTATTTGCCGCGATTTTGGGCCGAATGACGTTTATTATGCTGCCGAGCACGAGGGTGAGATGTGCTGCTGGAGAGTACGTGACGTAAACGGCATACGCTATGCAGATGCCTGCGGTGTGCCGGCTGGCTTCTTTAAGACGATTTCGACCTATGACGTGCCGATGAGTGTACGTTCTCTTCTCTTCCTTGAGGAGCATGGCGATTCTTGGCTGAAGGAGATTCGTAAATCCGGGAAGTTTAGTGAGCTCTCTGACGGTCAGCTGATCCTTCGCGCTTTTGTGCTGGGGCGGCCGATTTGGCCCTGGGATCCGGAATGATGATTTGTGAAATCGAAATGCGTATCAAAGCGTCGCTAAAGAGGTAAAACTCCGTGCGGCGCTTGATTTTTTATGCTGTTTATGGTATAATAAGGGTATGTACTTTAAGATATTGAATTAGATACCACATCTCCGTTTTTGCGGCAACTTTAGCGACTTGAAATCAGGTTGTTAAAGCTGCCGCAGAAAAAGCCGCGGCAGACAAAACAATCTGCCGGCGGGCTTACGTGGAGGTGAATTATGTATAGACTATATATTGACGGATGTAAGAACTACTTTGCAACAAGAGTTAACGGCGAGGAAATCATTGTTCGCTTCTTTCCGAATAGCGAAACATCTTCGCGTGGAAGAGCGATTGTATGCAATGATGTTAAGTTGAAAGATTCTTGTTTCCAAAGATTTGTTCCCGACGAAGAGGTCTCGATCGATGTTCGCGTTGAAGTCCTGACAACAGCTTATGGAATAAGCTGGATTGATGATCTTGACGAGCTGATCGAGGATGATCCTGCGCTCACGACTGAGGTTGCGGCGCGTTGCTCTGCTCCTTTGGATTACGTAGAGCTTACGAGTCGAAAAGTTTCAAGCTTTGCTCCAGGCGTAGGAACTTGCATTGTTATTTCGACATATAGCATTTCCTATGAGGTTAAGCACAAGTCTAAAGAAGACGTCGTAACGGTCGTTTCTATCGAAGGCGACGGTGATAATGACGTTTGGTCTGCCGTTTCGATTCAAAGCATCAGTGGCGACTTCGATGAATCCTTCGAAGAGATGGATATCGAGGCAGAAAAAGCCGACGATGACGACGAAGACTTCACTGAAGCCGATATCGACGATCTTGGCGATGAGCTTGATCATTATGAGGACGACGATGACGATCCGGACGATGACGATCCGGACGGCGATGGCGACATGGTTACATTCGAAGGTATCTAAAATCCTAAGCGCTCGACTTGTTCGGGCGCTTTTACATGGCTATAAAATTATTGATTAGAAAATAAAAAGATAGTCCATGCAAGTCTTGGCTACTGGATTTTTGGGCGATTTTAAGGTATAATTTCTAGCCATGAATGGAGACGTAATCAGGATTCGCGGTGCGCGCGCGAACAATCTTAAAAACATAGATATTGACATTCCGCGAGATAAGCTCGTTGTCATGACGGGGCTTTCTGGTTCCGGAAAATCTTCCCTTGCTTTTGACACGATTTATGCTGAAGGTCAACGTCGCTATGTTGAGTCTCTTTCGTCTTATGCTCGTATGTTCCTAGGCGTTATGGATAAGCCTGATGTTGATATGATTACTGGTCTTTCTCCAGCTATTTCGATTGATCAGAAATCCACTTCGCGCAACCCCCGTTCTACGGTCGCAACCGTTACGGAAATCTATGATTATCTTCGTCTTCTCTTTGCGCGTATTGGTGTGCCGCATTGTCCGATTTGCCATAAAGAGGTCGCAAAGCGCAGTGTCCAGGATGTGATTGACCAGGTTTTGACTTGGAAAGTTTCTTCGAAGCTTATGATTTTGGCGCCAATTGTTACACATAAGAAGGGCTCCTTCTCGCACATTGGCGAACAATATCAGGCAAAAGGTTTTGCGCGTGCGCGCGTTGACGGCATTATCTATTCTCTTGATGAATGGCCAGAGCTAGACAAGAATCTTTACCACGATATTGAAATCGTCGTGGATCGTTATGTGATGGCTCCAGATATGGAGAGTCGTATTTCGTCATCAGTCGAGCAGGCTTTGACGCTTGGCGATGGAATTATTAAGGTGCTTTGTATTAAGGATAACTCGACGGCGCTCGGTGGTAATCATATCAATACTTTGGATGCGGAAGTTGTAACTTATTCGCAGCGCTATGCTTGTCCAGACCATCCGGATGAGTTGATTCCAGAGCTTGAGCCTCGTCTATTCTCGTTTAACCAGCCACAGGGTGCCTGTCCGGTCTGTACTGGCCTTGGTACGAGGATGGAAATTGATCCAGAACTTGTTTTGAATCCTAACTTGACGATTGCTGAGGGTGGAATTCGCCCATACAACCGCATCAACCAGGATTCTTGGTGGCTAAAGCGCCTTGCTGCAGTTGGTGAAAAACACGGTTTCTCGGTGCGCGAGCCGATTGGTCTGCTTTCTGACGAAGCAAAGCATATTATTCTTTATGGTACAGGCGACGAAAAATATCACGTTAAGCTAAGCAATGGTTATGAGTATGATTCGGTCTATGAGGGCGTGATTCCTAACCTCGAAAGAAGGCACAAAGAGACTGAGTCGGAGTTTATTCGTAAAGATATTGAGCGCTTTATGCGCGAGAGGGTTTGCCAGAGCTGCCATGGCGCGCGCTTGAAGCCGGTTGTTTTGGCGGTTACGGTTCATGATCTTAATATCATGGATATGTGCTCGATGGACGTCGATCAGACGCTCGATGTATTGAGCGGCGACCTTGGTCTAACTGAGAACGAGCAGATGATTGCTGGTCCAATTTTGAAGGAGATTAAATCTCGTGTTGGCTTTATGAAAGACGTTGGTCTTAACTATCTTGAACTTTCTCGCTCGGCGGCTACCCTTTCTGGCGGTGAGGCGCAGCGTATTCGTTTGGCAACACAGATTGGTTCTGGGCTTCAGGGTGTTTTGTATGTGCTCGATGAGCCTTCGATTGGTTTGCATCAGAGAGATAACGACCGTTTGATTGCTACTTTAAAACATCTTCGTGATCTTCATAACACGGTTATTGTGGTTGAGCACGATGAAGATACGATTCGTGCGGCAGATTATCTTGTAGATATTGGTCCTGGTGCGGGTATCAAAGGTGGCGAAGTTGTTGCCGCTGGTACGCCTGACGAAGTTGCAAAGATGAAAGATTCGATTACGGGTCAGTATCTTTCTGGTAAGAAAAAGATTGTCGTGCCAAAGAAACGCCGCAAACCAAGTGGCAAGTATTTGGAAGTGATTGGTGCGCGCGAGAACAACTTGAAGAACATTGACGTGAAGTTCCCGCTTGGCGTTATGACGGTTGTTTCTGGCGTGTCTGGTTCGGGTAAGTCTACGCTCGTGAATAGTATTGTGGCGAATGAGCTCCTAGCGCGTCTACATCGCGCTCAGACGGTTCCTGGCGCCCATGATCGCATTGATGGCATTGAGAACTTGAATAAGGCTATCGTGATTGATCAGTCGCCGATTGGCCGTACTCCTCGTTCGAATCCGGCAACCTATACTGGCGTGTTTAACTATATTCGTGATCTATTTGCTAACCAGCCAGAGGCGCAGGTGCGTGGTTATGGTCCTGGCCGCTTCTCTTTCAATGTTAAAGGCGGTCGCTGCGAGAATTGTCAGGGTGATGGCGTTATTAAGATTGAGATGCATTTCTTGCCAGACGTCTTCGTGACTTGTGATGCTTGCCATGGTAAGAGATATAACCGCGAGGCGCTTGAAGTTCGCTATAAAGGCAAGACGATTTCTGACGTGCTTGAAATGACGGTCGATGAGGCGGTTGAATTCTTTGAGAATATCCCTGTAATCGCCAACAAGATGAAGACTTTGCAGGAAGTTGGTCTTGGCTACATTCGTCTTGGTCAGCCAGCAACGACCTTCTCTGGCGGTGAGGCGCAGCGTATTAAGCTTGCAACCGAACTTGCGCGTCGTTCGACTGGTAAGACTTTGTATATCCTCGATGAGCCTACGACAGGTCTTCATACAGATGACGTTGGTCGCTTGCTTTCTATCTTGCAGAAGCTTGTAGATGGCGGCAACTCAATGATCATTATTGAACACAATCTTGATGTGATTAAGAGCGCGGATTATATCATCGATATGGGCCCAGAAGGCGGCCAAGGTGGTGGCAGGGTCGTCGCCGTTGGTACACCCGAAGAGGTGGCAAAGAATGCCAATTCTGTCACTGGCGAATATCTAAAGAAACTATTGAAATAGCAGAATCTTTTCCCTGCTTGTTGGTTTTGCTATATAGGCTTTAGCTTGCCAAAATGGAAAGTTTAAACAGATAAGCCAATAACGCTCAAGTGTTTTAACTTTCCAAAATGGCAAGCTAATGCGCACATTTGTTTTTTATGTGCTGATATTTAAGCTTTATCTGTTTGCTAAGATAAATTAAATGGGGTAACATATTAGATATAAAAGGTTAATTTAGGGAAAGAAAATCATGAGTGAAACTTCATTGAATCTCACCAAGCGTGAGCTTACCGGAAAGAAAGCAAAATCCCTCCGCGAGCAAGGCATTGTACCTTCAGTCGTATTTGGTGGTAAAGAGCCGATTTTGACTCAGTCTGAGTATGTAGAAACAGATAAGGCAGTCCGCGCTGCTGGTTATCATTCTCCAATCGATCTAATGATTGATGGCAAGAAGCAGATGGCTATGATTAAGAATGTTGCTATCAACCCAGTTAAGCATTCCATTGATAACGTTGAGTTTCAGGCGATCAAGGCTAGCGCCGTTGTTGAAGCTACTGCTCCAATCAAGGTTGTAAACTTTGAAGCATCTGAAGCTGCTAAGGCTCACCTAGAAATCCTACGCGTTCTTGAAGAAATCGATGTTAAGGCAAAGCCTGCTGATCTTCCAGAAGCAATCGAAGTTGATGCAACGAAACTTGCAGCTGCTGGCGATCGTCTAGTTATTGCAGATATTACCCTTCCAAAAGGCGTAGAGTTCGTAGATAAAGAGCTTGACACCGAAGCTGTAATTGCAAACGTTTACGATCCAGCTCAAGAAGCTGCAGAACGCGAAGCAAAGGCTGAGGCTGATAAGGCTGCCGAAGAAGCTCGCGCAGAAGAAGCTGCCGCTGAAGCTGCTGAAGAAGAAAAGAAAGAAGAAGCTTAGTTTAATAGCTTTGAAAACACCCTGCTGGTCGGGGTGTTTTTTGTGGATATAAAAATACTCCCTTTCGGGAGTATTTGTTTAGCTATTCGTTTTGGATAATGCGTCGCAGTTTGCTACGAGGCGAGCTAGGAAGGCGTTCTTTGCTTCGACGTAGTTTGCGTTATCGCCCTTCCAAGCTTCTAGGGCTGGGCCTTGCAAGGCGCGAGCGTAGCTGAAGGTGACCGGCCATGGGAATGGGCCATTGTTTGTGACTTCTTGTAGGTTATCTGTGGCCTGCTGAACAGTCTGGCCGCCGCTTAGGAATACGATACCGGCAAGTTCTTCTGGAACGTGCTTGCGAAGCGTATCTGCAGTTGCTTTACCGACCTCTGCTGGAGTGGACTGAGTTTCGTATTTCTTGCCTGCTAGCACCATGTTGCACTTGAGGATGCAGCCGCGAAGATTGACGTTCTTCTTTTGTAGTTCTTCGAAGAGTTTGTCTAGAATCTTGCCGGTTGTTTCGCTGTTTTGTTCGATTGTATAGTAGCCATCGTAGACTAGTTCTGGTTCGACGATAGGAACGATATTGGCATCCTGGCAATCTTTGGCATATTGAGCAAGGATTTCGGCATTCTTCTGAATAGCCATGTCGCTTGGGCTATGATCAGTAAGCTCAAAGGCTGCGCGCCACTTTGCGAAACGTGCGCCCATCTTGTAATATTCGGAAAGGCGTTCTGGGAGGCCTTCGAGACCTTTGGTGTATTTCTCGTCGGAATTTTCGAAGTTTTCTAGACCTTGGTCAACCTTGATACCGGCAATAATCTTCTTCTTGCGAAGGAAGGTTACGAAATCTTCTCCGCTGTCGGCTTTTTGTCTTGCGGTTTCGTCGAATAGGATGATGCCGCTAATATAGTTTTCTAGACCGGGGGTCGTAAAGAATAGGTTGCGATAGTCGCGACGATGTTGCTCGTCGTCTGGGATATTCATGGCTTCGAACTTTTTATGGATGGAGCCACCAGATTCATCTGCGGCAAGAATACCCTTTCCTGGGGTCATCATGAGCTGGGCGTTTTCTTCGATTTCTAGCATTTTATGTCCTTTCGGAGTGAATTTTTCTACGAGATATTTATCACCAAGAATGGCTTTTTCGAGCTTGGCTAGGTTTGCGGTATTGCCAAGTTTAGATTCTTCGACGTTAGCGCGAGCGAGCAATAGGCACTCGTTGACGGTCTTGCCGCGAATAATTGCGCCAAGAATAGTGGCGGCGACAGTTAGATGGATATTTAGCTTGGTGAGCAAATCTTTGCTATCGACATGTAGTGGAGCCGAAATTTGGCGACCTTGGAAGATGACGTGAGTGTTCGTGATTATGACTGGGTTCTTGGCAGGATAGCTAAGAGCAGTGTCGGTCATAATAATACTGGCGCGGCGAAGCAACTTTTGCATATGGCGGGCATTTTGGTTGCTGCGCTTGCTAATAAAGATAGCGAGTCTGGTCTTTTTGTTTAGGCTTAAGTAGCTACTGATCTTTTCGCCAAGGATTGGCGTGATGTTGGCACTACGGTCGATATATAGCCAATCTGGAGCAACTTCTGGATCTTCCCAGGCAGATTCGCGAATCTCGCTTGGGGTTAGATAAGAAATATCTCTGTCGTGGCAAAGAATATAGCGGTAATCTGTTTGGGCTTCATTGGCTAAGAATTGACCATCGATAAAGCGGGCTGGCGTGTTTACGATTTGGGCGTTAATTCCAAAGCGTTCAAGAATTTCAAGGCTAACGCTTGCGCCGCCATAGATTGAGGCGCGGGAATAGAATTTGTGTGAACTTCCGTCAAATGCGATATCTAACCAGTTTGTATCATACTGGTCTTTCTCGAAATGGTTGCGACGATTATCCATTCGAAGATAAATGTCTTTAGTAATATTGCCCGCTATTAAGACTGTTGCCATAGTATTATTGTAGCATATTGCTTGTGGTTAAAAATCTCTTAATTCCTTGATTAGAAATCTATATGGGATTGCTTGCGATTTCTGCAAGTAATTACACCTGAGCGTTATAGGCTCACCTGACATTACTTGCGGATTTTGCAAGTAAATGGCAATATTGCGAAAAGTGTCTGATGTTGAAATGATACTATTGAAGTATGAGAAAACTTCGAATTTGCGACGGAAAAGTATTGTTCGTAGAGTCTTTGCGCGTTGATGGAAATATGCGTTCTTTTTCTGAGGATGAAGATAAAAAGGTGATTTCTAACCAGAAGAAGGTTGCTAAGGAATGCGAGACGACTGGAGATAAAACGGCGCGAGTTTTGACGACTTATGATCGCGGAACCTATCTTGAGTATTTCGAAGTCAATAAGGATAATTTGGCGGATTTTTGTATCTTGAAGCCCGAGTCTGAGTTAAAGACGGCAGATGGCTTGGCGACGAAATCCAAAGATATTGCCCTGCTCTTGCCGCTGGCGGATTGTTTGGGTGTGGTGCTTTATGATGTTCGACAAGAAATATTAGCCTTAGTTCATTCTGGCAGGCAGAACTTAGAAGAAGATGGTGCGTATAAGTTTGTGAACTTTTTGAAAGACAAGATGGGTTGCCGACCAGAAGATTTGAAAGTTTATCTTTCTCCGCATGCGCAGAATTTTGAGATCTATAAGCTGGATAATGCGAAGCTTGCTGAGGCGGCGCGCGAACAACTAATGCGAGCGGGCGTGCCCGAGGATAGTATTGAGGCTTCAAGTGTTGATACGGTGACTAATTCTGATTATCCGTCAAATTCGGCTGGAGATAAATTCGAACGCTTTGCGATTTGCGTGAAGATGATTTAATGATGAAAAAGCCCGCATATAGACATGCGGGCTTTGGCTTAGGAGTATTTTTCGCGAATTACAGCATCTGTATCGACGACTTTGTTGGCCATGGCTGCTGACTGCTTGGTGAGCTTAGCGTCAAGTTCATGATCGCTAATTGCCAGAATTTGGCAAGCGGCGACAGCGGCGTTCTTTGCGGCGTCAACGCCAACAGTCAGGACGGGAACTCCGGGTGGCATCTGTAACATGGCAAGAATAGAATCTTCCAGGTAGTATTTGCTGCTAAGTGGGAGTCCAATGACGGGTTTGCGGGTGAGTGCTGCAATGCAGCCAGGAAGTGCAGCAGCCATGCCGGCAGCGGCAATGAAGACCCGAGTAGTCTGGGCTTCAAGCACAATCTCCTCTACAAGATGGGGCGTACGGTGTGCGCTTGCAACTCGAACCTCAAAGGGGACTTCGAGTTCCTGCAGATACTTGATTGCGGGGAGCACCTTCTCTTCGTCGGATGTGCTTCCCATGACGATGGTGACGAGGGGCTGATTTTTCTGTTCCATATTAATAACCTCCTGTGGCATAAAAGTGCGAAAACGGCCCGGATGGCCGTTTCTTATGGCATATTATACCATGTTTTGAACATTAGGCAAGAAAAGCCCCCGACGTAAATCGGGGGGTGAGTGTTATTTACTCTCTAAGGCTCGGCGGGCGATGAGCTGGTAATACTTGATTCGCTCGATGCCGCTGAGGATTTCCTGGAGTGCCTTCTGTGCATCGGGGTCTTCTCTGTCTCCCTTGATGTAAGGGGTAACCTGAACGACGTCGCCGCTCGAAAGATGGCGCTGATGACCACGCACGATCCACCACTTTGCAGTGTAATGACGGCTACTATTGCTAATGACTATATCGCCGGCCTCGACGTCGTAGTAGATATAGGCGACGTGTTTTTCGGGCTCTTTGGGCTTAGACTTAGCGGGTTTGCTGTCAGTTGGATTGTGGCGTGTGCTCTCGGGTTTTTCCAGACCCAGACCAGGAAGCTTCGGAATCTCTTCGCCCGCAATGAAGCGACTTACGAGATACTGTGTGGCTTTACAGACAATGCCGACATTTTTGGTAACATTCCTGAACTCTTCGTAGCGTGCACGGTTTTTGTAACCGATGTCAGCAGCGCTTTGTGATACGAACCCAATGAAATCGCATCCGGGAGTTAACTTCTTGGGTTTGTAGCCTTTAACGCCGAACACTTCCTCATAAGGCGGATTAATGGTTCTTTCCTTCGGATTAATGATCGCAAAGGAAAGGCCATAGATGTTGTCGTATTCGTAGTAAACTTCCGCTGCAATACAATCTAGCGAAAAGTTCATTACGCGGACATTTTGGCTGAAAAACGAGTCACGATTTACGTGTGTCAGGTAGGCTTTGATAGCTTTGCGACGCATATCGTTATTGATGGGTCTCCAGTGAATCTTGAGCTTTTTGCCACTCTTTGTGGGAATCTCAAGATAGAGATCTCTCAGCGGAAACTCGATCATGCTATCTGCTCTCAGCGAGAGAGCGTCGGCGATGTCGATATTCATGCCTTTGAAAATCACGGAGTCCTCGGTCGGTTTAACGGCGCTTGCATAGATAGCTTCGGTGCCGTCAACTATAATGCGCTTTGCGGCTTCATAATCTGCCTGATCCTGCATTGCCCGCTTTGCGGACTGGGTCTTTGCCTTTTTGACTTTGGCGTTAAACTTAGTTTTCCCATTTTTGCTCATTTTAGAGACCTCCTTTGGTAGTCTGGGGACGGAATTTGTAAAAGTGCCAATAACTTCATATATTATAGCATAAAACGGCTTAAAAGTCAATTGTGGCTATGGTTATATAAGGGGTGGTTGGGGTATAATGATAACAAGTATGAGCAAGAGCAATTTGAAGGGTGCTACTAATTCTCTGGGTGAGAAAAGCGAGAATCCTTATGCGATTAATAAGACAGGTGAAGGCTTGAATCCTGACGAGGATTTTACTCTAGATACGGAGCTTCGAGCGGCTCAGGCCGAGGCGGACAAGGAGTTTAATAAGAAGCTTCAGGATGCTTATGGTCCAGACGAAAGATTGCCGCATGTAGACGAAAAGACTGGTAAAACTTTCTATGCTACGCAGGCTGAGATGAAATCGCGCGAATTTGCTAAGGAAAGGCAAAAGACTGATGGAATTATTACGCTAATTATTGTGGCAATAGTGTTTCTTGGGCTTTTTGTGCTTGTGTCGTTATTCTAAAAAATCCCCCGAATGTGCTCGGGGGATTTTTGTCAGCGTTTAACAAGCTTGTAGCACTGAATACGCTGATGAGTCTCTGTGAAGACTTTCAGTGCTCTCTGGGCATCAGGATCGTCTTTGTCGCCCTTTATATAAGGCGGAATGTCGACGATTTTGCCGCTAATGTAGTGTCTTTTATGGCCAGACACAATCCACCATCTCATGCTATAGTTTCTGCTGCCGCCGATAGTTACTGAGCCGTCCTTTGCGTCGTAGTAGATGTATGCGACACAATTGTTCGGGTCCTTGTCTGCGGGGTCTTTCTGAGCAGAAGGTGTACGACTTGAGCGAGAGGTTTTTGAAGTTGGGTCGGAATTCGGTTCCGAAATGTCGAGTTTTGGAAGCTTTTCGCCTTTGAGGTAGCAGCAGATGATATATTGCACGGAATAGATGGCGTATAAGCCAAGAATACACATAGCTTCAAAGAGTGCGTTTTTGGCGTGAATTTTGGATAATTCGATCCTATCTTGCTCTTTTTGGCTTCTCTTGTATTTGTTCGTTGCAATAGTTTCGGCTTCTACGGATTTGACGACGTCTGCCGTGTCGACAATGATGCCCTGAATGGTGCCTTCATGATCCGTCATGATGTAGCCCATAGTTATCTCGTCGTCGTACTCGATAAAAAATGTAGCAAGAAATGAATCTTCGTCGCATTTTTTGAGCATTCCCAGTATATCTGCGGCGTCTTCGTTGCTGTATTGGCTTCGTGCTTTGTAGATATCCTTCATGAGAATGAGAAGATCGCTAGGGCTGTAAGGAGCCATTGGCTTCATATATCTCACCTTGACGGTTTTGCCTTTTTCATTCTTGAACTCTGTATAAAAGTTCTGAAGAGCTGTGAAGCTGTAGTCGTTTGATGTTACGGTAGTTTTTAGCTCGTCAAGAATTTTAGTGCTGAGTCCCTTGAAGATTACAGTATCGTCGTCAGGCTTGATATAACCGGCGAGTTTTTCGTGGTTTTCGGCCATGAGGGCGGCTCTTGTGGCTGCGATTCTCTTTTCGCGGTTTTTAGCCCGCTCGTTGTTCTTGCGGATTTTTTGACTGAAAGTCTTTTTACTCATAGTAATGTGCTCCTTTCGGGTAGTAGACAGAAATTCGGATTTGATAATTATATCATATTCTGACGCTTATGTCAATAAATAACAGGGGTGGCGCATTAAAAAAGAGACCATTTTATGGTCTCTTTTGGTTTTATAGTTCACCCCAGTTGTTTGCGATTTTTACGTCTGTGGCAAGCTTTACTTTGAAATCTGGTGCGATGTTTTCCATCTTTTCTTGGAGAATCTTGGCAACTTCGCTTGCTTGATTCTCATTACACTCTACCATTAGGGAGTCGTGGATCTGAAGTACGAGTTTGGCGCCTTCTGGCAGAGCTTTGTCGACTTCTATCATGGCAAGCTTTACGAGGTCTGCCTCTGTGCCCTGGATTGGCATATTGGCGGCGGCGCGTTCAGCGGCGGCACGAATTAGGAAGTTAGGCGCGGATAGGTCTGGGGTTGGGCGGCGGCGACCAAAGTAGGTTTCGACGTAGCCAAATTTTCGGCCGTGCTCGAGCTGGGCTTTGAGATAATCTGCGATTGGTGCGCGGATTTCCATATAGCGATCAATGAATTCTTTGGCTTGATGGAAAGTCATACCGGTGCCGTCAGATAGACTCTTGGCGCTCATACCGTAGATGATGCCGAAGTTGATTACCTTTGCGGCGCGGCGTTGTTCTTTTGTGACCTGGTCCATCGGGATGCCGTAGGCGTCGCTGGCGGTCTTGATATGGATGTCTAGGCCAGAGTTAAAGTCCTCGATAAGGTTCTCGTCGCCTGCGAGCTCTGCGGCAAGGCGAAGCTCGAACTGGGCATAATCTGCCGCGACGAAAACTTTGCCCTTTTCTGGTACGAAGCAATAGCGGATGCGCTTGCCGTCTTCGCTACGGACTGGAATGTTTTGAAGATTTGGATTGACGCTAGACAAACGGCCGGTCGCTGTGACGTCCTGAGTGAAAGTACTATGAATGCGCAGGTTTTTATCTGCGAGAGTCGGAAGCGGCGTGATATAGGTGCTGAGGAGCTTGCTGACTTCACGTAGGCGCTCAATCTTGCCAATGATTGGGTGGAGGTCGCGAAGCTTGTCTAATTCTTTCTGACCAGTAGAATAGGCACGCTGAGTTTTCTTGATGCCCTTGGTTGGGAGTCTAAGATCTTCGAAAAGAACCTGCGAAAGCTGGAGTGGCGAGTTGATGTTAAACTCGTGGCCGACCATCTCGTAGATTTCTTTGCTGATCTTGTTTTCTTCGACGCTAAACTCGATACGGAGAGCTTCGAAACGGTCTGGGTCGATTTTTAGACCTTCCTCTTCCATCTTATATAGGACTGGAATTAGAGGCAGGTCAAACTTCGTAACGATTTGCTCTAGCTTTGGCATAGCAGCGAGCTGCTTGCGTTGCTTGATGTATTCTTCTTTGTTATCTGGGAGGTCGATAAGGCTAAGCTGGGATTGCTTTTTCTCGAGCGGATTAAAGAGGAAATCTACCTGGCCAAGGTCCCAATATTCGCGACCGTTAAGAATTTCTTTGGCTAGAGCTTTGTCTGCGTGCATATCTTCTTTGACGTGCTGGCTAAGGTATAGCTCGTTCGGAATCTCGACCTCGATATTTGCTGGTGGCGGCAAAATCTCTGTCGGAACGGCATCTGGGCTGTTTTTGACGACAGGTTTTGGTTTTTTGAAATCTGGTTCTGGGGCTACTTTAAGGTCGACATCTGGAAAGATTTTGGCGAACTTATGTAGCAAAGAGTTGAAGCGGAGCTTTTTGAGTTTGGCAACGACAGCTTCTGGCTTAAAATCTTTGAGCTCGCAGGCTTTTGGATCAAATTCTAGTGGCGCATCGAACTGAATACTAGCAAGTTTTTTACTCATGAAGGCGGAATCTTTACCCTCGACAAGTTTCTTGCCTGTTGCGCCAGTAATTTCGTCGACGTGGTCGTAAAGGTTTTCTAGAGTGCCGTATTCTTGTAAAAGTTTAACTGCGCCCTTCTCGCCAATTCCTGGAACGCCAGGAATGTTGTCTGAGCTATCTCCTTTGATAGACTTGAGATCTAGGAACTGATCCTTGCGGAGACCATATTTGGCTTCGATGGCAGGGATATCGAAGCTGGCAACGTCGGAAAAACCACGCTTGAGCTGATACATATGAATGTTTGTATCGACAATCTGGAGCATATCTAGGTCACCAGAAATAATCTCAACGCGTTTCCCGGCAGCTTGAGCCTTGCGGGCGAGTGTGCCGATAATGTCGTCGGCTTCGTAATCGTCGAACTCGTAGAGTGGAATATGGAAAGCTTCGAGAAGCTCCATGAGATATGGGATTTGAGCGTAAAAATCTGGCGGCGCTGGCTTGCGGTTGCCTTTGTATTCTGGGTAGATTTCGCGGCGACGGCGAATGTTGGTTTTGGCTTTATCCCAAGCGACTGCGATGTATTCTGGCTTGAGTTTCTCAATGATTTCAATAAGCATTGCGGCGAAGCCATAAACGCCGCCTGTCGGCGTGCCGTCTGGGAGCGAGAGATTGCCCATGGCGTAATAGCCGCGATAAAAGACGCTTTTGCCGTCAATAATTGTTAGGTTTTCGCGTTCCATAAGATTAGTTTATACTTTTACCTTTTAAAATATCAATCATTTTAAAAGATAAAAGTATAAACGTCTATGATTCGGTTCTTGAGACTCAATAAACATTCACCAGCTAGGCCGGCGGATGTTTATTTATAAGAATCTGGTAGAACCAAATGGGATTTTGACTTTGACTAGTTCCGTGCCAAATGAGTCGGCACAGAATATCGTGCGGTCGCCGAAACGTCTATTGATAATATCTGTAGCTTTGCAAAGTCTATTGTCTTGTTCGATTTTATCCTGTTCGAGACTGAGTTGGGCTTGGGGCTTGTCTTGGATTTTGTATAGCGTGACGCCGATAATACGGAGTGGTGCTGGAAAATCTTTAAAGAGGCTGCGCGCAATGCGGATAATATCCGCATCGGTATGAATTGGGTCTTTTAGGAGGATATTTTTGTGGAGCGGGATGTCATTATAGTCTACGGCCCAGATATAAACTCCGTGCGCGTATAGTTCTCTGCTACGCAATCGCATGCCGGCGTCTTCGGCGAGGTGAATGACACGAGCCTCGATTTGCTCATGAGTGAGCCTGCAGGACTCTAGAACATATTGGCGGCCGATGGACTTGATGTCGCTAACCCAGTCGTCTACTTCGATACCACGAAGCCTCTGATACCATTTATGCCCATCAATGCTTTTGCAGACCATCTTTACGAGGATTTCTTCGTCAGTATCGAGGAACTGGAGCGGTGTAAAAATACCGACCGCGTTTAGCCTGGCCTCCATACGAACATTTATGCCAGGT
Source organism: Candidatus Saccharimonadota bacterium (assembly GCA_017531585.1). Lineage (GTDB taxonomy): Bacteria > Patescibacteriota > Saccharimonadia > Saccharimonadales > Saccharimonadaceae > UBA2834. Next base: position 343,252 of record JAFXKT010000002.1, on the reverse strand, counting down.
AAATCTTGGAGTTTGAGTTTGCTGAAAATCTCGCGTTGGTTTTCTGGTGTAATCTCGTCATAGCCGTCAGGCTTGTGGAGTTCGGCGGCAAGCTTGGCTAGGAAGCGGTTGCTAGAGATGCCGATATTGCAGCGCATATAGCTGCCGACTTCGTTTCTGAGCCTGTCTTTAATCTCTGCTACAAGTTCTGGGTTGGGCATGTTCTGGACGTGCTCTGGGCTGAGAGCGAGATTTAAGACGCCTTCGTCGATAGACTTCATGACGACATCTGGCGCATAATCTTCCATAATCTTGCGGAGCTTTTTGTGAACGAAAATATATTTGTCTGGCTCGGTCTCGACAAAAACGACATCTTTTGAGATTCTTTCGGCTTCCATGCGGCGCATGCCGACCTTGATGCCAAGAGCTTTAGCTTCATAGCTGGCGGCGACAATACAAGCGTTTGGTGTGAGGCGATTCGTTATGGCGACGGGACGACCGCGAAGCATTGGTCTGGCTTGTTGTTCGATGGTAGCAAAGCAAGAATTGAGGTCAATATACATGGTTTTAAGCGGAAGATTATACATATTGATCTCCCTCGTAATCTAGATACCAGTTGAGACTTTCGGTGTCGAGGGTGAGTCGGTAATCTGTTGCGCCGTCAGTGACGTCGAAGGCAAAAAGCGTTTTTAGTCCGTCGTATTTTGGATGAATAAGGCCGATTTCGGTAATTTCTACTTCTCTGCCCGATGGGAGGCGAAAAGCGATTGGTTTGCAATGGCCGAGTAGCTGGCGTGAAAAAGTAGCATCGACATCGATTGGTTCGTGTAATGGTTCTTGGTTGTATGAGTAAGAGTTTTGATTCATAAAAATCCTTCGCAAGTTCGCGTTATCTGATAATGATTTTTGACGCGATTTGTTTTTGCAAATCTGTAGCGTCGGATTTTATGAATCGTAGCCAGGGACCGAAGTATAGCTCGATAAAAATATTTTAGCACAAAAAAGCGGGCCGCAGAAGGCGCGACCCGGAAAGGTGAGATCAGATAAAATCATTAATGCTTTCATTTGATACTTAACGGGATAGAACAATGAAATGCTCAGCCCATTGGAATCACTCCCCTTCGTAAGATGCTTCCCGCGAACCGTTCGGGACCTATATAGAAAAGAGAGGTGGAAAATCTCTCTGGCGTTATTATAACATCGCTTGCGAAAATGTCAAAAGCGTAAACTATCTTCTCTTGACTCTGCTTTTGATTGGTAAGATAAGATATGTTATAGTATATCCATGGCTAAGAGAATCAAGATTGCGAAGCTAAATCGCAACAATAATCACAAGCATAGCGAAAAGCGCAAACACGCTCGCCACAAAGACGGTCGCTAATAGATAACCACCATAAAACGGTGGTTATTTTTTTGCAATAAAATAGGCCCCGAGGTGTGGGGCCTGAGCGAAAATGTATGATTCGACGTGTGTATTATTCTTTTCCGGTGCCGCCGCAACGACTGCACTTCTCATCAGGCCCGAAAATATGTGTAATCTTCCCAGTACCGCCACACTGACGGCAAGTAGGACGAGAACCAAAACCGGAACCGAAGAGAGAGCCTCCATTAGTGGAGCCCTTGAAGCTAGCACAGTCGTCACAGTAGCCATTGTGCAGATATTTCAGTCTGCCGCAATGATTGCAACGATCAAAAACATCGCCTGCCATACAATTCACCTCCTTCTAAAAGAACTTACTGCCTCAAACAAAATTGAATGCAGTCATGGGAATCACCTCCTTTTGGGGTGGACTCACTTCTAGGCTATTGCCCAGAAGCGGATTGAGTGAATTGTATCATAATTGGCAGGATTTGTCAACTGTCTATGTTTACTCTTCGCTAAGGAGCTGATCAAAGAAAGCTTTGGTTGGGTTGCTGTTTTTGTTGGCTTCGCTTGTGTCTGGGAAGTCTAGGGATTTGATGTGTTTGTAAACAACCTGGATGAGTTTTTTGATTTGTTCTGCTTCGGTATCTTTGAAGTTGAGCTCTAGCGGCACGATATCTCCGTCGGAATCGGCAGGGATATAATCAATGCGGCCCTTGGTAACCTTGTAATTTTGGTAGGCGCGGCAGTTTTCGATGAGGAACTTATAGAAATAAAGCTGGATTTTGTAAGTGAAAGTACTGTCGGCGGTGCCCCATTTGGATTTTGGCGTGCCGGTTTTGTAGTCCGCAACCGTGATTGTCTTCTCTTCTTCGTTAATCTCGATGCGGTCGATTTTACCCGTGAGCGGAACTTCGCCAAGAACGATACCTTCGCTCGAAAAGCTGCGCTCGGACTCAGCTTTGACGCTGCGCAGGTAATCTCCGCGTTCCTCAAGGAAGCGAGATAGCTCTTGCTCGCCGCGTTGCAATAGATCGTCTTTCTCCTTATCTGTGGCGTCGGCATCGGCGACTTTAGACTTGAAGAGATTCAAAGCGTCTTCGTTGCTGAGCTTTTGGCGATTGAGCTGATCCATAACATCATGGATGAGCGTGCCGTAATCTGCACTGAAGTTTGCTTCGCTAGGCTCGCCAATAATAAATCTGCGCAAGAAGGCTTCTGGGCCGTTGTATCTTAGGTCGACAAAAGTATTTAGACCAGTTGGGGTAAGCCTGAAGTGCTCAACATAAGGCTTCAAGAGATTTTTCTTGGTTTCGTCACTTGGAATGTAATCGTCGAACCAGCGGTTTGGCGCGAAATCTTCTGGGTTCAAATCTTCGCTCTCGCCTTGGAGTTCGAAGTTGAATGGTTCTGGAATAATCTTGCTGAAGTAGCCCTTTTCGCCCGTGTTTGGATTAGTGTCTTCGCGGATGTCCAGGAATTTGAGACGGTCGGCTTCGTGGCCAGCAAAATCTGAAAGACTATAGGTGAGATATAGCTTGGCTTTAGCGCGAGTGATAGCAACAAAGAAGACGCGGATTTTTTCGTCGGCTGTATCGCCGGTGTGGCGAACGAAGGCAAGGTTGCGTGGTAGCTTGATAAGATCGCGGTTACCACCTGCATCGGACCAGTTTTTGTTGTCTGCGGCGATTAGGAATACGGCTTCGTATTCTAGACCCTTGGAGCTGTGGACGGTCTGAAGGACGACGGCCTCGTCGGATTCACTATATGGTGAGCTGTCTACAATCTGAAGCTCGGCAGAATTGTATGCATCGATATAGTTGCAGAAATCTTCGACCGAGAACTTGTGGTTGCCGCGTGAAGCTTTCTTGCCGATAATCTCGCGGAGGGTGTTGAGTTTGCTAAAGAGAGCTAGGTCGTCTTTTTCATTAATAATGATGTTGCAGATTTTTGCGATGATGCTTTCGGCGCTGTAATCTGTGGCTTTCTTGGCGAGTTCCATAAAGAAGTCTGCGAATTCGTGAAGCTTAAGATTTTCTGCGTCGGCGTCATCCTTGTTGGAGTAAATGGTATCAAAAATGCTTTGGCGCTTTTCTCTGGCGTCATGAAGTAGGTTTACGATGGTGGCGTTCTTGAGATTCCAGTACGGCAAGCTGATAGCTCTGAAACAATAAGGGTCGGCCTTGCGCATGTCTCCGGTAGCTAGAGTATTTACGAGTTTGGCGCAGTTGATCGTTTCGCTGACTTCGGCGTCTTCTAGAATATTATCTCGGCGCGTATAAGAGATAGGAATATTCATGGCATGGAGATATGGCAAAATCGAGACCAAATATTTGTGCTTTGGCGCAATGATGGAGATTTTGCTTCCTGGAACGCCTTCGCTCATGAGACGATGGATTTCGGCAGCGATATACGAATACTCGCTCTGGTAGGATTTAAAGCTACGGAGCTCGATGCTGGTCTTCTCTGGCGGATTTTCGGCAGTAATATGCTTGTCGATATTGACGCTCGGAGATTTACAGAAGCGGTCTGCGCCCTGCTCGATAACATTATGAGCGAACTCGAGGATTGGCTCGCTGGAGCGATAGTTCTTGGTTAGGAAGATTTGTTTTGGATGGTATTTGGCATCAAAATCAAAGAAGTTGGAAGTGTTGGCGCCCTGGAAGCCGTAGATGGCCTGATCGTCGTCGCCGACTGCCATAATATTTGGACGACCTTCGTTGCTTGGGTTATCTGTAAGGAGGCTAACTAGCTTTGCCTGTGCGTCGTTTGTATCCTGAAACTCATCAAGAAGGATATACTGGAAGCGTTCCTGGGCATTGTAACGAATCTCGTCGTCGGTCTCTAGGAGATTGATGGCATTCAGAATCATATCGTCGTAGTCGAAGAGGCCTTCGGCGTCGAGATGTGCCTGGTATTGCTCCATAATGCCTGCAAGGCTCAGAAGCTTTTTGTTTGCGATATCGTCGCCAAAGACAAATTCGCCCTGCTTGTTTTTCTTGAAGAACTTTTCGCGCCATTTGCCTGGAAGCTTGCTGCTTGGTTTCTCGCTATTCTCTTCGGCAAGCAAAGCTTCGGCGAGTTCTCGGTAGTAGATATTTGCGACAGGTTCAACCTTGCCAAGGATTGGTTTTTGATTGTCTGGGCGATTAATAAAGCTCTGCAGGGCTTCGAGGATTTCGGTATATTTGGCAGTAGATTTTGGATAACGAAGACCTTTGGTTTCCTGGAGTTTTTCGCTGATGGCGGAATAAATCAGACCGTTGTCTACTTCGTTACGCTGAACGATTTTGCGGAGGTCATTAGGAGTAAGTGCGGCAGCCTTGAGCTCAGAAATGGCACTAATGATATGTGGCGTAAAGTAATCTGGGCGCAAGATATCCATAGCTGGAAGGTTGGCCTGGATTTTTCGAATCAAGGTAAAACGTTCAAGATCATCGATGGCGGCATTAAGATCTGGGCGGTGTTCCTGTAAAATATACGAACCGAAGGCATGATAGGTCTGAATCTGGACCTTATAGGCTTCTGGGCCAATAAAATCTGCAAGACGATGACGCATGTTGCTGGCACCTGTCTCGGTAAAGGTTAGACAAAGAATGTTTTCTGGATTGGCATCGGTTTGTTTAAGGATATTAGCGACGCGAACGGATAGGAGCTGGGTTTTGCCCGTGCCTGGACCTGCAATTACGAGAAGTGGTCCGTCGATATGATCTACAGCTGCGCGCTGGTTTTCGTTGAGATGATTATATGCCTTGTCGAATTCCATAAGAAGATTATAGCAAGATGAGGGATAGATGCGGTATTGCTTTTGCTTTTTTGAAAAAAATATGATATAATATATGGATTCTGGAAGGCATCTAGTATGCTTTTTGGATACATGTATCCGACATGCGTTCTTTAAAATCTTTTACTTTAGTATAGGTTTTTGAGGCGCGAATTCACTCTGAGGAGGTCTACTTATGAGAGTAAAAATTTCCAAGCAGTCTCAGCCCGTTGCTGCTCCTGAAACCACAAAAGGAACTAGCACTACTACAACCAAGACAAAGAAGAAGCCCGAGAGAACAATGGCCGTAAAAGGCGTTGATATTTCGACCGAAACAATCTGTATCCCGAGCAAGAGCATAGGTGCTCCGGTTGCAGAACCTGTAGAGGCAACGATTGCTACTATTAAGATCCCGTTTTCTCAGCTGATGAACAATGCTGATGTTCGCGATGCGATTATCGACTCTATGGCTGACCGTTTGACTGACGAGATGATGAAACATTTCGAGAAGTTAATGAACGGCGAAGAGGACGATTTCGAGTTTGCTGATCAGGATAAAGATCTTTGCGCTGTAATCATGACTCGTATTCGTGAGAAGCAGCTTCGGTTGATGTTTGCTGAGCGTTTCGAGCTTGAGGGTAAGCTGATCAAGATCAATCAGGCTCAGATCGAGGATCTAAAGGAAAGCATAAAAAAGCTTTTGGCAAGAATCAATAAACTCACTGAGGAAATCAAAGCTACTGTTTCTCGTCATAGCGAGCTTGCTGGAAGAATTGATCGCTGCCGCGAGAACTACGAATGGCATCTTCCTCAGAAAATTGCCAAGCTCACAGACAAGGCGCGTCAGTATAAGAATTCTATGAAGGATTATTCTGGTAAGCGCCGTGAAGCTATGGAAAAGAAGCACGAGGAAATGCTCGCCGAAATCGCCGCAAAGGAAAAAGAGCGTGAAGGCGTTAAGGTCAAGATTGAAAGATTGACTGCAGAATCCGAAGCTCTTGTAAAGGCGGCCGATACTCTTCGTCTCGAAGTTCCTACGCTGGAGGCAGAAAAAGACAAGCTGTATGAACAGATCAGGGTTCTCGAGGCTGAAAACCATGAATACAAGAAGCCGCTGTTTATATTCTGGCCATTCGAGGAGGGCGTTGTTTTGACTACTCATAACGTCAAGCATGATCTCGTCGATGATGATCTGCGTCCTATGACAGAGCGTGAGGTTTTTCAGAGTATCGAGTGGGCGGATAGACTCAAGCGTCATTGCAACAGCAATTGCATTGAGCTTACAAACTACGACGTTGCTGCTCTGGTTCGTTTCTTTGTTCTGGCTTCCAAAGAGAGCGAGTGTGATATCCTGGTCGGAGACGGCGCAGAATATCTGAGGCCGATTATGGACGCTCTGCTTCCCTAATTTTGTCTAAAGTAAAAAGATTCCTTCAAAAAGGCGGCACGTTTTGTGTCGCCTTCTTTTTTTGTCTTATTTTAGTCCAGCTATTCTTGCGATATGGAGTAGGAGTGGATAGTCTTCGTTTACGTCGAGCTCATGCAAGGCATTGATGCCTTCGACGGTCTGCAGCTCGGTTAGGATATCGTCGAGGTTTTGGCCAGCGTGAAGTTTTTTGCCGCAGGTATAGTTGCGTGAAGTGTCACTACTGCAGGTGAGGACGAGATCACCAATACCGCAAGCTAGTTCGGCGGTGTCTGGGTTGGCGCCGTGCTCGAGCAAATATTTGCGCATTTCGGCATGAGCGCGGGTGATTAGGGCTGCGACGGCATTTTCGCTATCGCTATTAAAACCAGCGCCGATAGCATAGGCGTTTTTGAGCGAGCCACAAAGTAGAACGCCTTGGATATCTTGGCAGATTTCGATTTCAATCTGTTGGTTAGCAAAAATATCTACAGCGAGCTGATTAGTGGCAGTAAGCATAGATTGCTTGCCGTCCATAATTTCCTGAGCGAAAGTCGGGCCAGAAAGAATGGCGAAGTTATCGAAATCTTTAAAGATGTGTACATCGCGAAGGCCCTTGGTTGCTAGGAAGGTTGGTAGTTTTTTGTATTTTGCTGGATAGTTTTCAAGGAAAGACGGTAAGAAGTTAGAAGGAATACAGATAATGATAGCCTCAGCATCTTTTACCGCTTGCTCTAGGCTGACATCTGGCGCGACGTTTGGATCAAAAAAGCTTAGGTCGTGGCCATTATTCGAGACGATCTTACCAAGCGCACGTCCGTAAGCGCCGGCGCCAAGAATTGCAATCTTCATAGTTCTAGTTTAGCATAATCTCTATTTATAGATACGAGGGACTCGTTTACTAATGCCGCAAAGCACTTCGTATGGGATTGTTTCAAGATAATCTGCAGTTTCCTTGATGTGCTCTTTGTCTCTTAGGAGCTCTACGGTATCACCAACTTTGACGGTGTTGTCGATTTTAACAAAAAGCATATCCATGCAGATGTTGCCAACGATTTCGTAAGGTTGGTTGTTAATATAGACATTTCTGCCCTTGTTTTTGCGGATAATTCCGTCGGCGTAACCAATAGGAATGACGGCGATTTTGGTTGTTTCGTTTGCGATAAAGGTACCGCCATAGCCAAGGCTTTCTCCAGCTTCTAGGGTGTTGATTTGGATAACTTCGCTCTTGAGCGAGAAAGTGGATTCTAGACCGAGTTCGGCTGGAGCATAGAAACCGTACATTGTGATGCCGAAGCGGCAAGCATTTACGAAGTCTGGCTTTGGATAGTTGAGAGTAGCTTCGCTGGCGCCAGTGTGGACGATTTCGATTTCGTTTAATGGAAGCTGAGTGGTAAGCTCTTGGAATTTCTGGATTTGAGCTTCGGTATGTTCGTGGCTATCTGTATCGTAGATATGAGTGTAGATCCCCTCGACGTTCTCTAGAAGGCTATATGCTTCGGCTAGCTCTGCGCTGTCTTTGAAACCGAGGCGATTCATGCCAGTGTTAACTTTAAGATGAGTTTTAATGCCTGAAAAAGCTTGGTTTGGCGCGTTTTTAACGTAATCTAGATTGCTAATTGTGAGTGTGGTGTTGTTTTCTTTGGCTTTATCTAGACCAGAATATGGAATAATGCCAAGACAAAGGATCGGCGTTTCTGGATGGAGTTCGCGAACTTCTAGGGCTTCTTCGAGCGTGGCGACAGCAAGATAATTACAACCTGCATCGAGCATTGGCTGGATTGCTTTTAGGCCGTGACCATAACAATCTGCTTTTACGACCGCGAAGCGGTAATCGTAATTAGAAAACTTTTGATTTAAAACTTCGAGATTGTGGCGGATAGCTTCAAGATCAATCTCAGCATAAGTGTTTCGATACATTATTTCTCCAAAACAATAAGATTTTCGATATGCGGCGTGCGTGGGAAGAAGTTGAATGGCTGGGCAGCAGAAATCTTGTACTTCTCTGCAAGAAGTGCAGCGTCTCTAGCCTGCGTAATTGGATTGCAGGAAAGATAGATGACTCTCTGTGGCTCAACTTCAAGGATTTTGTCGATAAGCTTTTTATCACAGCCAGCGCGTGGTGGATCAAGAATAACGATAGAATCTGGCGTGATATATTCTGTGACTTCTTCGGATTTGGCAAGGATACATTCGGTATTTGGACGACCGTTGGCATTATTCTTCATTTCTTCGACAGCGGCGCCATTAACTTCGACGAGGGTGAGTTTTTGGCCGTCTTTTGCGATAGATAAGCCAATACTGCCTACGCCTGCATATAGGTCTAGAAGTGGACCGTCGCCAACATGTTTGGCAATTTCTTTGAGAGCTAGTTCGTAAACTGGAAGATTGATCTGGAAGAAACCGTTTGGTGAGTAGCTGTATTCTTTGCCAAGCAAGCTATCTGTGAGCGGATTCATGATAGGATGTGGTTTACCGTTTTCGAATAAATCGCCACTTACTTCGCCAGCTTGGTTGCAGCGAAGAAGCATGGATTGGTATTTGCGAGCTTCTTCGTGTTTGTCGTTGAGGTCTTTTACGATTTCTTTTGCCCTTGCAAAGAGTTCTGGGCGTTCGATGGAGCTGCCAGAAATCTGGATTTTGCCGTGGCTGCCACGCTTATGGAAGGCAAGGTGGATTTGCTCGTCATCATGATTGAAATAGAGAGAGTATTCCATCTTGTTGCGATAGAAAAATTCTTTGCCGTCGGTCATGGTTGGCAAGACTTCAATGTCTAGCTTTTGCTGAGTAAAGCATTCTTTAACGAGTTCGGCTTTGCTTTCGAGTTCGAAATTATAATCTAGGATTTGCCAAGGGCTAGTAGAAAGATAGCATTCGTCTTTTGGCTCGATGCGCTTTGGTGAGGCTTTAAGGATTTTGGTTGCGACACCTTCGCAGTAGCTGGATTTGGATTTGGTAGTTTGAAACTCGACGTCTTCGCCTGGGAGAACGCCCCAAATAAAGGCTTTCTTGCCGTTTTCAAGAGTAGCGATTCCCTGCCCACCAGGAACAAAGCTGTCGACGTGAGCCTGCAAAGTTTCACTTAAGAATTTTTTCTTCATCTGTTATATTATACCATTCGGTCTAATCTGGCGCATAACGAGCTAATTTTTTGTGGGGACAATATGACTTTAATTGCAAAAAATGAATTTTCGTGTTGGAATAAAGACAGCATTACGGAGATAACAAAGTGTGTTTTGACTTTCTTATCTTCGTAATGCGAAACATTTTGCTCGAAGGGGGTATAGATTATGAGCATCGCAATTTTCTTTCTTAACGTCGGTATTTTTATCCTGAATCTGATTTTGGCCGAGCTGGTTGCTACTATCATTACCTTTGGTACGGTTGGCGCAATCTTGCTTTTTGCCAAATGGGCCAAGAAGAATGACGTTCCGGATTGGATGTCTGGTTCATTTGTGCCATTTCAGATTATTATGACCATTGGGGTTCTCGTTTTCTTCCTTTCTGGGCATGGGATCCCTTACCGATAAGACTCAAAAAAGCCAGCCGCTTTTCTTGCGACTGGCTCTTTTTTATCCGCGAGTAGATATACCGTTTACGAATAATTGCTTTGCGGCAAATTCGCTAACGTAGACAGAGACGGTGCCGTTTCCGACGCTAAACTTTCCGTTTCCGTTCTCGTCTATCGTAACGATACGCTTGTTGGTTCCGATCACGTCAATGTACCTTACGCCGGCGAATTTTTTGTTGATATACATTTCTTTTTCGCCGCCTTTGCTGTTGCTCATAAGGACAACAACGCCTGAATCTGGGTAAGTTTCGCTGCCTTCCCTTGTGAAGCCAACGATATGCTCGTGATCGAAGTAGTCGTGTAGTTTACCCTTGGCGAAGAATTCGCGAATCTTTAGCAAGGCTTTGAGACCTGGTACAGCACCGATATTATCGTGAGGGATTCCGAATAGATCGCCCCAGAAGACGCACGGTGTACCTTCGCCACGAAGTAGAATCAAGGCATAAGCCATAGTCTTGAACCAACCGTCGACCCAAGAATCTAGGCCTTGGCTTGGCTGAGTATCGTGATTGTCTACAAAGGTTACAGCGCGATCTGGGAAGCTCTGCAATAAACTATTGTCCAGAATCTTGTTCATTGGGAACTGGTCGCCGCTTCTGGATGCCTTGAATAGATTGAAATGAAGCGGAACGTCAAATAGCCAGAATTGGTTGCCTGTTCTTTGTAGATATTTACCTAGCTCGCCCATATCGTTGGACCAGTATTCGCCAACAGTTGGGAGTTCTTGACCGGTTTTCTGACGAAGTTGAGTGAGCCACCAGGAATAGAAATCGCTACCGATGTGCTTGGTCGCATCTAGCCTAAAACCATCTACGCCTGTTGTAGCAAGATACCATTCGCCCCAGCGAAGCATTTCTTCACGAACCTTAGGGTTATGCAAATCGACATCGGCCCCCATGAGGTAGTCGTAGTTGGCTTTTTCTTGGCCAACCTTGCTATCCCATTGTTTGCCCTCAAAAAGATAGATGCCAGATTTTTTGCCGCGCTCATCCCAGTCAATGCCGTTGAAGTATGCGCTATTCCAGGTGAAGTCTGAATACTTGCCCTTGCGACCTGGGAAGTTGTATTTGGTCCAAGCTTCGATTTCGTAGATGTCGCCGACTTGCTGGAGACGGTTATCCCATTCTTGTTCGATAGCGCGGACAACTTCGGTTTCGTCGCCGCCAATGCGGTTGTTTAGTACGATATCTGCAAAAACTTTGATGCCGTAGCGCTGGAAAGCTTTGATTGCGGCTTGGTATTCACGGCGAGTGCCATATTTAGTAGCAATGCTACCCTTTTGCTTGAATTCGCCGAGATCGTATAGATCATAAACGCCATAACCAACGTTATCTTTATCTTGGCCTTTGAAAGCTGGCGGAAGCCATACGGCATTAAAGCCCATCTTGTGGATGTCTTTTGCCTCGCGAACGGCGCGCTGCCAGAGCAATTGGTTGCTCGGCAGGTACCATTCGAAATATTGAAGAAGTGTTAGATTATTCATACCTTAGTGAATCGATCGGGTCTTTCTTTGAAGCTTTGCGAGCGGGAAGAACACCGGCGAGTAAGGCAATAAGCATGATAATTAGGGTAATCGAGATAAGATCGACAGCTCTGAAGATGATTAATTGGAAGGTTGGTAGGCTGCTTAGGATTGTTTCATGGGTTACGAAGTTAACGGCTTGGCCGATAAGGAACGACACGATAATACCGAAGAGTGAACCCCAGAAGCCTAGAGAGATGGCTTCAATGGCGAAGGTAGCGAAGACGCGACCATTACTCATACCGAGGGCTTTATCTAGGCCAATTTCGCGAGTGCGTTCTTGAACAGACATGAGTAAGGTATTAATAATACCAATGGAAGCAGCAACAAGTGCGATGCCGCCAAAGATTTTTAGAACTGTCAACATAGCATCGAAGAATGTTTTAATTTGTCCGATTTCATCTTCGATAGACATTGCGGTAAGGCCGATTTCGGCTAGTTTGTCTTTGATTTCATCGATGCGGTCTGGATCGACCTGAGCTGTAGCCATAACGGAAACTCTGGCTTCGTTTGGTAGGCCGGCGTAATTAATGTCTGTAATTCTGTTCATTGCTGCAACGTTGATGCGTGCGCCGCCCATTGCCATTACGCCTGGTGCCTGAACGCCTACAATGGTAAGCTCGACAGGTTTCGTGCAATCGTCGGCATTGCCAGTCATGCTACATTTGAGGGTTTCTGGAGCGTAAAGTGTGATTTTCTTTCCAACGATATCTTCGTCTTTTTCGAAACCGAAGTATTTGACATAATCCTGGCCAACTAGAATCTCGTAGGTGGTTTCGTCGTCATTGTTTGGCATACGTCCAGCGGTTAGATCCATGCGAAGTGTTCCGCGTGGCATGAGGTTGAAGCCCATAGAAGAATATTTTTTATCGAAGCCTTCGAGCTTGAAGTATTCGACCTGGAATTGCGTCATTAGGTCAATACTCTGAAGTCCGTCGATTTTGCGAGCTTTTTCAACTTGCTCGTCGGTAATCTGGAGATCGCTTTGGTTTGTACTCTTCTTGTCGTATTCTTTGATAACTTCGCCATTCATGAGCGAGTTAATAGAATCGCTGGTAGCAGTGGACATAATCTCGAGATAATCTTCACCGCCAGCGGATTCCATTTGCTTGTCAATGAAATCATTTACGCCTGCATTGATGGCGGTGCTAATAATGATTACGAAGCTACCGATAAAGATAGCTAGGATAGTTAGGAAACTACGAAGTTTGTTGCGAAGAAGGCTTTGGTTAGCCTCTTTGATAATATCTAGGGCTTTCATTACTTGACCTCCTTAACTTTGACGTGTGAGACCGTGGCGTCGTCGCGAAGACCGTCGGCATCCATGTCGCCAGTCTTGTGGTTCTTGCGAAGCTCTTCGTTTTCTGCGGCGATTTCGGCTTCGATTTCGCGCTCAGTGGCTAGATCTTCGTCGGATTCAATGCGGCCATCGGAAATGCGGATTTGGCGATTGCACTTCTCTGCTAGTTCTTCATCGTGAGTGACGATAATTAATGTAATATCTTTGTCACGGTTTAGACTAAAGAGGGTTTCTTCGACCTTGGCGCCAGTGTTGGAGTCTAGGTTACCAGTTGGCTCATCGGCGAAGATGACGGCTGGATTGTTTACGATAGCACGAGCAATACAAACACGCTGTTTCTGACCGCCAGAAAGATCGCTAGCTTTGTTCTTGGCTTTGGATTCTAGGCCAACGATAGTCAAAGCGTGCATGGCACGGCGGCGACGTTCTTTTGCTCCAACGCCCGCAATCTTTAGTGGGAGTATGACGTTGTTAAGAACGGTATCATTTGCGTTCATGAAGAACTGCTGGAAGACGAAACCAAACTCTTTGTTGCGGAGCTTGTTGAGGTCGCGCTGTTTTAGTTTGGAAGTATTGGTGCCGTCTAGGATGATTTCGCCTTTGGTTGGGCGATCTAGTAGGGCCAAGAGATGCATAAGTGTGGATTTACCGGAACCGGATTTACCAACGATAGCAACGGATTCGCCTCTGTTAATTTTAAGATTGATGCCACGAAGGGCCTCGAATTTTGAGTCACGCTTTCCATAGACTTTATGGAGACCACGGACTGTAAGTAAATTTTCTGGCATGTTTCCTTTTTCGTTACTTGTCTATCTTTTTATTTTAACATCCTAGGTCTTTATGGTAAAATATAGGGAGCGTTGGGCCTTCGCCAAGTGGTAAGGCAACGGGTTTTGGTCCCGTCATTCGCAGGTTCGAATCCTGCAGGCCCAGCCAAACCAAAAAACAAGTCCGAAGGACTTATTTTTTTGGTTTGCTGATTCCTGCAGGGTTCGAGCCGGGTTCGTCCAATGCCCGGTCGCTTGCGACGACGGCGCATTGCTTGTATCCTGCAGGCCCAGCCAAAATAAAAGCCCTCTAGGGCTCTTATTTTTTTACGAACAGTTTTTCTTATGCGCTTTGAGTTTCTTCATTGCCCAGTCATAGTGAGAAGATAGGCAACTTACGAAATATGAGCCAAGTACTGAGCCACCGACCCAAGGATACATGCCTTTGGTAAATAGTTGTTCTTCGCTTAGGCTTTCGGCTAATTTCATGACGTCTTTATGCGATTTCTCGAACATTTTTCTTGCGTCTTCTAGTGAAGTCTTTTGGTGCTTCTTCCAATATTCGACATTCATATCGCCGTAAGTCTTCCAAGTGTATGGTTCTGGCAAAAATGGTGCGTTACCGCCTTTATTCAGATTAGCATCGACAAATTCTAGTAGCATTCGGTGCCATTCGTATAGATGTACCCAAATATCGCGTAGATTCTTGTCGCGTCCCCAGTGGCGTTCTTTCTTTGATGGATCGCCGGAGAAATCAAACTCAGTGTTCATCTCTTTCTCGCTCATTCCATCAGCCATTTCAATCAGCTTAGCGTAGTACTCTTCGCCGGCCTTTAATAAATCTTGTTTGTTGCGTGGTCTTGACATAAAAAGTCCTTTGTTTACTGCTTTAATTATTTCAATTTGAGCCAACTATTTTTTCTGGCTCGGCAAGCTTGCGACGGCGCATCGTTTATATCCTGCAGGCCTATTGATTATTCTGTTTTTGAGCCTTTTGCTCTATTACAGCGCCAACATAATGTTTGTAGATTGTCTTCTGTCGTTAAACCGCCCTTTGCCAGAGGTTTAATATGATCTATTTCCAGCAAAAGATGCGGTTCGTCATCTAATGATACTCCGCATTTTCTGCAAGTATAATTGTCTCGTTCTTTAATGAACTCCCTCAAAGAAGATGTCATTAGCGCGCGTTGTCCTGCTACGGATTTCCTCCACTTTATCTGAGCGCCCATATATTCAATGAATCCTTCTAGATTATCCAAATCCATTGTGACTACATTCGTTGCCATGCTGTTTCCTCCGGCACTAATGTATTGGAAGATGTATTCTTTAAAACTTTGGGGCTCTAAGTTGATTTCTTCAATACCCATTTCTTCTAGAAATCTGTTTGGTGCTTTTTTCTTTATAAGCTCTGGAATTTCTTCGTCGATACTCGCGAGAATATCGTTCCTTTCTGCCAAGAGAGATTCTTTACCTTGTTCTACCGTAATGTAGTTATTTAGGACTTCTTCTACTTTATTTAAGTTTTCTTCTGTTGGTTTTAAGTCAAAATACTTACATACGTATTGATATGGATGTTCTTTTGATTTTTCGACTACCTGAAGGCTGCATCTATGAATGTTTCCTTCATTAGATAATTCGCCCCATCCTGTGCGCTTAAAATTAAAACCGCTACTAGTTAGCTCTGAATAGCCTTCGTAGATTTTTTGGCTAAGTGGGTCGCTGTTTTCTATATCTTGGATATGGTGATTTAGATCGTTAATATCTTCAGTGTTCTTTGATAACTTTCTCTTTAATTCTTGAAATTCTTCAGAATTGAAATATTCATTGATTTTGTTTTTGCGATATATATAAAAACCCATGATTGAATAGAAAATAGCGGCACATATTAGAAAATAGGCTATGATTCCTTCGATATTCTTTGTATCTACGGTAGCTCCGCCGATAAAAAAGAATGAATATAGCAGATAAATTGAACCTATTACGCAAGTAATCGTTGCTCTTCTTTTGTAGTTTGGGTCTTTTTTCTTGATTCTTTCGACCCATTCCGGCGCTTCTTCGACTGCTGGTATTTTTGGAATTTGTGATGTCTGATTGCTTTTGTTCATGCTGCTTCTAGTTATTGCCTAGATAGTCCTTTTACAGTATTGTCGACTATCTCTGCTAGCTTTTCCTTATCTTCTAAATCTTCTATGAAAAACATAGTCTTTTTTGAACCTTCGTATGGAATTACTTCGGTCATCTGATATTTCTCGTTTTCTGGAACCATTTTGACTAGTAAGCGGTCGCTGTAGATTCCACCAAATAAGACGTCGTCAGAATAAAGCAAATATCCACCCATCATTGGTCGGCAAAAAATATTTGGCGCTTCGGATAGCTGTTCCAGAACGAAATCTTTGAATTCTTTTGTACTTTTTGACATGGATTTATGTCTTAGGGTGGCTAAGAATTCTTCCAGCGCTTTAGAGTTGGGAATACTTTCGTGCAGTATTCTTTCATTTGCTCGTTGGTCATGCTGGCCTGTTCGCCGAATTGCGCGCATTTCTCAATGTACTCTTCCATCGAGCATTTATCCAGAAATTCGCCATCTTTATAGCACCATTTGCAATAATCTTCGTTTTTGCTGCCGTCTTTTTCGGTGGCATATAAATCTTCTGAAGTTAATGGCATTGCGCAGCTTTGGCAAATTTTCTGTTCCATAGATAAATCCTTGTTTATTGCTTCTATTATAATATTAGCATTCGAGAGAATGTGTCATATTAGACCTAACGGTATAATATGAGTATGAGTTATAAATCTGCCCAAACCTTGCGCCTACTGGATTATGCGAAGAATAACTATGCCACTGAGCCTGAATTTTTGTGGGCGAAAACTCCGGATTGTGCTGTGCTTAGGAATAGTAATAGCCGAAAATGGTATGGGATTATTATGGTTATTCCAGCAAATAAGATTGGGATTGATAGCGATAATCTTATTGAAATTGTGAATGTTCGCTTTAGTAAAGGCGAAGCGTTAGATTTTGCTGGTAACGTGCCTGGTATTTACCCTGCATGGCATATGAATAAGAAAAATTGGATTACGATTGTTCTTGATGGTACTCTTTCTGATGAGCAGTTATTTGGTCTCGTGAATCAGAGTTTTGGACTTTCTATTTAGTGCTCCTTTAAGTTTCGGTTTAGGTAAAAATGCTAAAATAAAAGCATAGCCAATATAAAGGAGTTATTAATATGGATAACGATAATATTAGCAAAAAAGATGGCTCAAAAGGCAAAATTCTTCTTTTTATAATCGGTGTGCTTGTTGGTGCAGTTATTTCGACTGCAGCTTTCTTTGTTTATGCGAAGACTTTGGGAACTAATACTAGTTCGAATAATTCTTCTTCTCAGCAAATGCAAGGTGGCGGTACGCCTCCAGAGATGCCAAGTGGCGAGAATGATCAGGGTGGCACTCCTCCAGAAATGCCAAGCGATAATTCTTCAAACAATAACTAGGTAG
This sequence comes from Candidatus Saccharimonadota bacterium, assembly GCA_017531585.1. GTDB lineage: Bacteria > Patescibacteriota > Saccharimonadia > Saccharimonadales > Saccharimonadaceae > UBA2834. The sequence goes on along the minus strand of JAFXKT010000002.1, from coordinate 326,090 downwards.
CTCCATGAGAAGGGTTTTTAGTTTTTTGGGTGCACTGCTACTAACGGTGTTTTTGTTCCCTGTTAATACGTTCGCCGAAGACAGTAATTTATATGTGAATTTAAGTAATTTGGAATACTCGACAAACAAGAGTGAGTATAAGGCCATTCCAGAATACGAGAATCTGGCAGACTTTCTTGTTGATTACAAGGCGAACAATTTGTCTGGTGTTTATGTTACGGACTTTTTGTTTGATGGTGTATCGGCCGCAAAAACTCCAGATCTTGATGATTTTATCGAGGAAGATTCGAATGATACAGAGATTAAAACGCTAGATATTAAGGTTATTAACGTAAATACAACTGGTAATGTTGAACTTATGGGTGAGATTACGGGCGCAATGATTGGCGTTAATACGAATAATATTAAGGGTGATATTAATCTGGTCCTTAACGGTGTAAATCTTGATACGGATTCAAAGAAGGCGCCTGCGATTTTTGTCTATAATAAAGACAAAAACTATACCGATCATAAGGTTACTATCAAAACTACTTCTGGCTCTGAGAATATCCTCGAAGGCGGTAAGCTCAAGAAAGTTAGCTTGCTTGGCTCGGATAAGCTAGATGATTACAAGGGTAACTATTCTGGTGATAGTTTGACTAACTATAGTAAATATTCGAGCTATTACGGTATTTATACGAGTGAGCAAATCGAGAATGTTTTGTTTGCGACCGTCCAGGCAGATAATGAGGATTTGCAAGATGGTGATCCGCTTTATTTCTACAAGGCAAGTGGCGCAATCAGTTCGGATATAGATTTGTATTTCGAAGGCGAAGGCTTTTTGAAAGTTACGAGCAAGAACAGTGAGGGTATTGAAACTAAGGGTAACTTGACCTTCAGTGGCGGTACTGGCGATTACGAAATATATTCTCAGGACGACTGTCTAAATACGACAACTGCAAGTAGTGGTAACACGACCGTGCGTAATGATTTGACTATTGATGCTAATTCTCTGCTCGCTTCGGTTTCTGTCGATGCTGACGAAGGTGATGCGATTGATTCTAATGGCAAGCTGACGATTAATGGCGGCACGGTTTACGCCTTTGCGCATCCGACTAGCATGGACGCAGGTTTAGATTCTACGGGCGGCACCTATATTAATGGTGGTACCGTGATTGCGACTGGTAATATGGTCGACCAGATCTCTAACGATTCGAAGCAGGATTTTATCTTTGCTAGCTTCGATCAGATTGCAGCAGATGCTCCTGTCGTGATTAAGGATCAGAGTGGTAATATTATTGCTGCATTTAAGTCTGATAGGACTTTTAAGACTTTGATTTATAGTAATTCGAGCCTGGATTACAAGAATTTTAAGATTTATAAAGGTGGCGAGATCTCTGGCTCCGAAACTAATGGTTTGTATTTGAGCGTAGATGGTTATGCTGGTGGCGAGGAGGTAGTATTTGTAAATATGAGCAGCAAGAGCGAAACGTACGAGAATGATGCTAGTACGGTTGCACTCGTTGCTCTGCTTGCCGAACTTGCTTTACTGGTTATAGCGCTGTCTGTTTATATAAAGAAATATTAAAAATAAAGCCGACTGCAAGCGTAGTCGGCTTTTTGTTGATTATTTTCCGCGCTTTTTGTTGTGCTCGCGCATGGTTTTGGCGAAAGTTTCTGGGTCACGCGTGATCTCTTCGGTTCTATTTAAGAAAAGTGTAAAATTTGGATCTTCGAAATACATAGTTTTGGCAGCATAGCCATCTGGTGAATATTTCTTGCGAAGGTGCTTACGGGCGGTTTCAATAAGCTCATCTTCTGTCATATCTGGATTGATATGGCTGGTATAGTCGAAAGATCGACTAAGCGTTTCTTCGAGGCTAGTGTTGCGGTCTGCGGAGGAAACGAGCTTGCCATAAATACTGCGTGGTTCTCTGCCGAGCGAGGCACGGTGGTCTTCTACGGCTTCCGCCATAATATTGATTTCTTCGTCAGTGAAGTGTTCTTTAATAAACTTGTCTTTGTGAAGAAGTTTGGCAGATTCTAGGTTATGCGTTTCGTTGTCTATAAGGCGACCTAAATCATGATAGGCGGCAATGATGTAAACCATGTCAATATTTAGCTCTGGTGCCTGTTTAAAGAAGTTTAGGCTACGCTCGATGACCTGTCTGATATGTTTGTCGGTATGCCCGCCGATGCCGTTATATTGCGGCAAGATCTCTGTTTCGATGTATTCGATAATGTGTTTGCTAACCTGGTCCATGTTTGACTCGCTTTTATGTAGAATATTATATCGATATAATAAAGATATGTTGATACCGATTTATACTGGCATTTTCTTGAATAGCGAGGAGATTTATGGTGCTTTTCCGCCGAAGCTTTCGGCTTGGGCTGGCCATCCGCATGTTACTCTGACTTTTCGTGGCGGTATTGAATCTGCACACGAAGAATTCTTGGGCGAAGAAGTTAAAGTTCGCGTGGTCGGCTATGGAAACAATGGTAAGAATGAAGGATTAAAGGTTGAGTTATCCGCAAAGAACCCTGAGCTTCAGAAGATTTGCGACTTGGTAGCGGTTCCGCATATAACTCTTTCGATTAGTCGTGACGGAGCGATGAAGAATACGAGCAGTATTGAGTTCTCTCCTCTTGAAAAAGCGATTGAGTTTACTGGTCGCTATGGCGTTGTGACGCGTTCGGGCTTGGTTATATAATATAGATATCTATGCCAAATAAAGAAAACCAAGACAAAGCGGCAGAAGACGCAGAGGAAGAGCTCGAAAAAGTTCTCGCTTCGGAAGAAGCCGAAAACAGTGAAGATTCCGAAGAATTGCACGCTTGTGGCGAATAAGGACATCCCGTTATGCGGGGTGTTTTTTGACTAGCTTACTTTTTCTGAAGATAGGAATTTACTTGCGATTTTTGCAAGTAATTACACCTGAGCGTAATAGGTTTATCTGACATTGCTTGCGGATTTTACAAGCAAATTGCTATATAGCAAAATAATAATTATTACTAGAAAGAATTTGAATTATCTTAAGCATCTTGACAAAAATCAAAATTTGTGCTAGAATAGAAAAGTTGCTCTCTTGAGTAACAAAATATATTCCATTTGGAGGTACTTTAAAATGAAGCATTCAACAACCCACAGAAGAGTCCGTATTGCTATGAGGCTGACCCGCATGAAGCTGAGACGCGCCCTGAAAAAGGAAAGCGCTCCTGCTATCGGTCTTGCCGCTGCACTGACAATGGGCCTGAGTCTTACTTTGACTGCCAGCGCATTAAGTGTTTCTAACGACGAAATCAAGGCTGCTAGTGTGGCTAATTATTCGTCTGGCGATATGGATTACAACGTGGCTTCTCCTCTCGGCGCTTATACTGTTGAGACTGGAAAAATGATAGGTGTAGCAACGTCAACAAGAGCCAATCTCGAGGCTATGTTTACTGCGGAAGTTCCGGCTATGTCGATCGCAACGACGGCTGTGACTACTACGGAAACTACGACTACTACTGCAACTACAACCACGATTGTTACTTCTGTGGAAGAAACTTGGTCTTCAGAACCGACCGAAATTGACCCTGCTATAGCAGTGCCCATCGCAAGGGAGATTGCTACTGATGAGGAGGAAACTTACGAAGCTGAGGTAGAAGAAGCCGAAGCTACCGAGGAAACTCCTGCACCTGTGGAGGGTTCAGTTTATGATTACGTGAGCGAAGAGGAAATAATTATGCTCGCCAAGACTGTCGCACAAGAAGGTGGCGATTGTAGTTATGCTCAGCAGGCATGCGTAATCTGGACGGTGCTGAATAGAGTGGATTCTTCGAAGTGGCCCAATACCATTGCCGAGAATCTTACCAAGCCCGCACAGTTTGCATATTATCCCAACAAGGTCTACAGGGAGGAACACTATCAGGTGGCCTACGACCAGGTTTATAACTGGCTGTTTGGCGGCGAAAGATACCTGAGTAGCGGATACGACATGTTCTATGGAGACGGTTGGAGAAACCACTTCTATGGAAACGGAAACCCTGAGTATTGTCCGGACTAATATCAAGCTGAAAAACTTCATTTGTAATTAAAGCCGGCCCCATCATGAGGCCGGTCTTTTTTGCGTCAAAAACCACCGAGTAAGTCTCGGTGGTATTTGTATTATTTAAGTTTTAGCGAGATTGCGCCAAAGATGTCCGAAGCGGCAAAGATGATTAGGGCAATGCCGATAAGGATGATTGGGATTCCTTGTGCAAGGATTAGGCCAAACATACAGCAAACGCCACAAACTAGGCCGATAACTGAAGTAATGAGCGCGTAGGTGTATTTGCTGCTCTTCCCCTTCATGTTAAGTGCATCTTGTAAGTGGAAGATACTGATTAGCGTAATAAGTGCGCCAATGATGATTGTTACGATGCTGTTTACGAGACCGCTCTGGATGATTAGGAAGACGCCTGCGATTGCTAGAGCGATTGCTGTGATAAGGAGCGGTAAATCTTTGTTGCTGCGGTTCTCTGTGCGGAGATACTGAACAAGATTAAATACTGCGTAGACGACACAGACGGCACCAATTGCCTTGACGATTGTGTCGACGACCTTGTCTGCCCAGATACACATGCAAACGCCAATGATTAGCATTACGGCATCAATGATAAGAGTGACGTAAAGCGGCGTGGACTTTTTAGATTTTACTTCTATTTTCTTTGCTTTAATTATTTCTTCAGCCATGATAATTAAATTATAACATTCCTTTTTTCTTGAGAATATATGCCACGATTAGTGAGGCTATGATCGAGAAGATTAGAACCGCGATAGCCGAAATATGGTTGACGCCAATATCGCCAAACCAGACGTTCATGCCAAGGAAGGACGAAATCAAGGTTGGAACAGAAATAACAATTGTGGCGCCCGCCAAGAACTTCATGACGTTGTTGAGGTTGTTGGAAATAATTGTGCCGTAAGTCTCTGTAATGGAGCCCAAGATGTCGCGATAGATGCCAGCCATATCGATAGCCTGGCGGTTTTCGATCATGGCATCCTCGAGCAAATCTAGATCGCCTTCATAGAGAGGGAGCATAATGCCTTTACTGAGGCGCTCCAACACGAGATCGTTCTCTTTTAGAGATGTCGTGAAGTAGACGAGGGATTTTTCGGTAGATAGGAGATCGATTAGATCTTCGTTTTTAGTAGAAACCTTCAAAGTCTCTTCCTTGTCCTCGATTTGACGGTAGATTTCGTTCAAGATTTTTAGATAGCCAGCGGCTGCGGCGGCAATAATCTGGATAAGGAAACGGGTTTTCTTGCCAGTATGAAAATCTTTAATAAGGTTTTTCTTGAAATCGTTTAGGATTGGTGTGGTTTTTGGTGAAATCGTAATGATATGCTTGCTGCCAGTAATAATGACGCCTAGAGGATAGGTAACGTATTTCTTGCCATGTTCAATCTGTGCCGGGACGTCAATGACTACCAAGGTGGCGTCGTCGGCGCTTTCGATACGCGGAAGCTCGTCTTCATCGAGCATCTTCATGATAAGATCGCGGTCAATACTAGTTTCCGCGATAACTTGTTCGACCTCGCTTTGGGTTGGCGAAGAGAGGTCTATCCAGCAATCTGCCTCTATTTGTGGGATTAGGATTGTCTGGTTTTTACCTAAATCGGTCTTGTAATATTTGAGCATGCCTTTGCTCTCCTCTTATGTTTATTCTTGTAAATCTTTAATTATTTTACTCCGATTTGCATTTTTTGAGATAACTATGTTATAATGTCTTTGGGATGGAACCGCCCCCCTGGTTCTATCCCTTTATGATTTAAATATGGGGCGTTAGCTCAGCTGATTAGAGCGCCTGCTTTGCAAGCAGGAGGTCATGAGTTTGAATCTCATACGCTCCACCATATTTAGGATTTAGAAGAAGACCGAAAGGTCTCTTTTTTATTGCTCTGTTAGCTATAATAAGTGTATGAAAATCTGTATTTGTTGTAGTTTGAGCTTTAGCGATGAGGTAAAAAGAATTGCTAAAGAACTTGAAGAAATGGGACACGAAGTACTACTTCCGAATGGAATCTTGCTAGATGTAATGAAAGATCCGAATTTTGACCCTGTAGCCGCTAAGACTTGCAATGGCTATAATGCGATTCGCGATCATTTTAATAAGATTCTTGAATCCGATGCAGTTCTAATTTGTAACTTTACGAAAAGGCGTATTAAGAATTATATTGGCGCAAATACTTTTCTTGAGGCTGGCTTTGCATATTATCACGAGAAAGCTATTTATGTATATAATCCTCTGCCGAATCAGAAATATATTCATGACGAGATTTATTCTTTCGGAGTTAAGGTCCTGAATGGAGATTTGACGAAGTTTAGTGTCGGCTCTTTCTAGAAAGGCTCTCTTTTTATGCTAAAATATAAGTTATATGGAAAATAATAATGCTTCAGCTACGCCAGTAGCCCCAGTAACACCAACTAGCTCTACTCCTACGCAGTCGAGCGTAAACGCAGCCGCACCAGTCTCCAAAAAAGACAACAAGAAAGCAATCATTATTGCATGTATTGTAATTGGTGTTTGTATCCTTGTTAGCGTCGTATTCACTTTAGTTTCTAAAGCTAGCGCGCAGCGCCGCCTTGACGAAACTATTGAAATCTGTGAAGAGAATGGTCTTCTTTCTACCAAGTGTAAGGATGCTCAGACAAAGAACAAAGTTACCTGCAAGATCACTGGTGAGTGCGAAGCAGAATATCACAGATTCCTAATCTTCTAATTAGTAAAGGATTTAAAAAAGAGGTCGATGAGCGGCCTCTTTTTTAGTCGTGATGATTATTCAGTAGCTAAGAGATAGTTATTGCTTTTAAGCTGCTTCCTTTTTCTAGAATTAATCTTGCTAAGCAATTTCTCTTCGCGCTTCCTGAGTGTTCTGAGTTGTCCTTCGAGCTTCTCGAGCTGGATTTTTGCCAGGTTATACCGACCCCAATCTACGGGGTGGAGTTTCTGCTGTATGCTGAGTCTTTCGTTCCTGAATTCCTCGTTCAATTCCTCTATCCTTTTCTCAAGATGTGCGACCGACGAAGCATTCGGATTCTCGGTCTGTGAGTACAGGCTCGAAATCTCGTTCCTAACTGCATTGATTTTGCCTTTTTGTTGCTTGGAAAATGCTTTGAAATTCTTGTAGAGCAAATCGTTTTGCTCTTTCATCCAGAGAGTCTCCGAGTGAAGCTCCTGGACTTCGCTCTTTGCCTGCTTTATTTGAGACTGCAGGCCTTCGATGGCGTCGCGGATCAAATAGAGCTCCTCGTAGAGGTCGGTCTGCGACTTCGTGCATGTTTTTTCGAGCTTTTGCATATAATCACCTCGGTATAAGATTCTATCGCTAACGTGTAGCGATCTAATATTATCTTACCATGCACTAGTTTCTGAATAAAAACATCCACAAAGAACAGTGGATGCTTATTATTTAGAAACTGTGCAAACGGTAAATAGATTAGAAGCTGCGCGAACTTCCTCCTCCTCCGGAGTGGCCGCCGCCGCCATGGCTTCCGCCACTGCTGAAGCTGCTATGTCCTCCGCTGCTATGCCCGCCATAGTATCGGCCACCACTACCGCTTCCTAATGTGATATCCATTGCGGATAAAATAACGCTAATAATTAATGCGCTACCGAGCGGGATAAGGATGGCTGCGAGGGTCGGTAAAGCTAAGGCGCCATTACAGAAAATACCAAAAACGATAGCTCCAGCGCCAATAATTAGGCGAATAATCCTGTTTTTCTTGTTGTTTTTGCCTATTATGGTGAAAATCATAGTAAAGAAGAAGCCAGTTTCGAAGCCGTTGATAATATTGTCCATTTCTTCGCTCGAGCTGTTGTCTGGCATATTATCGTAATCGTAGATATTTGCCCCTTCGCTAATCTCGACTTCGTACTCTTTTTCATAGAGCGCCAAGATGACATTGAAGCCTTTCTTTAGGCCTGCTTCCCAGTTGTTATTCTTGTATTCTGGAATCATGTAGTTATCTTGAATACGGCCAGAGCCAGCATCAGTAATAAAGCCTTCTGCGCCATAACCTACTTCGATACGGGATTGCCTGTCGCCGATAGACAAAAGAATTAACGTACCGTTATTTTTATCTGATGCGCCAATGCCGTATTGCTCAAATACGCCATGCGCGTAGGTTTCGATAGATTCGCCGTCGAGGCTTTCGACTGTCATGACTACAATCTGAGCGCCAGTCGGTGGAGCTAGTTTTTTATTGCAGTCAATGATGTAGTTTTCGGTTTCTTCGCTGATAACATTGGCAAGGTCGTTAACGTAAAACTCTTTGCTTTGCTCTGGATAGCGGTCTCTTGCGAAAGAATCGCCGACAAGCAAAAAGCTTGCGCCAAAGATGACGAGCAAGCTAATTGCGAATGTCTTGGATAAGGTTTTAAACATTTGTCCGAATTAGATTATTTAGAAAAATCTACGACTGGGACTTCCTTTGCGGAATCGTCTGCTTCGAAGTATTCAGCTTTTTCGAAGTTAAACATGCCAGCAATAATGTTGCTTGGGAAGGTCTGGATCTTTGTATTGTAGGCCTTTACGACTTCGTTATAATCGTGGCGAGCAGTCGCGATGCGGTTTTCTGTTCCAGATAGTTCGTCCTGAAGTGCGATGAAGTTTTCGGAGCTTTTTAGGTCTGGGTAGTTCTCTACGATAACCATGAGGGCGTTAAGGCCGCTGGTAAGTTCGGCGTTGGCTGCGGACTTTTCTTCTAGGCTCTGAGCGTTAACAAGATGTTCGCGAGCGGTTGTGATCTTTTCGATAACTTCGTCTTCGTGCTGAGTGAAGCCTTTGACGGTGTTAACGAGGTTCGGAATTAAATCTGCTCTGCGCTGAAGCGCGGTGTCAATGTCTGCGGCTTTGGAAGTTACGGCTTCTCTTGAAGTTGCGAGACCGTTATATGTACCGATAACGCTGGCGGCAAGAATACCAACGATGGCGACGATTGCTAGGATGACGATTAGGGCGACCGAGATTACGCCTTTTTTAGTTTTTTGAAAGAGTGCTTTCATTTTTACTCCTTTAATTATTATTAACTAACAAGATTAAACGGCAGTATATCCGCCATCGACTGGTAGAATTGCGCCGGTTACGTAGCTTGCTTCGCGGCTTGCTAGGAAGATTGCAGCAGCGTTGAGCTCGCCTGGTTTGCCATAGCGTTTCATTGGAACGTGGCTGTTTGCAAAAGCTTGGAATTGTTCGGTATCTAGAACGGCTTTTGTAAGCTCGGTTTCGAAGTATCCTGGGCAGATTGCATTGCAAGTGATGCCTTTGGTTGCAAGTTCGGCTGCGGCTGCACGGGTGAAGTTTACAACGCCGCCTTTGCTGGAATGATAAGCAATGGTTGGAATTTCGGCGTTGCCAACGAGACCATACATGCTGGCAATATTGATAATGCGGCCATAGTTATTTTTGGCCATGATGTTTGCGAAAGCGCGAGTCATCTTAAAGACAGAGCTAAGGTCAGTAGCGATAGTAAAATCCCATTCGTCGTCAGCCATTTCTAGTACGCCTTTGTCTTTGCTGGCGCCTGCGCAGTTTAGCAAGATGTCTACTTTGCCAAATTCTTTCTCGACAGCTTCGGTTGCAGAATTGATAGCTTCGGTACTAGTGACGTCGCAGCTAACTGGTAAGACTTTGACTTTGTATTTTTCTTCGAGTTCTGCTTTGAGGGCCTCGAGGCGTTCCATGCGGCGAGCAAGGATTGCAAGATTTGCGCCCTGCTTTGCGAAAGCTTCGGCCATTTGTCTGCCGAGGCCAGAGGATGCGCCCGTTACGACGGCTACGTTATCTTTTAAATCGAACATTTATAACTCCTTTTGCTTTATTATATAAGATTTTCGTAAACTATCGAAATGTTCTAAAATAAAACTAAGATGAAGAAAACTGCGAAGATTACAGCTATCTCTGCTTGTGTACTACTTGCAGCGGGTGTGACTTTTGGCATCTGTTTGATGGCGTCAAAGAAAGATGATAAAGATAAACAGGAGCTAAAGCCGGCCGATCCAACGATTGCACCAATCTATGAACCTGAGCCTGATCCAGTCGCAGTGAGCGCCGAAATGAAAGTTCTTTTTGAAGGTACGACTTTCTGGGGTCGACGCACGAATGCAAAGGCGCGTGCTTCCGAGCTCGGTGTTGCTTATCCATTTTCGCAGCTTGATACTTTGCATCGTGAAGATTATGATGCTTGGATTGCTGGCTTGGAATGCCCTGTTACAAATAATGGGCATGATGATTATAAGGAAGAAAACCTTTTTGAGTTTAACTGCGATCCAGATTATCTTACTGAGGCAAAGAAATACTTTACAGCTTTTCTTCTAGGTAATAACCATACAGATAATCAAGGTGCTGAGGGCTTTGCGGAGACGCACGAGCATCTTCAAGAGAATGGTATTCAGTATTTTGGTAGCTATGATTATTCTGATGGTACGAATAACTGCGGAATTATTAGTTTGCCGCTTCGTGTAACTTTGGATAATGGTGAGACCGAGAATCATGAGATTCCGATGGGTTTTTGTAGTGCGCACGGCGTCTATGGTATTCCTGTTGAGGCTGCTCGCGCAAATATGGGCAAATATGCTGAGATTGTGCCAACGGTTGCTATGCCACACATGGGCGCAGAATACCAGGCTACCGCAGACGAGCTTCGTATGAATTTGTATCGCGATATGATTGATCGTGGCGTTGAAGCGGTTATTGCTGATCATCCGCATTGGACTCAGAATGCCGAGGCTTATAACGGCAGATTAATTGTTTATTCGATGGGCAACTTTATGTTCGACCAGAACGGTATGGAGACCGCGCGTTCGGCTGCAATCGAAGCGAATATCTCGGTAAAGATGGATGGTGTAGATTTTGAGGCTTGGGATAAGCTAGCTAAGACTTGCAAAGAGAAAAATGGCGAATGCTATGATGATATCGCGGCAGCAAATCTTCCAAAGCTTGAGCTAACTTGGAAATATGATTACCATGGCACAACGACGGATCCTAATACTTTGATTCCTCGCGCTGCTACCGAGGCGGAAAATGCGGCGATTGGCGAACGTTTGAACTGGGGTTCGATTCCGGCAGAACTGAAGAAATAGCACGTAAAAAACACCGAGCGTCTAGGGCTTGGTGCTTTTTTGTTCGCGGGTTTGACGGGTTAACTTGTCAAACTTGTCAAACTAGTCAAACTAGTCAAACCTGCGTTTTTTTACTAGTCGTGACATATGATTGTTATCTTGGTCTGCTTGCGGCGCTTTTGTGCGCAGATTCTTCGATTGTGTCGTCGAGGGCTTTTAGCTTTATCTTCGTGTTTGGAGATTTTCTAGCTAGAGCCTTTTCGATTAGGAAGTCTGCGACTTTTGGATTCTTTGGCAGAATTGGGCCATGAAGATAGGTGCCAATACAGTTCTTATAGAAGCAGCCTTCGCCCTGGTCTTTGCCGTTGTTGCCTGCGCCAGAGACGACTTTACCGAAGCATTCTTCTGAATTATCTAGGGTTGTTAGGCCGGAGTGATTTTCGTAGCCTACAACTTCGCCGAAAGTTTCGCTATTAATTACGATATTGCCGATTAGACGTTCTGGGCCAGCTTCGGTTTCTAGGTTTAGAATACCTGCGCCACGAATCATATGTCCATCTGAAGTTTTGAATGAACGGCCAAATAGCTGATAGAGACCACAGATGACTAGACATGGGGTTTCGTTCTCGACTAGCTTTTTGAGCTTTGGGCCGATTTCGAGCAAATCTTCCTCGATCTTGTTCTGGCCGGAATCGTGTCCGCCGCCGCCAAAGATGATATCTACGTCTCTTGGGAACGGATCGCCTGGCTCGTATGGGATAACCTTGGCTTTGTAACCGCGCCATTCTAGGCGTCTGACGAGCGTCAAGATGTTACCGTGGTCGCCATAAAGGTTCATCTCGTGTGGATATAGGTGAAGAATATTTATCGTAGTCATTATATTAGGCTCTTTCCGGAGATTAATTTGCGTATCTCGAGCATTGCGGTATAGGTTGCAAAGATGCGTTTTGGCTTCTTGCTGCTAGTTGTGAAATCTGAAGTTGCAGATGCGATGTCTTCGCGGATAAAGTCTACGCTAATTCCGTCGTATTTGAGGCGTAAAGCCATGTCTGAGGCGCGAATGCCTGTCGTGTAACTGACATGTGGTAGCTTCGAGAAATCTACGTTCCAGAGCCAGCTAACGTCGTGTCCGTCGGCGGTTTTATCATTAATAGCAATCATGTAATCGTAATTTGGGTCCGTGAAGCTTGCGAGGCTGAGCTGGAAGGCGGCTGGGTTCTTGACGAGCAGTAGCTCAACATCTACGCCATTGACTTTGAAGATTTCGCCACGACCAAAAGCGGACTCGATACAGTCGAGATATTTGATGAATTCGCTAGCTGGAACGTCTGGTAAAACCTCCATACAGAGAGCAAGTGCGCCAGCAGCGTTGAAGGCATTGTAAACGCCTTTGAGCGTAAGGTCGCAGCTAAACTTTTGGCCACCAATTTCGTATTCTGCGACTTGACCTTTGAGTTTGCTGAGGATAACTTCGGCTTTTTGTGGTTTGGATTTTCTGATTGCCTCTTTATCTTTATCTAGGAGGCTATCGTCGGATGGGAAAGTTTTGAGAAGCTTTTCGGACAAGCCGAAGAACTTGCGATTTTTGGCTTGAATCTTGGAGACGCGTGGATCTTCCCTGTTAAGGATGGCGCATTTGCTGACATTATTGGCGACTTTTTGAAGAAGGTCGGCTGTATGGTCGATTTCGCCAAAGCGATCAAGCTGGTCGCGCTGAACGTTCAAAATGAGGGCGTAGTTAATCGGAACTTTCTCGCAGAATTTTACTGCGTGAGCTTCGTCTAGTTCGAGGACTGCAATATCGTAATCGAACTTGCCCGTGATGGAAATATCTTCCAAAACTTCCGAGATGACACCGCGAACAAAGTTACTACCGGTCTTGTTTGTAAAAACCTTGAGGCCTTGCTTCGTGAGTAATTCGCTGACGATTTTGGTTGTGGTGGTCTTGCCATTTGTACCAGAAATGACAATTACGCCATAGGGTAGTTTGGACAAAATGTGGCGCAAAAAATCTGGGTTGGTTTTCTCTATGACTAGGCCTGGCAAGGCGGAGCCGCCGGTGCCGCGGATTTTTGCAAGCGCGCGGACACCTTTTCCTAGAACAATACTTAATCTTTCCATGATTTTCGTGGCTTTCCTAGAAGATTCTTAAAGTTTTTCTTCACCGAGAAATCTACTGCATTCTTGCAGAAGATATAGGTTGCAAGTCTGATAATTAATGCGGAGACTACGGTTAGGTCTATGATACCAATAATTAGCTCGATGTTGGTAATGTTATCGAAGATTGCTCTAAGCATCAAAGCTATTGGCGCGGAGATTGGGAAGTAGCTTAGAACTGTGCTAAGGGTTGGATTGCTGTTGTCTAGGAAGATGTTGAGAAGTAATAGCGGGATAATCATGATAAAGACAATGATGCCTGTGAAGTTGCTGGCTTCCTTTGCGGTAGAAACAAGTGCACCACAGAGAACACTGACTGCTGTAAAAATGAGATAGGATGCAATAAGGACCAATACAGATAGGATAACCCTGGTTGGGTCTAGATCGAAGCTGAATTCTTGTGGAATCATGCCTTGGTTTGATGCAAGAATATACAAAGCGCCGACTGGAATTAGAAGAATAATAAGCTGAATAATACCTACAAGCATTAAAGAGATAATTTTGCCTACAATAAGGCTTATAGGCTTAATACTTACTAGGAGTAGCTCGCTAATGCGGTTTTCCTTCTCTTCTGTGACGGCCATGGCAAGGCGGTTACCAAGCACAACCATAAGGATATAGAACAAGGCGAGACAGGCGGCAGGAGGAATAATCTTTGAGATTAATTCTTTTTGGTCGATGACGTGATTGTCGCTTGCGAAGGCAGTTGTGTTGTAGTTAATTTCTTCGGAGATGATTTTGTAATCAATCTCGTCAACGTTGCTCTTGGCGCTCGCGGTAAGAAGTGCGGTCATCGGAGCTTTATAGTCATCTAGCACGCTGTTTTTCTCGTTTTTGGTATAGATGTTAACTTGGCCGCTGTCTTTGAAATCTTCTGGGATATGATAGAGAACGTTCAGTTTGCCTTGTTTTAGGTCGTTTAGAGCAACATCGAGTTTTTCATATTTTGCTAGCGTTTGTTCGTTCTGGGCTTCGTTTGTGAAGGTGTTATTCTTGAGATAGTTTGCTTCGTCGACGTAGGCCAACTTTAGGCCATCTACGGCGGAGCCAGATTCTAGTGATGTGCCAGTGTTATAGCCAAGCGTAGCGCAGATTAGGATGTAGATAGCAAAAGCAATTGGCACCAAAATAGCAGCGATCCAAAAGCTAGGCTTTTTGAGACTGCGAATTACTTCGAATTTTACAACTTGTCCAACTTTACTCACTCTTTTGCTCCATAGATATCTACAAATATTTGATCAAGCGATTTGAAACGGTGCTTGCGGCGAACTTCGCTGACGGTGCCATAGGCATAGGCAGTGCCGTCTTTGAGGAGTAGGATTCGATCGCAGAGCTTCTCGACTTCGTCCATGTAGTGAGTAATCATGATGATTGTAGAGCCTCTTTGGTGGAGCTCGTCGATAATTTCGAGAAGGAGGCGGCGGTTAACTGGGTCGAAGCCCTTGGTAGGTTCGTCAAGAATCAGGATGTCTGGATTGTTCATGATAGTAATGCCGAGCTGAACCTTTTGTTGCTGACCTTGAGAAAGCCTGCCGACGCGAGTCTTGGCGTGATCTTCTAGGCCGACGCGTTTGAGATAGCTCAAAGACCATTTCTTTGGCTGCTTGAGCCCTCGAAGCTTACCGAAATAATTCATGACGTCGATGACACTCTCTTTTTTGTAGAGACCGCGCTCTTCTGGAAGATAGCCAACCTTGATGTCTTTGCCTGGCGTAAAAGGTTTACCATTGATAAGGAGTTCTCCTCTTTCGGCTGGATAGATACCAAGCAATGCGCGAATAGTAGTAGTCTTGCCGCAGCCGTTGCTGCCGAGCAAGCCAAAGATTTCGCCCTGTTTTACGTCAAAACTGAGGTTTTTGATGACGGTTTTGCCGCCAAAACCAATGCGGAAATTTCGAACAGAAATAATATTTTTCTTTTCTGGCATGCTTATATTTTACCATCTGGCGAACTATTACGCATTCTTCAAGTATCATGCTTTCGCTTTTAATTTTTGGGATATTTTGGTTATATCTTTGCATGAAAAATTTGAGGAGGCTAATTTGGGTATTATTAGGGGTCGTGGCGGCGATCTTATTTGTAAACCTCGGTAATCGTGCGAGTGCTCGGGATTATTGGCACTATGGTAATAATTCGATAGGTAGCTGTCGGGATATTGAATATATTTTCGTGCGTGGCTCAGGACAGGAGCAAAATGAAGGCGCCGAGTGGAAAGAGTTCGAGGTGCGTATGGCCGAGATATCTAAGTATACTCATGTAAGTTATCGGGCTACGGATTTGGATTATCCGGCGGTTGCAATTACTCTTAATAATGTTTTGGGAATTTATAGTTCGGCTGGTGCGGCGACGAATTTTGCGGAGTCGGTATGGACTGGCGTGATAAAGCTGAGAGATTATGTAAGGCACCGAAGTGAAGCTTGTGCGAATAGCTATTTTGTTTTGGGTGGATATTCTCAGGGCGCGATGGTGATTCAGGAAGCTTTGAAAGATTTTCCAACCGATCGAGTGGTGTATGTTGGGCTGTTTGGTGATCCGAAGCTTTATCTTCCTGAAGGAGCTGGAGATTATCCGCCGGCCTGCTATGGGCGGAATTTTTCGAGATATAGAGTGATGGTGGGTAATTGTAAGACAAATAGCGGCTCGCTTGGCGCGCGAAATCCATATGAGCAAGGAATATACGGTGGACGTTATGGTCTGTTCTGCGATGCAAATGATTTTATTTGTGGCGGTTCGCGCAGTCCTCTGTCTAATAATGGTCATCTTCGATATGTGCAGAATCAAGCGATATATATTATGTCTCGTATTGCAGAGATTAGGATTAAGTATTTGCGGTCACATCTGGAGATATATACCGCCAAGTCTAGCTCTAGGAATATAAGAGATGAAGTGGTATTAATTTTGTCCGCGGATGAGTATGAGATTATCCGTGGAGATAGGATTAGTTTTGATGCTTCGCAGAGCTTTTCTATAAGTGGTGCTGCGCTGAGCTATTCTTGGGCGCTAAATGGGCAGGAACTAGATGGGAAGGATGCGATCTTGGATTATGAATTTAGCGATATTGGTGAGTACGAATTAGAAGTTACAGCTTCGACGAGTGTCGGAACAGAAGCCTCGAGAAAGATAAAAGTTGTTGTTAAGAATGGCCTTGAATCGCCTCTCCCTGCTCCGGAAGTCTCCGCTTCGAAGCGTGACGGTAGCTCGTTTAGGCTATCTTGGAATAATGTGCCCGAGGGCGCGGAGTCTTTGGCGGTCAAAATTGGTGATGTTTTCTTGGGTTATGCGGATTTATCTAATAAAGAATTGATAGTTGAGGATTATGACTTTGGACTAAAAGTGGCTGTAGCCTATATGGATAAGGATGGCAATCTTGGCAAGTGGGTCGAAGTAGAGATTCAGGATAATGAAGAATACTCGGCTTTAACCTTGCCGGATATCGGTGGTTGGCTATTCTTGTTCTCTCTTGCTTGCGTTGGGCTAGTAATGTCGGTCATTAAACTAATTAGGGATATACAAGCAATAAAAAGCGCCCAGAAGCGGATAGTTTCTGAGCGCTCGACGAGAAGTAGTGGCACTCTACGCGAATAGTGTCCACGCAAGCGACTTTGAATCAAACTCTAGTCGGCAGCGGTTTTTACCGATCAAGCAATCAAAGATATGCTTGGCGGTGCCGCCGATGAATTTGATGCGAGTACTGGTTGTCTCAGTAATCTCGACTTCGTCGCCCCCTCGTTTGCGGAAGTATAGCGGCTGGCACGGAATCTTGCTGTAGTTGAAGAGTGCCATGACCTCTACTTTCTCGCCTGTTAATGTTTTATTGTTCATAAATTACTCCTTTATTTGATTAGAATTTTGGAGTCATTTATGTGAGCCATGAATTACTCGGCTCGGTGCCGCCCGTACAAATGACAAATACGTTGCGACGAGATCTCTCGACGTCAGTGACCGAAGTTTGATGTCGTACTTATATTATATATTTAGCTATAATCCTTATGCTAGTCTTGAAATTTAGATTTTTGAAGTTGTTTTTATGTGGACAAGTTTACCCTGTTAATTTGTGGCAAAACGTCGAAAAAGTGGATATTTTGTAGAAAAAGCTGTGAACTTCTGGTGGATTTGTTGTTGATAAGAAATATCCTCAAGAAAGCGGAAATGCACCGCTTGGTAGCGGTGCATCTGCGCAAAAGTTAACTCTATGTTTATAATATTAGCACAAAATTGCTATTTTGTCAATAAGATTATTAAAATTATTGATTATCTCCGCAATAGATAGCGCCACCTTCAAGGGCGTAAAGGATAGCTATTTCTCGTTTACCGCCCGCTTTTGTGAGGAGTACGTCATCGTCTTCGATGCATTTAGCAGAATAATTGACGGAAATCTCGTGCGAACCTTCTGCTGGAATGTAGTTCTGCGGCTTTCCGTCGGCCCAATTATGAATGTTGGAAAAATGATACATAGTGCCGTCTGGGTCAGTAAAGAACTCATCGTTACCTTTAAGTATGTAGTTTTCGAGGAATTTGCCATGGAGGCCCTGCTCTTCTGGAAAATTCCCGTTATTGTTTGATTGGTAGTCTGTGAAAGCTGATAGAACATAATTCATGTCTTGGCGGCGGTCTGTGTTTCTTTGGCTCCTTTCGAGTGCTTCTTCGGCTTGTTCTAGCTCGCTATCTTTATGCGAGCCTTTTGGTGCCAGAATAATCGCTGCCACTATAGCGGAGATGCTAATTAATACTGCTATTGTAACGGCTATTATTGCCGCATAGTTCGTTTTCTTTGGTATATTATCTTGCATGTGTTTATTCCTCTAAGATAATTTTACAACAAAAAACGCCCATGTTTTTTGAGCGTTTTTGTGGGGTGTTATTTATTCTTTACTCCCCAATAACCGGATAGGATATTAGTATCGAATGAGAAGGTTAGATTCTCTTCTTCTCTAGCGCGCTTGAGGCCTAGCTGGATTAGCTTGTCTAGAAGAACTGGATATTCTGTGCCAGTTTGGCGCCAGAGGTGATTAGAAAGGCTACCAGGAATGGTGTTTACTTCGTTGACATAGATCTTCTCCGTATCTTGATCGATAATGAAGTCGATGCGGATTACGCCAGAACAGCCAAGCGCATTGAAGGTCTTAATGGCATAATCTTGGATCTTTTCTTTGGTTTTGTCCGAGATTTTGGCAGGAAGCTCGAGAGATGGATTAGAATTATCTGAACCCATAGTGCCGCCAAATTTGTTGCCTTTGGAGCTTGTCTTGCAAGCGCTATTCTTGGCGCCTTTTGTTCCCTTTACGCCCTTTGCTCCACCTTTGACGGAATTGCCGAGATACTTATCTTTGTAACTCAAGATTTCGTCGACCTTGATTGGGGACTCGCATTCTGAAGCCCAAGCATTTTCGTAATCTCCGAGGACTGAGCAGTTTACTTCCTTTAGATTCATGATGGCTTTTTCGACCAAAATCTTTGAAGCGTAAGTAAAGGCGTTCTCTAGAGATGTTTCGAGCTCTTTCTGATTCTTTGCGATGCTGATGCCGACGCTAGAGCCAAGGTTGACTGGCTTTACGATAACTGGGAATGAGAGAGTCTTCTCGATATCTTCGCGAAGTTTCTTCTCGTCTTCTTTGTATTCTTTGATGCTATAAAGTTTGCCATCAATAACTGGGATATTGTTTTCGCGCAAGACTTCTTTACAGGCGAACTTATCCATGCCGAGTGCGGAAGAAATGACATCGCAGCCAACGAATGGGATATTTAGCATCTTTAGGTAGCCCTGGATTGTGCCGTCTTCGACGTTTGTGCCGTGAACGATTGGAAATGCAATATCGATATCTGTATAGATTTGCTCTTTGAGGAGTTTCTTCTCGCAGCGCATGAGAACGGTTTTTTCGCCAAGGTTTACAGGAACAACCTGAGTGCTCTTCTTGAGTAAGGCTGGGATGTTCTTGTATGAATTAATATCTGCAATAGATTCGCCGGCGAACATCTTGTTGTCTTTGGTGATATATACAGGGATTACATCATACTTTTCGGTATTGATGTTTTCGATTGCCTGCAAGGCTGTAATGATTGATACTTCGTGTTCGACGCTGTTTCCGCCGAAGAAGACTGCGACTTTGATTTTCATAATACTCCTTAATTATAGTTATCTGGCAAATCGTTTAATAGTAGGATGTTTAACTTTTCTGATGGGTAGCGACGTGTTGCGTAGCTGACGCCTTCTTGCGGACTTTTGACATACTGAATCTTGCCCTCGTCGAATTTCTTTGCGGTCAGCCCTGCTTCGATGGCGGCGGTTTGGCTACCACGGCCAACTAGGTATACATGATCGATCTCTTGTTTTGCGATGTGTTCGCCGAGCTCTTGATTGTATCGCTCTTCGTCGTCGCCGAGTTCGATAAGGCCAGGAGTGATAACGACTTGCTTACCCTCCAATTCGGATAGAGTGTCGACGGCGAGTTTGGAGCTGACTGGGTTGGAGTTGTAGGTATCGTCGATGATACTAAGGTTGCCTCTGTTGCTTAGTTCTAGGCGATGCGGTGCGCCTTTGATATGTTTGAGTGCATACTGGATATCTTTGTCCGAAACGCCAAGGTATTTCGCGACGGCGATAGCGCCAGTTAGGTTCTCGGTATTATGGAAGCCGAGTAGTTTGACCTGGCATTCTAGTTTTTTGCCTTCGTGATTGATTGTAAAACGCTGGCCTTCACTTGAAGATTTTAGTTTGTCGGCATAGTAATCTAGCTTTTCGTTCTCGACGCCATAGCTAATAACGTTTGCTTTTGTGTGATGCTTCTTGATGTATTGGTTATCGCAATCTAGGAATACGACGCCATCGTTCTTTGCGACCGAATCAGCAAGCTCAAACTTAGTACTAATGATAGTATCGATAGTTTTGAAGGTTTGAAGATGTTGAGGGCCGATGGCCGTAATAATGCCAAGGTCTGGGTTGGCGAGTTCGCAGCATTCGGCAATTTCGCCCTTCCACATTGCACCCATCTCGCAGACGAAGATTTGATGGGTCGGTTTTAGCTCGGTCTTGATTGTTTTAGCGATGCCAAGAGGCGTGTTGTAGTTCTGTGGAGTTGTCAGGACGTTGTATTTTTGCTTCAAAAGTTCGGTTAGGAAGGTCTTCATGCTGGTTTTGCCATAACTACCAGTGATACCAATAATGGTCAAATCTTGATGTTTTTCAAGGATGGCTTTTGCGCTATCGATGTAGCGTTTTTGGCCGACTTTTTCGATTGGGTAAAGCACGAAATTTGCGACGAGGCATAGGAATGGCGCAAGAACATTAATGATGCCTAGGCGAATAATCGTGCAGTTTAGACTTGGTTTAATGGAGACAATTAGTGCAGTAATAACGGCTTCGAGCGCGAAAAGACGAAGAACTCTTCCGGTGATTTTGAATGGAACTTTGGATTTCTTCTTTGGGATAAGTAAGAAGATTGAAAAAGCGAGCACTATTGCGGCGAAAACTTGTAGGATTAGAGGCTCGGTTAAAACTAGAAGACCACAAAGCGACAAGACGCTGCGGAAGATTAACTTGCCGATATTACTCTTGCACCAATGGAGGTGCATATTGGTTTTATAGAAATTAAGCTGGAACATGTGCAAGTAGTTTGCGCATGCTAGGGCTAAGTTGATAATTAGTAAAACAATTAAAACGTATATCATATTAACTTGCTAAAAAGTTTTTTACGATTGCAGCAAAACGTGCACGGTCTTCTAGAAATGCAAAATGTCCGCAATTCTCGAACATGATTAGTCCAGAATCTTCGATTAGGTTTTCCATAACTTCGCCATCATGGAGCGGAGTCTGGTCGTCGATTTCTCCCCAGATTAGAAGAGTCGGTTGGGATAGATTTGGTAGCAGGTCGCGGAGGTCTTCGTTTACAAGATTGACTAGAGTTTCGCGCATGACAGGAGTTGCGGCGCGATAATCGTCGGAGCCCATTCTGCTCTTTAGACCTTCTTCTAGGTTTGGAGCGAGCTTTTTGGCTAGCTTGGTGCTGATGGCTTTCTTGCCAGCTTTCATAAGGCTGGTTTTGATTTTGGTTGCGGCGCTCTTTTTTTGAACGAGGCCAGCACAGCCGGTCAAAACGATATGGTCAACTTTGAAATCTAGCTCGTCCGGATTCTCGCCGAGCATCTTGATAATGGTGCGTCCACCGTTAGAGTGACCGATAAGGTCTAGCCTGGTAATGCCTTCTTTTTTGATGAATTCTTTGACGAGTTCTGCGTAATCACTAGAAGTTAGTGCCTGTTTTGGCTCATCTGAAGAACCGCAGCCCGGCATTTCTAGACAATAGACGGTGTGGTTTTCTGAGAAATCATCAAAAATGCTTTGGTAGGTAGCAATAGTTGTGCCCCAACCGGCGAGGACTAGTAGAACTCTTCCGCTACCCTGTTTGGCGTAGTGGATTTTTAGTCCAATAAGTTTACAGTAATCTTCTGTCATCTATGCTTATTATACCATTCGGTGTAATATGGCGCATCCTCTAAAAAAAGGCCCTAGCTTGCGCCGGGGTCTTTGAAGGAGATTAGATAATTATGGATCTCAGCTCAGTAAGAGTGTCTTTGATGACACTGTTTGTGATGGGGCTGTCGCCGTCGCAAATGATGTATGCGCAGTGGGGTCTGCTGGCTCGAATAATCTCGGGCTTAACGTTCCAGTGTCTAAGATAGGTGCGGACGATGACGAGTGTAGTGTAGATAGTTCGCTCGGTTATCTCTCCGACGATTTTGTCGTAGAGCACGGCGATTGTCTTTGTATTCTGATCTGCGACTACATAGGGATTGCAGCTGCCGAGCGTTGTTTGCCATGCGCTCAGCTCATTGCTGACGGGCGTGCAACGTACGGGTAGGTTGCCTTTCGGAGGGATGTTGTAAACAACGAAGCCTCCTTCTGTGAGTGTTTTCTCGAAATTTGTTCCTTTCAGCTGGTCCATTGAGGAATCCTCCTTTGAAATGTTCTAACACATGCTACCTAGGGTGCTTGCGTGGCTATATTATACAATGATTTGTATTTTAAGTCAAAGAGGATAGGTCCTCGGAAGACTATCTTCCGAGGAGGAACTTGTCGTTGTAGAAGATGCTGCGCTTATCTAGTTCTGTATTTAATTCTTCTGTGCCGTATTGCTCAAGGAGAGTTTTCTTGTCAGAGAATAGGTTTGTGCCGAGTGCTAGGCGGTCGCCTTCGATTTTTACGCCCATGGCTGCAAGCGTGGTTGGAAAAATATCCATCGTGGTGAACTGGCGGTTTTTGGTCTGCTTTGGTTTTACGGCGGAGTTGATGAATAAGTTATATACGCGGCGCTCGGAAAGTTGATCTTCCGAGAAGTGTTCGCTAGTCATAGATAGATGATCGCCAGTAATAACGATAGTGGTGTTTTTGTAGAAGTCTTGTTTCTTGACCCAGTTTATAAAGTCTAGAATCTGCCCTGCAGTACAGTTAACAACGTTAGAATATTGTTCGCTGTAGTTTTGTGGGCAGCTGGATTCCATGTAGCCTTCTGGGTGATGGGTATTCTCGGTAAGGAAGGAATAATTAAATGGGGCGTCGTCTTTTGCAATCTCGGTTAGC
Organism: Candidatus Saccharimonadota bacterium; assembly: GCA_017531585.1. Taxonomy (GTDB): domain Bacteria; phylum Patescibacteriota; class Saccharimonadia; order Saccharimonadales; family Saccharimonadaceae; genus UBA2834. The sequence goes on along the minus strand of JAFXKT010000002.1, from coordinate 303,295 downwards.
TGCTTTTTTGCGAAGGCAAATAGTTTGCTGTCTTCGAAGCCCCAGAATTCACGGTAATCTTCTGGGAGACTACCATCTTCTTTTGCGCTATTTAGGTCGTAGATTATGTAGTTGCCGTGCTCTTCTAGGAGCGTATCGCGGTTGCCGAATTCTTTTTCTGAGCCCATCATAAAATATTGACGGTAGCCTTGCTGTTCGAGGATGTTTCCGATTCCGGTTGCGCCTTGTAGGAAGTGATCATGTTGCTCAGTTAGGCCAATGGCATAGCTATTAATCTTGATTGGAATGCCAAGCATTTGTGCAGTAAGGCCTGCGGATGTGTATCCAGTATTGGAGGTTACGTAGGCGCCACCAAACTTATCTGTATTAGAGAAGTTGACATTTTCTGAAGTAAGCTTGGTTAGCTCTTCGAGGAGGTTGGCACTTTCTTGACCGCCTAGTTCTTTTGAGAAGAAGCTAGATTCGAACGATTCGACATAGATATGAATAAGATTTCTCTTTTGCTCTGGAAAAGTAAGCGCAACGCTGTTTGGGTCGACATAGTTGTCTGCGATAAAGGTGGAATTTTGAGTTTGATTAAAATAGTATTCTTTGATGCCTACTTCGTCAATGCAATTATTTAGGGTAGCGGCGATAGTACCGATATTTAATACGACGAGCAAAAAGAATGGAACAAGGCCACTGATCTTGAATTCGTGAGCTTTATGTTTAAATAATTGGATTTTGAACTTGAATGTCGACGATATGAAGAAAGAATAAAGGACCGTGAGAGCAATAAAGAGCGCAAGAGAGACTATAATGGCAGGTTTTAACGCATCGGTTTTAAAAGATTCGATAAGGCCATCTTCTGTTCCGTGGATTGGCGAGGTTAACGTGAACAGGATTTCGTCGAAGCTAATATCACCATAGTTGGCGCGTAGCCACTGAGTGGCATATACGGCTAGCGTGGCAAAAAAGATAACAAGTAGATTAACTACGCTTAGAATTTTTCTCGCGATTTTCACGGCGTACCTCGATTTTGAAGTTTTTCTTGATGAATTTATGAATCGATGGAAGAATTTTGGCTAGTACGAACGCTAGTACTAGATATTTGATCGTAAAAACGTAGGTATATTCGATTGTAGCTTCACCGGTAACGTAATGGAGAATGCAAACGGCGAGCATTGCGATAAAATTGATCGCAAGTACTGAAGTAGCATACTTCTTGATAATGTTTACAGGGGTGTCTTTGAGATCTTTCTTTGTCAGGGTTAGGAAAGCTGGCAAAAAGAGACAGATAAATTCATTCATAAGGATTTTATAACAGATTATTCAAGATAAAGCGAGCATAAGTGCTTTGAAGGGTTACCAATTTATTGGGGTTAACCCCCATTCTTCTAGCTGCTCATTGCACTTTTTGAAGTGGTTGCAGCCAAAGAATCCATTATAGGCAGAGAGTGGCGACGGATGGGCGGCTTCTAGAACAAGGTGCTTACTTTTGTCTACTAATGTGGCTTTATTTCTGGCATCTCTGCCCCAAAGTAAAAAGACTAAATGTGGGCGAGTTTTAGACAGGTATTCTACGCAGTGTTTTGTAAAATCTTCCCAGCCATAACCGCGGTGGCTGCCAGCTTTGTGGGCTTCGACGGTCAAAACGTTATTAAGCAGCAAAACGCCCTGCTCTTGCCAGTTGGTAAGCTTGCCAGATTTTGGAATTGGCGAGCCGAGTTCTTCGTGAATCTCTTTGTAAATATTGACGAGCGAAGGTGGAATTTTGACTCCGTCCTGAACCGAAAAAGCTAGCCCGTGGGCTTGGCCTGGTTCGTGGTATGGATCTTGGCCAAGGATTACGACTTTTACCTCGTTCAGGTCTGTTGAAAAAGCTGAAAAGACTTGTTGCTTTGGCGGGTAAATCGTCTTGGTTTCGTAAGCTTCATGCAAAAACTTGCTCAGCTTTTTGAAATATGGCTGATTAAACTCGTGCTGTAAAAAGTCTTGCCAAGATTCGTGCATTAGATTTGCCAGAATTTCTTTAGACGTTCAAAAACTTCATCGATAGTGCCGCTGGTATCGAAAGTTGGAATATCAAATTCTTTAGCAACCTTAAGGTAGGCTTGGTTGAGTTTGTGCTGGAATTCATAACCTTTAGACTTAAAGAATTCGCCTTGGCGGACTTTGCCCTGGCTTTCTAGACGTTTGGCCTGCTCTTTCTCGTCTAGGGTCAAAATGACGATTTTGTCTGGGTTAAAATATGGCGAAGGCATGACCTGTTTGTGAATCTTCGTGATAAAGCTACGGCTGACGCCCTGCATATAGCCTTCATAGATGAGGGTTGAGAACCAGTTGCGCGTAATAATGACGACGCCGTTTTCTTTGAGGGTTGGTTCGGCTAGCTTCTTCCATTGTTCGTAGCGATTGACAAGGTAAAGCAAAGCGCGCGTGCGGCGTTCGATACCATAATCTTTGCCGTAGTTTAATTCGGCGATGCCCTTTATGAAAGGATCGGTGCTAGTGGTGCCAGATTCGGAGTAAGTAACGACTTTTTTGCCCTGGGCTTCAAAATATTCCTTTAGTTTGGCAGCCTGGGTGTCTTTGCCGGTTGCGTCTTGACCTTCGACAACAATAAACATTACTTCTTCTCCTTTTTAGATTTTTTGACGTCGCGTCTTAGGTATTTATAGAAACATTTTGGACAGATTGAACGATATTCGATTTCGCTAGTACCATCAATGAGAACATCTGGGCCATCAACAACAAGTTTGCCGTCGAGCCAGCGGGTGTTCATAGTCGCTTTGCGACCACAATCGCAGATGGTTTTTAGTTCTTCGACTTTGTGCGCGATTTGCAATAATCTGGTTGCGCCTTCGAAGCCGCCATCTTGTTGACGGAAGTTAAGCCTAAGACCATAGCACATGACTGGAATATCTAGTTTGGTGACAACCTTCATGAGCTGATCAGCTTGTTTCGGGGTCATAAACTGGGATTCGTCGCATAAGACGCAGGCGACATCGCGGTATTCGTGCTTGATTTTATTAAAGATATTATCGTGTTTCTTGAAAGTAAAGTTGGTTTCGCGCTCTGGCCCAATGCGAGTCAAAAGTTTATCGCCATTCTTGGTATCTGTTGCTGGCTTAATGACGCAGACTTTTTGGCCGCGCTCTTCGTAATTGAAGGCTACTTGTAATAGCTGCATGGTTTTGCCGCAGCCCATAGCGCCGTAGCGGAAATATAATTGTGCCACTCTGTATAACTCCTAATAACCCTTTGGTTTTAGTTTAGCACAAAGATTTTAAAGTGTGGTTAAGCTATTATGATTTTTGACAAAAAATACCCCCGCTTTTAATGCGGGGGTGTCAGATTGTGTCTGCGATTGCGAAGTTCCTCTTGGTGCGGAAGCCATTGAAGCTCATTACGACGGTATGGTCCGACATAATGATTACGTCGCCAAAGTCGAGAGTATTGAGATACAGGTTCTTTTATTATACAACAAAATGCTTATTTTTCAAGAGATGTAAAAGAGCGCCCTTTTATGGACGACTCTTGTTTTTAGAGATTAATCTCGATCTTTTCGCCGGTTTTTAGATTCTTGGCTTCGAGCTTGCCAGATGCAGCTTCGCTGTCGCCGATAACGATGGCGTATTCTGCGATCTTCGCAGCGCGATTCATGCGTGAGCCAAGCTTTCTGGTTTCGAAGTCGATATCTACGGTGCTCCCCTGTTCGCGTAGCTTTGCTGCGGTTGCCATAGTGAATTTGTATTCGTTCTCACTAAGTGGCAAGAGGCAGTAATCTACTGGGTTCTTCTCTTCGTTGATGTTGATAAGGCCGCATTCTTTCAAGACGAAGAAGAGGCGAGTTAGGCCGATGCTTCCGCCAACACCTGGGAAGGATTGGTTCGAGAAGTTGCTGGCAAGGTTGTCGTAGCGGCCGCCACTTGAGATTGAGCCGAGTTCGCGGTGATCGGTAATGAAAGTTTCGAAGACGGTGCCAGTGTAGTAATCTAGGCCACGGATAATCATGAGATCGATAATGACGTCGTCTAGGCTTTCCTGTGCGTTTAGGAGGTCAAATACGGTTTTGAGTTCGCTTAGACCTTCTGCGATAGCTGAAGTGTCGCCAAGAAGTTCGGTGAGAGCTTTCTCGACAGTTTCGTAATCGCCCTTAATGTCTGTGAACTTGATGATTTTCTCGACTTTATCGGAGTCGACACCTAGTTTGGCTAGCTTTTCTCTAGTAACGTCTAGTGGAACTTTTTCGATGTGGTCGATAATCTCTGCGATCTCGGCATTCTTTGTTTCGAGCTCTAGGGCGCTAAGGAAGCCAGAAAGAACCTTGCGGTTGCTGATGCGAACTTGCATGTTTGGAAGCTTGAAAGCCTTGAGTGCTTCGTAAATGCAGGAAATAACCTGTGCGTCGTAGGCAATTGGAAGGCTGTCGCGACCAATAATATCTGCATCGCACTGGTAGAATTCGCGGAAACGACCACGCTGGGCGCGTTCGCCACGGAAGTTGCGGTTGATCTGAGTGACGCTGAATGGAAAAGCTAGATCGTTATTGTGCTCTACTACGTAGCGAGCTAGAGGCACGGTATGGTCGAAGCGAAGAGCCTGATCGGCGGAATCTGCAGTTTCGGCAGTCTTCATGACGCGATAGATTTGCTTCTCTGTGTCGCCGCCAGCCTTAGCGAAAAGAATTTCTGTACGGTCGATAAGTGGGGTTTCGATACTTTGGAAGCCGTAATGATGGTATACGTCGCTAATTTGTTGTTTGAGCTTGTCAAAAACGACCTGCTCAGTTGGTAGGAGTTCTTGCATGCCAGATAGTGGCGACGTATTGAATTTTTTCATGATTCTATTATACCATCTTATCTTATCTGTTGTTAGGCAATATTTTTATAAATACGTCAAAATATTCTATAATGTTAGTGAATGGCAGAAAAAGAAAAGATTAGCTTTGGAAAGAAACTTTGGAAGGTTGTTTTTGAGTTAATCGATTTGGTTGTTACTTTTGGTCTTGGACTAGTAGGTAACTAATTGTTTGCGTTCGGGGGGAATATGTGATAAAGTTTAACTATTGAGTTGGTCATGTAGCTCAGTTGGTAGAGCAGCGGCCTGAAGAGCCGCGTGTCGCTGGTTCAAGTCCAGCCGTGACCACCATTTTCAGAAGTTAAAATTGCCTATCTAGGCATTTTTTCTTGCTTGCTCGATGGGTAATCGCGCTGCGCAAGAAGAAAATACCTATCTAGGCAATTTTTCCTTTCTGAAAAACTCAGGAATTAATCGCGCTTCGAAAGAAGAATACATCAATCTGACGAATTTTAACTCTCAAAAAAACTTGGTGTTATTGTTGTTTATCTGGGCGTTTTTTCGTGCTTGCTCGATGAATGATCGTGCTGCGCAAGAAGAAAATCGTCTTCCGAGCAATTTAGAAGAATCTAGGAAGAATAATTATGACAAGCAATAAGACTTTAATTGATAGGCTAACAATAGATGCCCAATAATATTTCGACTTTAGCCCCATGATGGCAAGTACTATAGATGCGATTGCTAGCGGGATGCCTAGTGTCCAATAATAGAAGATTACCATCCACCAGACTGCACCTGCGCCGCCTTCATTTGTGCTTCCACCTGAGGTCACATAGCAATAGAGAAAAAGTACTACAGGAATTAAAGCGATTACGAGCGATGTGATAGCGTATTTGCTGTAGCCGTCCATTTTGGGTTCTACTATCGGTATAGTTGGATTAACAATAGTTTTGCTGGTGTTTGTGATATTTGTAATTGGGGTTGATGTCTGGGTGTTGGCCGGATTATTTAATTGCTGAGTTTCAGTGTTTGTCGTGTCGTTTGTCTCAGGCGTTATAGGATTACCTGCTTGATTTTCCATTATTTCTTCCTTGTATCGTGTTTCTGCTTTTTATTATATCGCATAAGTAATTTGGCTTTTTTCGTGCTATAGTTTAATCAAATATAACAGGGGTTATTTGTGGCGGATATTGCTAAACCAGTAAAGATTTCTAAAGAAAGGAAGCCAGGAACGCTTCATTCTTTCTTTGCTCTAAAATTTCATGATGGCGACCAGGATAAAACTAAACTTGAGGCGATAGAGAAAGCTTTAAATAAGGCTGGCATTACTATTACTGTAATGGCTCGTGATGTTGAGAAATGGGGCCAGGCGGAAATTCCAGAAGGAAAGACCTTGATGAAAGATTTTGCTTTCCCTGCAATGCTTCAGTGTGACTGTAATATTATTGAGTTTAGTGAAAAAGGTGTTGGTCTTGGTATGAACGGCGGCTTTTGCTATGCTGCTGGAAAACCGGTATATGTTATCGCGAAAAAAGGTAGTGATATCTCTACTACGATGGCAAATATTGCAACCAAGGTTATCTTTTACGATAAGCCGAGTGACTTAGTAGAACCATTTACGGAGATTGTGAAGAATTTTCCGCGCGTAATTTTGGCTTCAAAGTCCGCCGTGCGCAAACAGCAAATGATCGATGCTGATATTCCTTTTGAGGTTATGGTTAGTGATGCTGATGAGACGCCGGATAATTCTAAGTCTTTCAGCGATCAATTGGCGGAAATATCCATGCGCAAGGCACAGGTTGTCTTATCTAAAACAAAGACTCGTGGCCGTCGCCTGATTGTTGCGGCTGATCAAAATATTGTCTTTGATGGAAAAATGTATGGTAAACCAAAGGACAAGGATGCCGCGCGCGAGTTGCTAAAACAAATGCGTGGCTCGGAAGAAGTCTATGCCTATACTGGAAATGCGATACTTCTAGCCGAAAAAGGCAAGGTTCTTCAAAGTATTAATATTACAGATACAGCCAGAATGAGCGTTGATGATATTTCTGATGAAGAACTTGATGATTGGATTAATAATTCTAATTGTCTAAGCTATTGCGGTGGTATATCTATAATGTTTGCTAACTTCGTGCATTTGAAGGAGGGTCGTCTTTCTACAGCAAAAGGCATGACGTTAGAATATGCTGAAGAGCTAATGAAGAATCTTTAGTAAAGAATGAAAAATCCCGCAAGCGAACTTGCAGGATTTTTTGTAGTAGGAACTCGGTTGTTACTTGAAGAATCTGTCGAGATTTTCCATGAAGCGGGTCCAGGCGCTTCTCTTTACTTTTGGAGGATGAGCGACTTTGCCGCCCTTCTGTTCTCCGCCAGGAGTAAGGCCGTTGGGGCCCCATGGGCCCATGCCGTAGCCATAGCCGCCGAAACCTCCCCAATAGCCTCCGTAGTTACCGAAACCATTTGAGCCGCCCCAAGGTCCTCCAGGAGGAGGTCCGCCAGGTGCGCCAGGAGGAGGTCCACCACCAGGAGGTCCACCACCAGGAGGTCCACCGTAGGGTCCGATAAGCATAATGTTATCCGGAACCTCCATGGCCTGACAGGAATCTGCATAAGTGGGGTCTATTTTGGGCGTAGAATAAGCGAATTCTTCGGGCGAATAATATGAGTTCCCCTGTAAAACTTTGGCTAGAGTAAGCGCTTCGATTGCTACGCCAAGCCAAAGGATTGCTACTGTCATTGTCATATGATCACCTCCTATAGTGTATATGTGACAGTCGTATCTATATTATACCAGATTTGGGCTAAAAAATCAAGATGCTATTGTTTTTTATAAAACGCTATATTTCTTCTCTTGCATGCTATAATGACCTCATGGAATAGAATAGCTTTTCGCAAAAAGTTTATTACTAACATTATGCATATTTTTGCAGTTTCAACGGAGGTTATATGGACGAGAAAGTATTAAACTTAATCAAATCTGAGCAAAAACGCCAGAGCGAAGGGCTTGAACTTATCCCTAGCGAGAACTATGTTTCAGCAGAAGTTCTTGAAGCAATGGGTTCTGTACTTACGAACAAATATTCTGAAGGTTATCCAAATTTTGCTGGCCTAGACGGCGATGACGATTTGGCTCTTCTTGCTACTACGGAAGATTATCGCTACTACGGCGGTCAGGACAATACTGATAAGATTGAGCGTCTAGCAATTGCTCGTGCGCGTAGGATTTTTCATGCTGATCATGCAAACGTTCAGCCACATAGCGGCGCTCAGGCAAACAACGCAGTTTATAACGCATGGCTTCAGCCTGGCGATACTGTCCTTGGCATGGATTTAGCGCAGGGTGGTCATTTAACTCATGGCGCAAAGGTTACTCAAAGTGCTCAGATTTACAACTTTGTAAACTATGGCACAAATCCTGGGACTGGTGATTTGGACTACGACGATATTGAGGCAAAGGTTAAGGAATATCAGCCAAAGATTATCTTGATTGGCTATTCTGCCTTTATGAAGATTCCTGATTTTGAGCGCGTTGTAAAGATTCGTGACGAGTTCTGTCCTGATGCTTTGCTTATGGCAGATATGGCTCACGTTGCTGGTTTGATTGCTGGTGGCGTGCATCCAAATCCACTAGATTTTGGTTTTAATGTTATGACAACTACGACCCACAAGACGCTTCGTGGTCCACGCGGCGGTATGATTCTTTCCAGGGGTAAGGTTACTAACCCGCTCAAGAAGCCTGAACATACGATCGAGAATATTCCTACTCTTATTGATCGCTCTGTCTTCCCTGGTACTCAGGGTGGCCCATTGATGCATGTTGTTGCGGCTAAAGCAGTTGCTTTGTACGAAGCTGAGCAGCCAGAGTTTAAGGAATATGCTAAGAATATTGTGAAGAACGCCAAGGCTTTGACTGAGGCTCTAAAAGAGCGTGGATTCAAGCTTGTTGGTGATGGCACGGAAAACCATCTAATCTTGGTCGATATTATGTCTTCCTTTGGCGTTGACGGTAAGACTTATGAGCGTGCGCTTGATCGCATTGGTTTAACTTTGAACGCAAACGCAATTCCAAACGATACGATGCCTCGCTTTACGCCTTCTGGTGTTCGCCTTGGTACGCCAGCGATTACTTCTCGCGGCTTGAACGAGAAGGATATGGTTCAGATTGCTGATTGGATGAAGCAGGTTGTAGACATCTGCAAGGATAAGAGACAGGATGCTGTTACTGATGGCAGGCTTCGCGAAGAAGTTCGCAAGATGGCTCTAGCTCATCCATTGCCAAGCGATAAGAAATAAGACTTTAATATCAGAAAATCCCCCGAGCGATCGGGGGATTTTTGCCTTTTGTGAGTTTTATTGAGCCTAAGAGTTTATGTTTCAGGTGTGTCCTGGATTGCTTTGGTGTCATCTACGCTTCCGCTACTCTTGATAGGGTCAGCAATTGCGCCGACGAGCTTCTTTACGGTTTCAGTAAGGGCTTCTTCGTTGAGGGCCTGATTCTGTGCATCTGCCTGAGCAAAGAGCTGAGGGATGCGGCCAATGACACTTGTAAGGAGATCTCCGCCGCCTTCAGTTTTGCTACCGCCGCCAAAATCGTAGAACTTGGCGTTTTTGCCGACTTCGGCCATGACGGTCGCAACGTTGGTTGCAATCTGTACTCGGGTAGACTGTTCGATTTCGATTTTCTTGAGTTCGAAGTTAACCTTGTCGTTGGCTGCCTGAGCATCAGAGAGAGCTCTTGCAGCTTCAGCTTCGGCCTTACCCTTTGCTTCGATAGCTTCAGCTTCTGCTTTACCTTTGGCGGCAATAGCGGCAGCTTCGGCTTCGCCGGTTGCACGAATAGAGGTTGCGTCGGCTTCTGCTTTTACCTTAATAGCGGCAGCTTCGGCTTCGGCTTCGGTCTTGCGAGCAGTTGCAGCACCTTCTGCCTCGGTCTTGCGAGCTTCGGCAGTAGCGGTTGCTTCCTTGGTTTTACGAATTGCGGCAGCTTCGGCTTCGCCGGCGGCGCTGAGCTTTTTGGCTTCAGCCTGACCTGCTGCAGAAACTTTCTGTGCTTCGGCTTCACCAGTTGCCTGCTCTTTCTTGCGAGCTGCTTCTGCCTGAGCGTCGATAATAGAAGTTTTCTTTGCGGTTTCGGCCTGGGTGACAGCAACTTCCTGCTGTTTTAGTGCGGCAAGGTTTGCCTGTTCGGCTTGCATTACGGCAACGGCACCCTTCTTCTGTTCGAGTTCCTGGTTGATAGCCTGCTGTTCGAGCTCGCCAGCCATTTCGGACTTAGCTTGTTCTCTGGCGGTTTCGGCTTGGAACTGAGCTTTCTTGACGTCAGTATCACGCTGTCGCTCTGCGATTGCGACCTGCGCGTCGAGCTCGGCCTGCTGTGCGGCGAGGTCGGTCTGTGCGCGCTTTTCGCGCATGGACTGCGCGGCTTCTGCTGCGATGTTTTCCGCATTCATATGAATGGTCTCGCGGTCTTTTGCTGCGAGGTCGCGGTAATACGTTCCGTCACGAGCATCCTCGACTTCATGAATGGAAAGAATTGCATTAAAGCCCAAATCTTTCATCTGAGCAGCAATAGAATCTTTTACCTGATCGTCGAGCTTGTCTTTTCCGTTCATGACTTCTTCTGGTGTCATCTTTGCGATAACGGCACGAACACCACCAGAAACGACGTCGAGAATTACGCGCTTAAGCGCTTCCTCGTCCTTGTCGAGAAAGTTTCTGACTGCTTTTTGAAGGCTATCTTCGCTGGATGTATCCGGGCTGTACGCGACAGCTCAGTCTATCTGAATCGGCACACCAGTTTGAGTCTTGGTAACGTCACTGGTGACTTTCGCAGTACGAACACAGAGGTCGAAGTATTTCGCTTTCTGAATGAAAGGAATAACGACTCTGCCGCCTGCAGTCTTGATTGTGGGATTGCCGTTTTTGTCGGTTGCTCCTACGCCGGAGACAACAAGGGCCTCGTTAGCGTTTGCTGTTTTGATCATTGCGAACAGCAGAACGATAACTACGATTGCGATAACTACGCCGATAATGATCGGGATAAGTGTGGACAGCTCCATGGTAATTTCCTCCGAAATGAAAAGTATTTCAAAGGTGGCCTCTCTAGAAAAACTCACAAAAATACTAAAGAACACCACCCTTGATTGGGTATTTATACCATTTTGTGGCGCCCTGGTCAAAGATAAGCGCTTTGTTTTGGGGCGGAACTACGCGCTAGATTTTTGTACGGTTGTTTAGTGCCGATGCGAGCGTGATTTGGTCGGCGTATTCTAGACTAATACCAAGAGGTAGACCACGAGCTAGACGTGTGATTTGGAGTTCTGGGTATTTTTCGTGGAGTAATTTCTCGAGCAATACCGCTGTGGATTCGCCCTCGACTGATGGGTTTGTGGCGATAATGATTTCTTTTACGGAATCTTCCTCGACGCGGTCGATTAACTCTTTGATGTGCAACTGGTCTGCCGTAATTCCATCCATTGGGGAGATTGCGCCGCCAAGGACATGATAGGTGCCATGATAAGACTTAGTATGCTCGATGGCATAAATATCTAGCGGTTCTTCTACTACTAGGATGGTAGATTTGTCTCTGTCTGGACTATCATAAAGTGGAGATAGCTCGTTTTCTTCGCTAATAAGCGCGAAGGTCTTTGGACAAGTCTTGACGCTGTCGTGAAGCTTATCTAGGGCGTTTGCGAGGTTTTTGGAAATAACCCGGTCGTTCTTGAGTAAGAAATATGCGTAGCGCTCGGCAGTACGTGGGCCAACTCCGGGTAGCCTGCCAAGGCATTCGATTAGGTCATTGAGGGCGGATGGTAACATGAACTTATTATAGCATCTGGATTCTATAGCTTTCTCTAGTTAAAGAACAAACTATCGAAAGCTATAGAATCGCAGATCGTATAGCTAAGTTCATATTATGCATAAGATGCAAAAGCTAATTAATCCGTAGCAAAAAGCAAACAGAGCTCGGAAAGCATAAATTAATCATTAGAATTCTGACGGCGCGCAGGTTTGACAGGTTAACTAGTCAAACTTGTCTAACTTGTCTAACTTGTCAAACTTGTCAAACTAGTCCAACCTGCACAAATAATAAAGGTCCTCTAGAAATCTAGGATTTATGAAGAATAAAAAAATAACTCCAATTTTAAGATGTTCTTTTCTTAAAATGGAGCTATTTTTTGAATTACAAACCTAGATTTCCTAGAGAACCCATCAATGGCTTCATCTTGTCTGTTGCGATTTCCTGTGCCTTTGCGTAGCCATCACGCAATGCATTTTCGATCCAGCGTTCAGTCTCGTGGATATCGTCTAGATCGATTTTTTCTGGATCAAGAGAGACCTTCTTGATTTTTAGTTCGCCGGTAATCTGGATAACGACTGCGCCGTCGCCTGCTTCAACTTCTACGATTTCATTCTTGAGACTCTTCTGGGCTTTGCGGAGTTCGTTAAGCATTTTCATCTGGTCCATTGTCTGACCCATAGTATTTATTCTCCTGTTTCTTGCTTATCTGTAACTTTGGTATATATGTATAGTCTATCAGAGTTTCGGCTTTTTGACGATGTTGAGATATGGGATAGTTCATATCCTTTGGCTTCGACTGGTGCTTCAATAACCGCTACGCGACCTTCGCTATTCTTTGGGAACTCATAGTTAACATTGATATTGTTCTTCTTTGCAAATAGTTTATAGAAGTCGTGGTTCTCGTCTTCTGTATTTAGGATTAGTGTATCGCCTGTTTTTAGCTCCTTTGTAAACAAGGCTAGATCTTCGCTAAAGTTCTTTGTGACGCGTGGCGTGTAATGATAGCCCTGAATATAATGAGCAAGGCCAGAAATGAGCATAATAGCCAAGGTAATAACAATCGGAGTTGCGCCGATAAGGTGTGCGTACGGATTCTTTGGGAAGATGCTCTTCCAGCGCATGATCATAGAATCGATGGCGGCGGAACACATGATTGCAACCGGGACGATAATGATTGCGGCGCAGGTTACGTTAAGGCCAGAAATAATCACGGCAAAAGCTACGAGCATATATGTAACAGAGTTGCGGGATGCAAATAACTTGTCTAGTGAGCTAATAAAGCCTATTGCGATAAGCGCTACTGTTGCCAAGCCAAATAGTGGTGCTAGATGTACGCTGTCATAAGCAAGTGTAAATGAGAAATATGGCGCAAAGGCATTCTTTAGGTTCTGGATGTAAGCTCTCTGCGAGAAGTTCTCCATGAAAGCAAGTTCCTGAATGATGTTGTGGTGATAGAAAACAGAAATACCAAGTGGAGCTACTCCTACAGCGAAGATAAGAATCGCAAGGACTAGCTGCCATGGCTTTAGAGCCTTAATCGAGTAACGAAGGTGTGGGTGCGCAATGCCTGCGATAAGAATTGCAAGTGCGATATAGCAAAGATGTGGTGTGTATAGAGATAATGCGATTGAGCTCGTGAATAGTATTACAAAGAATGGGTGAATATTCTTATTGCCGACAATTTTACTGCCGAGCCAGAGGATTAGAGAGATCCAGAAAATATATAGAATATCTGGCGTACCGAAGTTTGCAAGCGACAAAAAGGCTGTAGAAAGTGTTGCTAGAGCTGAACCAATAATAGCAACATCGGATTTGAACCAACGGTTTAGGAGTAAGGTAAGGAATAACGCGGAGAATGCGCCAAAGATAATGGAAGGGATTTTAATTGCGTAAAGCGTTAAACCGAATATCTTGATACTTATTTTTTGCAAAGCATAATACGGAAGGTTTACGACGTTTCCCTGCTTCATGAAATCTAAGTGAAGATTGTCTGAAGTGACGGCAGAATTCATTTCATCATGACTAAGACCTTCTGGCGCGATTGATGGCAAAATAAATAGAAGCGCCACAAAAATCACCATTATTAGAATGTAGCCAATTATGAAACGGTGGCGGAAAAGAAAAAATTCCTTTGTTTTGTCTTTCACTGCTATTATTTTAGCATAATGTTTTTGCTTGGCAAATATAGCCAAGCTTCAGGCGGTTACATCTCCATTTCGTCGTGATGCGTATCGAGTGACATAAAGCGGACGCGAGCCTTATCGAAGTATAGGCCAACAGAGCCAGTCGCACCGCGGCGGTGCTTGGCAAGAATCAAATCTGTAATGTTTTGGCGGTCGGTTTCTGGGTTGTAGTAATCTTCGCGATACAAGAACATGACAATGTCCGCATCCTGCTCGATAGAACCAGATTCACGAAGGTCGGATAGCATTGGAATCTGTGGAACGCGGTTTTCTACGGAACGAGATAGCTGCGACAAAGCAATAACTGGTACATTTAATTCGCGCGCAACAAGCTTTAGGCCGCGAGAAATCTCGGAGATTTCCTGTACGCGGTTGTCCTGTGCTTTTCTTGAGCTGCCAGACATAAGCTGGAGGTAGTCTACGATGATTAGACCTAGCTCGTTATTGTGAGCAACGCGGCGAGCTTTTGTGCGCATCTGAAGGACGGTTAGACCTGGCGTGTCGTCGATATAAATATCTGATTCGCTCATCTCGGACATGGCTTCGGCAATCTTTTCGAAGTCTTCGACGTCAAAGTTACCAGTTTCAAGTTTGAAGGAATCAACGCCAGAAGCATCGGCGAGCATACGGTTGATTAGCTGCTCTTTACCCATCTCAAGGGAGAAAATTAAAACAGCTTTTTTATTGATATTTGCGACGTTCTGAGCGAAGTTTAGGGCCAAAGCAGTCTTACCCATAGCAGGACGCGCGGCCAAGATAACAAGGTCGGATTTGTGGAAGCCTGCTGTCATGCGGTCAAGATCTGGGTAACCAGTTTTGTAGCCTGCAATAGAGCCCTTCTTTTCATGGAGTTCCTCAAGGTGATTCCAGGTATCAGAAAGAAGGTCCGCCATGGAGATCATGTCGCCATGAGTATTCTGCTCGGAAACCTTAAAGAGTGATTGTTCGGCATCGCCAAGGATCTCGTCGGTTTCGATGGATTCGTTATAGGCGGATTCAGTAATATCTGCGGCGGCGCCAATAAGACGGCGACGAACGGCGCAGTTTGCAATAAGTTCAGCGTAGGCTTTTGCGTGGGCGGCGGTTGGCGCGTAGGTTGAAAGCTCGGAAATGTATGCTGCACCGCCAGCTTTTGTGATTAGCTTATGGCGTTTTAATTCGTCGGTTACGGTGAGCAAATCTACTGGCTGGTGGCGTTCGTAAAGATTCCACATTGCATTGTAGATGTGTTGATTTCTTTCGTCATAAAAATCTAGTGGCTTTACGATCTCGGTAATATCTGGCAATGATTCTTCGGAAATCAAAATGGAGCTTAGGAGTGATTTTTCGGCGTCGATATTCTGTGGCGGTATACGTTCGGCGCGCTTTTTTACGTCCTCGAAGCCTTCTTCGTCATTCATCGATTTGAATTTCCTCTCCCCCACCCATTAAATCCGCAATATTAGACATCGTGTCGTCGCTCCTTAGGGAATCCTCACTAATAACGATCTCAATCTCTTTTGGCACGACTTCTGAAATAATGCCGCGTTTCTTCTCGATCTGGTTTTTGTTGAATTTGTGATTGGCATAGATTGTTAGCGTGTTGTTTAGAAGCTCATATTCACTGTCTTTGAAAAACTTAAGCATTGGTTTTGCTTTTTGTGTGATGTTTTCAATAATGTGTGACCATAACTCGGCAGGTGATGAAAAATCGGTCGAGATAGCGACGGTTGCTGTTACTTCTGCTTCTTCTGATTCTTCTTTTGGGGCTTCGGTCGGCTTTAGTACTGGAGCTTTGGCCGGTTCTGGGGCTGGAGCGCTTGAGGCTTCGGTTTTTGGCTCTTCTTTTGGTGTCTCAGGGGCTTTTACTGGTTCTGGCGTTTTGGCTGGCTCGGCTTTGACTGGAGCTGGCGCAGGGGCGACAACAGGCGCGTTCTGCTGAACAACCTGAACTACTGGCGCATTGATGCTTGGCGTAGTTAGCGCGACAACGAGTTTAGCTAGTGGGAATGGCGATAGCTTTACTTCGCTAAGCTTTGGTACGAGCGAAAGCAGCTGCAAGTCTATAGAATCTACTGCTTGGCGAATAAGTTCTTCAGCGATAACGTCTGGCGAAATATTGTCGTTCTGGATTTTTTCGATAGCTTGGTGGATTGCGGCTAGATCTTGGTTTTTGTAGCTACTAACTAGGTTGGAAATAAAGACGTTTTGAGGTAAGCCCAAGATATCTTGGACCTGTTTGGCGGTGATTTTTTTGTCGCTAATGGTCGAGATTTGGTCGAGCAAGGACAAAGTATCGCGGAAAGAATAGCCGCCGCGTTTGACGATGATTTCTAGGGCTTCGTCCTCGATGTCGATTTTTTCTTTTTTGCAGATATCCTTGATGTACTTTAGCATGGCTTCTGGTGAAGCGAGCTGGAAATTGTAGACTTGGCAGCGCGACATGATGGTTACTGGGACTTTTTGTGGGTCGGTCGTAGCCATAATGAAGATAACGTGTTCTGGTGGTTCCTCGAGGGTTTTAAGAAGAGCGTTGAAGGCGGATTTCGAGAGCATATGTACCTCGTCGATGATGTATACCTTGTATTTGCCTTCTACTGGAGCGATAATAGCCTTTTCGCGGAGGTCGCGAATATTATCTACGCCAGTGTTACTGGCGGCATCGATTTCGATGATGTCGATATAGTTATCTTCGAGCTCGTATTTAAAACCGTTGACTTCATGAGCTAAAATACGCGCAACGGACGTTTTGCCGCAACCGCGTGGGCCAGTCAAAAGAAAAGCGTGTCCAAAGTTGCCTTTTTTGATAGAGCTTGCTAGCGGCTCCGTGACATTTTCTTGCCCGATGACTTCGGCAAGAGTTTTTGGGCGGTACCTCCTATATAACGCTTTCATACTTATTATTTTAACACTTGAAACTCTCTCTGTCGCTCTTGATAAATAAAGATATATATGAAACAAAAATACCCGGCATGGAAGTCGGGTATTTTGTACACGCTTAGCTATTTCTTATTGATTAGAGAATATGCGCAAGCTGCTACGGCTGCACCGCATAGTGGAGCTGTAAGGAAGATCCAGAGCTGGCTCAAAGCTGCGCCGCCAGTAAGGATTGCTGGAGCAAGACTTCTTGCTGGGTTTACGGAAGTGCCAGTGAATAAAATGCCTAGTAGATGTACGAAGCAAAGCGTTAGGCCGATTACGATTCCAGCCATGTGGGATTTCTTGCTATCTGCTGTTACGCCTAGGATCGTATAAACGAATACGAATGTTAGAATAAGCTCGATCAGGAAGCCTGCGCAGGCTGTAATGCCGAGCTCTTCGGTTAGCGTGTTGGCGCCAAGGCCAAAACCAGACACGCCGACAGTTGTAGAGCTAAAGATTGCGTAAAGTACGCCTGCGCCTGCAAATGCGCCTGCGATTTGTGCTAATACGTAGCCGCAGAAATCTTTAACGTTCATTCTCTTTGTAATGAGCATTGCTAGAGATACTGCTGGGTTTACGTGACAGCCAGAGACGTCTCCGATTGCATAGGCGGCTGCTACGATGCTGAGACCAAATGCGAGCGATGTGGCTACTAGGTTGCCTGATGTTATTGCTGCTACGCCGCAGCCAAAGAGTACCAAAATAAAGGTACCGATAAACTCGGCGATATATTTTTTGATAGAATTTTTCATAAGATTATGTCCTTATTTATAATGCTTATGATATAATTATATCGTAATTTATGGCTAGTAAAACAAAAACAAACAGCACGAAAAAGTCGCTGAAATCTTTTGTTATTAAAAAGAAAAGATTGTCGGCCTCCGAAGTGCGAGATAAAGCTCATACTTGGCGCATGGCAAGCTACTGCGTGATGTTTTTGTCGCTTGCTGTTCTTGCTTTTAACTTTACCCTCTTCTTTACTGGTGGACAGGATGATCTTGAACCAAGCTTGATGGTGCTTGCGCCGGCCCTAGCTGTGCTTGCTTCTGCTTTGGCACTTAGAAATATTGTTAAGTACAAATCCAGGAAGTTTGAGCTCGCGGCTTCGATTGTAGTTTTGGCGATTGCTGGTTTGTGTTTCTGTGCTGAACTTTTGATTTTAGTATTGGCAGCCATTATGCCGAATGGTCTTAGAGATTCTGATATTAGACTTTCTGGCCGCTATAGCTGTGCTGATCATCAGGAATTGCTCGAGAACAACAGATATTCTGTTACGATGCAGTTTTCTGGTAAAGAGTTCCGTTTCTGGAATTACTATAACGGCGATACTTATGTAAATGGTAGTTTTAGTATTGATAGGCTATCCGACGTAGAAATTAAGGTTCACTCATTAATTGCTGAGAATTATGCTAAAGGGTCTAAGATGAATCTTGATGCTACTAGCTACAACGTTAAGTTAAAGGATTTTAGAAATATAGAGATTACTTACGAAGACGGTTCGGTTAGGTATTGTAAGAAAGATTAATTAGTCTAACAAAAAACCATATCTGTTAGAAGATATGGTTTTATTTTTTATTACAAGCTTGCTTCGACTGCTGCCCAGGTTGCTTCGTCGTTGTCTGCTGGGATTACGACGCTAACCTGATCGCCAACCTTTAGGCGGAAATAAGTAACGGATGCGTAAAGAATTTTGTACTCTTTGCCGTTTACTTCGACGAAGTACTGATCGTCGTGGCTAGTCAATGTGCCGATAACTGTGCGGCGCTCGACTGGGCCAATCTGTTTGTACATGAACTTGCCGGTTTCGCCAATTGTTAGCTTCAAGATGTCGCCTTCGACTAGCTTGGACTTGCTGGCATAGTTGGCTGGAACCGGATAGTTCTTGCCGTCAGGACCAATCATGATTTGTCCATCGAAGACACCTTCGATAATTTTACCTTCTGGGCTATCAGTAATAGTCTGGGTTGGAGCGGTAATTGTACCGCCATCGCCCAACATTGAAGTCAAAAGTTCCTTAGCTGCTGCTAAGTTGGTTTCTGCTTCAGTCAAAAGACTTCGCAGGCGTTTTATTTGTTTTTCTGGTAGATCAGACATACCTCGCATCCTCTGTCTGTATTAATAATACTAAGTATATAATATAAAACTTCGCCCATGGTGTCAACGTTGTAAAATTTGCTTTTTCCACAGCCGTAACAGGGGTGGAGTGAAATTTGTTGTAAATATTACCATTGACTATTGTGCTTTTGTTTAATCTCTTTTTTGTTTTTCTGAAAAGAAAAAGCCCTCGGTTACCGCGAGGGCTGAGTAGTTTTAGGAGTGACGATGATTTTCGAATCTTTGATAGAAACGCTAAGTTTGCTTGTTATATCAAGATTAAGGTCCTGGCGCAGGTAAACGCCTTCCTGCCTAGTCTTCGCGTATCTGGTCATATGAAAATCGCTTGGTGAGCTAATGAAGTTCGCGTCGCCTCCTATCGGTAATACGGGTGTTGGGTTCGGTTCGCAGTGAAGCGCAAGTGTCTCGGCATTGGATAGCGCGGTATAGAGCTTGGCGCTTTTTCCGGGGCTTTCTTCGATGGTGTAGACAGTAGCATATTCGAGACCATTAAAGATAAATTTGTTGTCGGACACGATAACGTACTTTGTGGTGCCATTGTGCTCGAGGATTGTCTTTGAGTTGCAATGGCCATCAATGATCACGAGGTCATTGATAGGGATTGCAAACTCGTTGCCTTCCCCTGCTTTGAAGGGATCGGTCGTGACTTTTCTTGCGCCAGATGCGAAAAGCGACTTCGTCATCTCGATGAAGATTCCGCGATTGTTCATAATGTCATCTCCTTTTCTAAGGTGCTACGATTTGACGTTCAATACTATAATTACACGCTTTTATCCTAAAACTGTCAAATTGAAAGCACAAAAAAGAGCCCCTTACGAGGCTCAATTTTGTTTACAATCTGGCTAATAATTTTTAATAACTTAAGCGAGTTCGATTGTTGCGCCAGCTTCTTCCAAAGTCTTCTTAAGAGCTTCAGCTTCTTCCTTTGCAACCTTTTCCTTGATGGTAGCTGGAGCACCATCAACGAGAGCCTTAGCCTCACCGAGACCAAGACCAGTAGCTTCCTTAACAGCCTTGATGACTGGGATCTTGGAAGCACCGGCGTCTTTCAAAACGACGTCGAATTCAGATTTTTCTTCAGCAGCAGCGCCACCTTCAGCAGGTGCAGCAGCAACAGCAACAGCAGCAGCAGCTGGCTCGATGCCGTATTCGTCCTTTAGGACATTCTTTAGCTCGTTAACTTCGAGGACGGTGAGCTTAACCAATTCCTCTGCGATTTTCTTTACATCAGCAGCCATTTTATTGGACTCCTTTATGATTTAACGGTTGATAAATAATAATTAATTGGTTGCTTTGTCGGCGATACCGTCGAGCAAGGCGTGTAGATTGCCAGAAAGTGCATTCGTGACATCGTTGACTGGGCTGAGAAGCATATCGACGACCTGGCCGATGAGCTGTTCCCTGCTTGGAAGCTTGGATAGCGCAACGACATCTTCTTCGTTGAGAGCTTTACCATCACCAGAGAAAGCACCCTTAAGTTCTAGGGCAGCATGATCCTTAGCAAATTTTGCTAGAACCTGTGCTGGAGCGACTTCGTCGTTGTTAGAAACGGCATAAAGTAGCTGACCTTCTAGAGCGCTTGTATCGGTATCTTTGTAAACTGCGATTTCGCCCATGGCGACACGGACGAGGCGGTTCTTGACAATCTTGATTTTTACGTCGTTCTCGCGAGCAGCTTTGCGAAGTTCCTGCATTTCAGCGACCGTAAGGCCCTGGTATTTAGCAAAAACTGTCATCTTTGCATCGCTGAGAAGCTCGTTTAAGTCGGCAACCAATTGTTGTTTCTTATCTTTGCTAATTGCCATAGATAGAAATCTCCTTTTGGTTTATTCGTTTTAGCCAGATTGTTAATTGCTATTTAGCACTTAAAAAGCGCTAGATATAGCGCGTCACCAAGAATATATAAGAATATTTATCCTCGGCGGCATGATTAAGCTGATTGCTCAGCCGCCGCTGTCTTTGGTAACTGGGAGTATTATAACAGATAGGACTTCAAAATGCAAGAAAAAGAGTCCTCTTTTGAGGGCTCTAATAGAAAGGAATGCTCAAGGCGTGTACTCGTGGAAATCTGCGCCAATCCAGTACTCGAGATATGCTTTGATCTGCTCGAAATGTTTTGCCGTAAAGGGGGCGATAGGTTTGGCTTCATTGCAGACGTAGTAATCCAGGAGCTGGGAGTTTATGAGATTGCCGCTGGGTGCGATCGCTTTGCTCTGCTCTTTGCTGAGGTTGAGATGCTGCGCGGAGTAGATATAATCGCACTTCTTATGGATGATTTCGCCGTAGATAGGGTCGATCACTTCGCCGTCGGCGTCCATGTAGCTGCCGCCCTGATAAGGTCTGAAGGGGCCACGGTATACTCTGGCGTTCATGAAGTCGTTGATGATTCTGTCGTCTTCACTCTCGTATTCCTCGGGTTCTTTGAGCTCGAATTCAAGGCTGTAGCCACCATTTTCCTTGTCCTCTCCGATTATTGCTTTGTATTCTCCGGAGATCATGCAAACTATAGCATCAATAAGCTGTTTGACGGAGGCTTCTCCCAGGGTGAGGACCACCATCAGCTCGGGGTCTTTTCTGAGCTTATTAATGGCACGCTGGCCTTTAATTTTGAGAACTGGGTCCTCATCGTTGTTTCTGAGGGTATCCTTCTCTTCTTCCGTCAGGAGTTTGTTGATGCATGTATCGAGATACTCGAGCTGCATCGGGGTCAAGAGGATGCCGTTTCTTCCTGGCGCGGCAAGCAACACGCTTGCGAGGGCATAGTAGTTGATTCTCTCGTCCATAGTTAGATCCTTTCTCTCAATGTGCGGTGCGTCAAGAAACAATCTGGCGCGCGGATTGCATAATTATATAATGTTTTTGCTGGTTCGTCAAAGCAAAATATGTTATATTTATCTTATGATAAAGATTCTTGCAGGCGGCAAAAAGAACAAAGATTGGTTGGCTGAGGCTTGTGGCGAATACGAGAAGCGCCTCCGTAAGCCTTTTGATCTTACTTGGCAGTTTGTTGAAGAATCCGAACTTGATTCTAAGGTTTTATCTCTTGATAGAGATAACTTTGTAATCTTGCTTGATGAGCGCGGTAAGATTTTGAGCTCGCCTGAACTTTCCGAGAAGATGGCGGATGCTTTTGGTTCTGCAAAAAATATTGTTTTTGTGGTTGGCGGTGCATTTGGACATTTTTCGCCAGAAATGCAGGCTCGCGCGGATCTGATTCTAAGTTTTTCCAAGATGGTGTTCCCGCATCAGATTTGCCGCTTGATTTTGGCTGAGCAGATTTACCGTGCGCAGGAGATATATCTAGGGCATCCTTATCACCACGCGTAGAATGATATAATACATCCATTTAGGAGTCATATGAATCTAATTAACTATATTCAAAAATACGGGCAGATTAGCTTTAAGAAGATGCCTTTTAATGATTTGGATAATTTGGTTTTTTGTTCCCTTGCTTATCTCGATTATTCTGGGACCTGCGTTGATTCTGGTCTTCATAGTATTAAAGAGATTGGTCAGGATTATTTAAGGACGCATCGTTTTAAGGACGTGTCGAAGCTTGGCCTTTCTATAAAAGATGCCTACAAAACTCTTGTTGAAGTTATAAATGCGCCACGTTTTGCTAATGTTGGTATGTATGACTATGTTTATTTGCTTGACGAAGAGACGCAGTTTGGCGCTATGACTTTTACAATTACGCCGAAGCTATCATTTGTTGCTTTTGAGGGCACTGATCAGACGATGAGTGGCTGGAAGGAAGACTGTTTGCTTGCTTGTCGCTTCCCTGTCGAGAGTCATACTTTGGGTGCTGAATATCTGAAGAAACATATTTCGCTTACTGGCCCGAATGTGATTGTTGGTGGCCACTCTAAGGGTGGAAATACTGCCCTTGTGTCGGCTATGTTGGTTACTGGCTTGAAGCAGCGAAAAATTTCTAAGGTTTATAGTAATGACGGCCCGGGTCTTAGAAAGCGCGAAATGGAGTCGAAGGCTTATAAAACGGTTCGTCCAAAACTAAACCATATTGTCCCGCATTGCAGTATTGTTGGTATGCTTCTTCGCCACGATAAACATTACCCGATTAAGAGTAATACTTATGGCGTGTTTGCTCACTCGATGCTAACCTGGGAGATTATTGGTGATAAGCTTCGCCGTAGCAAATTGACTGCTAAGAGTCTTGCACTCGAAAAGAGTTTGACGGAGTGGCTTAATGGTCATTCTGATGAAGATCGAAAGAAGATTATTGATAGCGTGTTTGATTTGTTTGAAAAATCTGGAATCAAAGAAACGGTAGACATCGCAAACGCCAAAAAGCTAGTTGCTCTTGCCAAGAATCTCAAGACCGTAGACGAAGAAAGTAAAAAGCTTGTTGTCGATATGGTAAAGTATGCTGGCAATAATATTAGTCAGGCAGCAAAGAAATCTGTTTAGAAACAAAAAGACGCCCTATGTAGTGCGTCTTTTTGACTAATCTATATTTGCCCTTTATTTTGTGTAAACTGGAATCCTAGACCAAAGGCTGCAGATACGATTGTGATGATATAGAAGAATGGTACTGTTGCTAATCCAAAGAGCGGGATTAGTGTTAAGCCTATGTAATACGCGCCGCCGACCGCTGTTACGAAGATGATCATTGGCTTGATTGCTGCTACCGCAATGCAACCAAGAATGACCGCTACGATAACTGCGATTAAGACGTTCGGCATGAAGGTGTATGCTCCGCCAAGATAGTCGATAGTTAGGAAGAAGCCGATGGCGCCAGCGAGCAAGGCTACGCAGAGGCGTTCGACGCTTAGGCCTATCATCGAGAATAAAATACCAATAGCGATTGGAATAACGAATCCCCAAATCTGATCGTTATTAAAGACGCTTGGTGGTATCAGCTTTCCTACATGATAGCCAATAATAAACCAAATTATAAAGAACGCTATTTTCTTTAGCTTGTAACCAAAGAGGCAGACTAGAATCGCTAAGATAAGCGTCACGACTGCTTCTGGTATAACTATCGCTGTGTTTATCATAATTTTAGTGTAACACAACAAAAGTAGTAGCTTAAATTTGTGTTAGAATTACGCCTACGACAACAATTACTGTTGCGGCGAGGTGCGAAAGTATGATATGTCTATTGAGCTTTTCTCTGCCGAAGTTTGGCCATATTACGGTTAGTATGATGCCTAACATGAAGGTCATGATCAATTCTGATGTGTTCGATACGACGGTCGCAAAAGATGTGTTTGTTGTAGAAAAGCTGAGCCTGACAAGGAAATCCGCTACGCTACAAATACCGAGTGTGAGTGCGGTCATTGCAAATAGCTTGATCGGGAAAACTTTGCGAACTTGTTTGATGCGTTTGCGCCAAGATGGCATTATGGCGGTTGAAATAATATCGAAGGCGGCGCGACCTAAAGTAAACCAAAAGAACAGGGTCATTGGGTCGGTATTTCGTTGCTCGGTTTTAGCAAAGATAATATTGCTGACGCTTAGTAGTGCTGCGTATGTCAAGAAGAATAGCGAGGCTCGAATTTCGAACTTGCGGGCAGATTTACGCCTGCGCGACAAGATTATAATGAATGGCGCGGTCAGGATTATGCAAAAGCCAAATATCTGGAGAGTTGTTAGAGTTTTGCCGAGTAAGAAGACGTCGGCGAAGATACAAAATACTGGGATTAGCTGATAATAGATGGCGGCAGTGGTTGATTCTTCTTCTCTTAGGCCGAGATAGTATGGGATTGATGCGATCGAAGCGATTACGCCTGATAAAGCTGATAGTAGGATTATTTCTAATGAGCTCTCTTTTATGCCGATGAAGATAAAGATAATTGCAGCGATTATGAGATAAAGAAAACCATTTATTGCTTTGATGGCTTGAGGTTTTCTGCTCTTGAAAATAATATCGGTATTGTAGTTATCGATAAAAGCGGCAATCGAGTAACCAAACGCAGCTATTAGGCATAGAATAATCCAATGCATTAATCTAAATATAGCATAAGCATGTTATAATTGACTTATGCAAACGAGGGAATTTTAGTGGGAATTCTTAGTAAGCTTTTCAAAAAACCAAAGACCGATGCTGTTTTTGAGACTACTTCTCCAAACGGTCGTTTGAAGATTGTTTTTGTTATCGAGCATGGCGAAATGTCCTACTATGTTCGCAAGGATGACAAGATTATCGTTAAACGATCTACGCTTGGTCTAGAGCTACGCGGCGAACGCTCCTTTGAGCACGGTATGAGCGTAGTCCGTGCTTTTAATAGGCAGTTTGACGAAACTTGGGAAGCCTATTGGGGCGAAGAACACTATATTCGCAATAACTATTCCGAAACCGTGATTTATCTCGAAGAAGTTATTAAGCCTGCCAGACTTTTGACTTTGCGCTTCCGTGCCTATGATGATGGTGTAGCTTTTCGCTATGAAATTCCGGTTCAGCCTCAGATGTCTCGTTTGGTGATTACGGAAGAGTTAACAGAATTCGCCTTTAACTCTAATGATCGTTCTTGGAGTATTCCTGCCTACCAGCCTGATCGCTACGAATATTGCTATACCGAAAAGCCAGTTTTTGATTTGCGTGATTCTGTTCATACACCAATGACGGTTCTTACGACCGATGGCTTTTATGTTGCTGTACACGAAGCTGCGCTTTATAACTATGGCGGTATGACTTTGAAGATGAATAAGCGTGCTTTGCAGGCGGATATTACTCCGCTTTCGGATGGTACGAAGGCTCATGTTAGCTTGCCGTTTAGTACGCCTTGGCGCATGATGATTGTTGCTGAGAATCCGCTGGATCTTACGACGAGTCGCTTGATGCTAAATCTTAACCCTGCTCCGCGCGAGGATTTCTCTTGGGTTAAACCTATTAAATTCTTAGGTATTTGGTGGGCGATGTTTGTTGGTGAATGGACTTGGGCGCTTGGGGATAGACATGGTGCGACGACTGAACATGCCAAAGAATATATCGATGCTTGTGTAAGGCTTGGTATTTCTGGATTGCTCATTGAAGGCTGGAATGACGGTTGGGAAGGTGATTGGCTCCAGAATGGCGTCAATAACAAATTCCTAGATCCAACACCGGATTTTGATCTGGATGAAGTTTGTAATTATGCCAAAGAAAAAGGTGTCGAGATTGTTGGCCACCACGAGACGGTTGGCTTTGTCGATAATTACGAAGAGCAAATCGACAATGCTTATAAGTATATGCGCGATCATGGCGTGAAGTATATCAAGTCTGGATATGCTGGTTCTCGTATGGTTATCAATGGCCAGCGCGAATACCATCATTCACAGCTTGGCGTTATGCATTATCAGTATGCACTTGAGCTTGCCGCAAAGTACGGCATCATGCTTGATGTTCACGAACCTATCAAGAGTACAGGCATCGAGAGAACGTGGCCAAACCTTATGACGCGCGAAGGTGCTCGTGGTCAGGAATATGAAGGTGGCGGTTTAACTCCGTCCCACACTTGCTTCTTGCCATATACCCGATTGCTTGCTGGTGGCATGGACTACACTTCTGGTATTTTTGATGTCGGTAACCCTACGAAACGTATTGCGACTACCGTTACGAGGCAGATTGCTTATTATGTCACGATTTACTCTGGCATGCAGATGGCTGCAGATAGGCCGCGTTTCTATGAAGAAAACTTCCCGGATCTCTTCGAATTCATTCGTAACTTGCCTACGAGCTGGGAAAGGACTCTTCCGCTAGTTGGCGAGATTGGAAAGAGTTATGTTGTGGCAAGACAGGCTTGGAATTCGCAGGATTGGTATGTTGGTGGTGTAACAAACGAAGATGGCCGCAGAGTAATGCTTAATTTTGACTTCCTTGAAGAAGGCTCGAGCTATAAGGCAAAGCTATATCGTGATTCTGATGATGCGCATTATCGCGATAATCAGCTTGGTCATGTGGTTGAAGAAAAGGTTCTTCGCCGTGGCGATAAGCTCGAAGTCTATATGGCACCCGGTGGTGGTTTTGCATTAGAAATTCATAAATACTAAAAAGATTATTAAAGTCCGATTTCTCTAGCTTTTCTTCTATGTGGTTCCAGAGACATGGAGTTAATTTCTTGAGATTTTCTAATTAAAGCACCGAACTTGTATCGTTGCAAGGGTGATTTTTGTTTTATTAAACTCATTCTGCTTGTGTTTGCGTTTGAAAAATATTTTTTATATATTGGCATGCAAAACTTAAATCCAGCAAAAAAAGAAAGGAAATAAAACAATGGTTAGACTCGATGTAAGGAAAATGAAAAAGTATCGCAGATTTTATTGCGTAGGCTTTGGTTTCGTGGATATTGACCTTATTTCGAGCGGATTATTCTTTCCGCTACTAATCATCGCTGCGGGTTTGGGGATTATTGTTCTGTCTCGCAGGAGACTGCCTAAACGATATCAAATTTAATCGTTACGATATTGTCGTAGCCATACCTGGCGCGGACTTCGTAATCTTTGGCGCGTAGTTCTTCTTGTTCGTCTCTAGTTAGACTGCGTCCACTATCTCTGACGCTAAAGCGAACTTGCTTGTCGTTGTGTTGTTCGGAAATCGTAATTGAGTCGCCTGGTTCACAGTTGCGGATGGCGCGGGAAAGTTGTTCGCGCAAAAAGTCTCGGACTTGAGATAAATCGTCAAAGCTAAGTGATGGATCTTGAATGTCTAGATTAAGAGAAATATCGTACTTCGCAAAAAGCGCGAGTAGATTCTGATAAATCGGACCCACCAATTCCGAGATTGTATTCATAATTTTATTGTAACATATTTGAATTTTTGCTAAACACCAGGGCTAAACATCTTGAGGGCTTTTTCGTGGCGTTTATAGTTGGGGTCATGCTCGCCAACTTCGTGCCAGAATGCACTAGAATGATCCATGTGGTTAATGTGAGCTAGCTCGTGAATAATGACATAATCTCGGAGCGGTTCTGGAAGTTTCATGAGGCCAATATTTAAAGATATCGTACCTGTACTTGAACGACTTCCCCATCGAGTGTTGGCATGAGATAATCGAACGCCGGAATAGCTATAACCAAATTTTTTTGCCCAAAAATTTAGGCGGTATGGCAGGTACTCCTTTGCCTTTTTTTGCAGGATTTTCTTTTGTGCGTCACGAGCGCGTTGTGTAGCTGGATCTTTGACGTGTAATTTTTCTCGGATTTGTTCACGGCAAGATTCTAGCGCTTTCTTGGCATAGCGCTCGCTTCTGCAGCTTGGGATAGAAATAGATAGCCTGCCTGATGTAGACACGCTAAATCTGGCGCCTGTCGAGAATGCGTTTTTGCGCACGATGACTTCGCCAAATTCTTTATCAATAAGAATCATGATTAGCGTTTCGCTTTTCTGCGATCAGAGATGCCGGTCAAGATGTTGCGGCATTGTGTCTGGAACATATGTTTGCCTGAGATAACGATAGGATCTTCGTAGTCTGCTGGGGCTTCGATCTTGCGATAAGATTCTTCAAGGACAGCCTTAGCTTCGGATGCGCGGCTGTATTTGTGGCGCATGCGTTGCTTGATAGCATTAAGGTCGGTCTGAACCCATACGAGTACTGGGATATATCCAGCTTTGGTAAGAAGATCGCGAA
Organism: Candidatus Saccharimonadota bacterium; assembly: GCA_017531585.1. Classification (GTDB taxonomy): domain Bacteria; phylum Patescibacteriota; class Saccharimonadia; order Saccharimonadales; family Saccharimonadaceae; genus UBA2834. The sequence continues at coordinate 274,943 of JAFXKT010000002.1, read as the reverse complement.
CTTCGTTGCGCTGGCGTTCACTATCGATAGCACCCTCGATAATTAGAGTTTGTTTACATTTTGTAATTTGAGTAATCAAAATAAGTGCGACTTTTCTACTAACGCGGTATTGTTCGTGAAGCTCGGATAGATTTAGGTATGGCGCATTAAAACGTTCGCTAAATTTTTCTGCGAAAGTTGTCTTGCCGCTCATCGGAGCACCGAAAACTAGGATTGCGTATGGCTTAGACTTCCCATTCATATATATTTGAGTTTACCTTAATCTTTGGCTTTTTGCAATTTCGTATCTGTTTGAGTTTTGCTCGAACTGTTGGCGATTAAAACTTGTGATGGATAGTAGAAGACCCAGACCAAATACGCTACGAGAGGGAGTGCTGTAGCTGGCAGAGCGCCATCTAGAATTAGGTGCCTGGTGCCGACGCAGATGTCACAAGCTATGAATGCTAAGAAGCCATACATGCCGTATCTTGCATGAATATCTTTTTTGTTTTTGTTATACCGATTTATGGATAGAACTACGTTCGTTACGAGCATGACGGCATAAACTGCGGTAATTGCGTAGATGGCTGGAATGCTTTGAGTTGTGGCGTAAATAAAGAACACGGTAACGAGTAAAGTAAAGATGCCGATGTTCTTTGGCTGAATCAAACCATGACGGATTAGATGCATGAATTGTGCGAAGCAGAAACAAAAGACGCCAAAGACTTCCCATTTTGTCCAGACCAGAATAGTGTCGGCTAGGAAGGTAAAGAGTAAAGCTAGGATTAGCGGGACGTCGTTGCTGGATTTTTGGTAGGCGTAGATGATGCAAAGAAAAATGCCGATATATTTTAGAACTGAGCTGCCCCAAAAATTCACGTAAACTGCATCGATAGTCAGGAAGGTAATATAAATAAGACTCCAGATCGTGAGCCAATTACGGTCCGCTTTTGGTAGATTTAAGAAATCCGTTTTTAGGGCCTTAAACATGAGTTAATTATATCATTTCGGGCATTATGCTAATGTATAATATTAGTATGTTATATGTTGTCGTACTACTTGCAGCTCTTCCTGTGCTTGGCGTCTTGTATTATGTAAACAAAAAGGATCTAGTAAAAGAGCCACGCTCGCTTCTTAGGAAGATTTTTATTTATGGATGTTTGAGCTCTGTATCTGTACTTTTTCTTGAAATGTTTATGGACTATTTTGTTCCAGTTGATGGCATTACTAATCCTGGCCAGATGTTCACGAACGTATTCCTTGGTATTGCATTGATCGAAGAAGGCATGAAGCTTTCTGGTGTGATGTTGCTTGCGATGAAGAATGCTGAGTTTGACTGTCGTTACGATGCCATAGTCTACTGCGTATATAGTTCGCTTGGCTTTGCTTTTGTTGAAAACTTCCTTTACGTCATGACTAGTGCCGCAAATGGCGGCGTTGTTATTACCGTGATTGGACGTGCAATATTCTCTATTCCTGGCCATGCCATGTTCGGCGTGATTATGGGTTACTTCATTGGTAAAGCAAAAGAGGCAAAAATTAAGAAGTCTGCAGGGTATGCTGGCAATGTAGCTCTTGCGCTTGTGATGCCGATGCTCGTGCATACGATTTATGACTGGGCTTTGATGATGTCTACGGCTTCTGGTTATCTTGGCAATAATACTAACTCGGTGTTATATATCGCATTGTTTATTCTCAGCTTTATCTTTGCGATTTCAATTGCTCTAGTTCTGATCAATAGAACTTCGCAGATTAAAACAGATTTTTACGGTAAAAATATTCTAGAAGAAGTTAATTTTGTGCAGAGTACGGTGGTTACTTACGGTGCGGTTCCGGCCGTAAATGCGCCTGTTGTCGGTCCTGTTCCGGTAGTAGCAAAGCCTGCAGATTTGCCACCAGTGCTTAGTGCAACTCCGATAGAAACGACTTCTGCAAATACGGCAAGTGCCGCGCCTGCTACCATTACTCCAATTAATGCTGCGCCGTTAACTGCCGAGCCGCAAAACACCGAAGCGCCAAAAACTGATATAAATCCAACCGTAGTATAAAAATAGCCCTCTCCTAAGAGAGGGCTTTAAAGTATAGGGTGAGGTTTAGAACAAGTCCATCAACGAATCGGGAATTTCCTTTTCGGCCTCAGCGAACTGAGCCTTGATAATTGCGCATGCAACATCGTATCCGGGTTTTCCTTTAGTGATGGACAGTGTGTGAGCGGTTGTGACGATAACCGGTTCGTCTGATCCGGTAATCTCCATAAAATCAGCGTCGGTACCCGTGAGGATACCTAATTTTTCCTTTGTCTTCATGCTGCCTTCAGGCCAACCCTGCTTGATGCGCCAGAGCTGAACGAGAGGAAACAGCATTTTGTCAATAACGTAAGCGTAGCTGTCTTTCTTCTGGAAGTCTGCGAAGGCTTTAATGGCCTTCTTGCGAGCTTTCTTGGGCAAGTCTTTAACGAGGAGCTTCATGGCTTTGAGCTCGCGCTCATCCTTCAGCTCGTTGTTGCGGTTGCCGTCGTCGGGAATGTCGCCGCCAATCAGGTATTCGGCGCCATCGTGTAATGCTCCGATATATTTAACCTTTCCGGGCTTGAATCCAGGGAGTTCGTCTTTGAAGAGCGCTCCCATGAGCCATGCAGCCCATACAAAGCTGATCATGTGCTCACTATCGGACTCGCAGCGTTCCGAAGCGGAAAATTCCTGGATGTTGTCTGAGTTAGAAACGTATCCAAGTGCAAGAAATCCCATGCGGTTTACGGTATTTGACTCAAGCAAAGTATTGAAAATCTGGCAGAATACCTTTGCTCTCTGGTCGAGAGTTAAAGCTTCGCCGCTAGCTTTCTTGTTTTTGCTCATTCATATCACCCCTTCTGTGTAATGTACTCACCCTTTAGACAGATTTTATATGATAACTAACCAAAACTCTAGAGATTTGAGAAATTTTACAAAAAAATCCCCACGGAGAAGCGTGGGGTAACAATAATAGGATGGTGTTTTCGAAAATGAATTATGTGGGGAGCTTATAGAGCTCAAGACTCCTCTTCTTCTGTTTCTGCAGTGTTTTCCTCGCCGCTTTCCTCAGGTACGTCAACATCGATATCGAAATCGTTTTTGCCCTCTTCGGGGTTACTCGGAGCAAAGTCGAAATCAATGTCGTCTTCCTTGTCTCCGCCTTTGCATACGCAATAAAGCATAACGCCAGCGGCTGCAGCAATTACGAGACTAATGCCGAAAATGACTTTTCCCATATTTACACCTCCTTTTCGAAGAACTATCGCATAAAACGATAGATGATATTATGCATCAAAAATGTATATATGTCAATCTATAGAATATGAATTCTATAAAATAGTTTTTGCGCACGGAAGCAGTCTGTGCTCCAGTTGAAGAATTGAGAGATGCTAGCCTCGGCGGAATCTATCAAATATATATAGCCGTTTTTATACTCGATTAAGGAATCATACCACCATGGCTGGTCTTGTTCTGGATCGTGAAGGTGGCAGTAGGCATCGCCAGTGAAGATCAATTCTAGCTGATAGCCCGGTAGACCTTCGAATAGAACGCGAATATCTCCGGTTTTGGTATGCTTTTGACACTCAGAAACAAAGGCGTCCTTGAAGCCATCAGAAATGATTTTGAGGCGCTCTGCTTCCCTTTCTGATGCGACTGTGAACCATTTTGGAAGTGCTGTTGCGTTGTCTGCCAGCTGGCATTCTGTAGCGAGTGTGCTTGGTAGTCCTGGCATTTTGCCCGACTTTACTAGGTTTAGCGCTTCGTTTTTAGGTAAGAAGCTGAGGCCTCCGTATTTGCGATTTGAGCCCATTTCGAACTTCCAGCCAATATCGCTATCGTCGAAGATGATAATACGGGATGCGAGGCTTCTGTCTAGGAGGTTAGTATCGACGCTATGGATTTTGACTAGTTTTGTTTTTGTTTGATCGTAAACAATATAATAATCGCCATTTTCGTCATGATATTTACCGAAGACTGCTGAGGTATAAAACTTTCCTTGACCTAGACGGATTATTGCGTGCATTGTATTTATGATTATAACAAGAAATACGGGTAAGGCTTGTGCTATTATATTAGTTAATTACTTGGAGGTTATTATGGAGTTAGCAAAGAAGTATTCCTTATATCTTATTCGTTGGCAGCTTAGTACTCCAATCTTGGCAATTGTCTTGAAGTTGCTATCTAATATGTCGACTTTGTGGGCTACGATTATCGCGAACTTTATCGGTGGCTTGATTTTCTTTTGGGTGGACAAGATTATCTTTAAGAAGAAGAGTGATGTGCCGCTTTGGGAGATTAAAGATCATGTAAAATGCTATGATTGTGGCAAGAAAAAGCGTGGGTATAGGATTGTTTCTTGGGGGAATTATGACCGCACTGAGGATAAACATCCGCAGTATAGGTGCAAGAAATGTAGCTTGAAGAAGATGGAGAAGATTAAGAAATAGGATTCTTTAGGGGGGGAGTAGGAGAGCGCAATTCCTTTGGAATTGCTTGACTCGGGGCGTCGCTTCGGAAAAGCCGAAATACTATGTATTTCTTTGTTTTCTCTCAGCTCCTACCTCGTCCGAACCTCCGGTTCGTCTCCTACTCAGAATTATTTAGCTAGCAAAAAATGACTCCTTGCGGAGTCGTTTTTATTATCTAAATGGTGCTGGGAGTAGGAGTCGAACCTACGAAGGCGTGAGCCGGCAGATTTACAGTCTGATGCGTTTGACCACTTCGCTATCCCAGCGATATGTTTATTTTAGCAAAAGATTTAAGAAAAATAAAGAGTTCTATAGGTTCGAAAGAAAAGAATTGCCCGCCGTGAGCGGCGGGCTGGGATTAGGTAGATGTCAGGGCTTCGTTGATCCAGTTCAAGGTTACCGTAAGTGCGGGGTCGTTGTTGAGCTTCTCGTTGATGATATACTCGAACATTGCTTTCCGCTTCTTGAGGTATTCCTGTCTGTAATCTCCGCAGGCGCTTGCGACGAACTTCTCGACTTCGCGGCATCTCTGTGTTGCATCGACGTCTTTGAGGCTAATAAGGTCGCTATGCAGGCCGCCACAGCAGATTTCTTCGTGTAGTGTCGCAAATGTCTTGTACTTCGCGTCCGCTCGATTGTCGACATAGATTGTCTTGGTCTTGGGGTCGAAAAGTACGAGATACTTGGTGGCCGGATCGGACGAAGCGAGCATCTCGCCGAAGTCTTTGGTTTCGTATGCGACATTGATAATTGCTTTTCCTGTGCAGCTACCATTCCCGATGGTAAGAGCTATCGTTTTATTCATAAATATCCCTCCTAAACTGTTGAATAAAAACGTATCGATATATTATATCATTTTTGGAGTGTTTAGTCAATTTTGTAGCCTTGTTCTAGTTTTTACTATAGGCTTTTTGCTTGGCTATATACGGATTAACTTGCCAAAATGGAAAGTTTTAACAGATAAGCCAATAATACTAAGGTGTATTAACTTTCCGAAATGGAAAGTTATAGTGTACACTTAAAATTTTAAGATATAAAAATACGGGTATTTCACCCGTTTTGACTTTCGCAGGAGTAAGCAAATATCTTTGATATTTGCTCACCATACTCGGTCAAATCAACAAAAAATGCAAGCATTTTCTGCTTGCTTTGACTCTCGCATGGAGCCGCAAATCAGACTTGAACTGATGACCTGCCGCTTACAAGGCGGCTGCTCTACCAACTGAGCTATTGCGGCGTAATGTTTATATTCTATACTATTTTCTTATTTTTGGGAAGCTTTTTGTTGGCTACGCGGGCGTTTTGCGCGCTAGTTTTCTTTGCCGCCTTAGCAACAGCAGCGGCTTTCTTTGCTTCTGCTTTCTTTTGGGCCTTTAATTCTTTAGCTTTCTTGTGTTCTTCTTTAACCTGCTTTGCGAGCTGAGCGCGTTCTTCTTTGCTGATTGATTTGCGATCGCTGCTCTTTGCCATTTTTTCGCTCGTACTATCGATTGTGAAACCAAAAAGCTTCTTTTCTCTTTGGGCGGTTCTTTGGATGCGCTGCTTGGTTAGCTCGATATTCTTTTCGTCATTATTGTTTTCGTAGAACTGCAAAAGATGCTTCAAGATGGCTGTATCTGGCTTAAGTTCGTATGCGCCTTCGAGGGATTCGATGGCTTTGCTACGCTTGCCGAGTTTTTCTAGAGCTTTTGCATAGGCGATATACCTTGCTGGCTCGCCTCCATCAAGTTCTAATGCATGCTCGAAAGCCTGAGCGGCTTTATCATAATTGCCTGTTTCGTAATAAATTAGGCCAACGTTATGAAGGCTAGATGCGTTATTATCTAGGCTCTGAGCAATCTCGAAGCATTCGATTGCTTCGTCGTATTTTCTTTCCTTAGCATAAATAATACCTAGGCGGTTGTATGCTGCGGCATTCTTTTCGTCAAATTGAAGGATTGTAAGCAAGGCTTTTTCGGCGCGGACTGGTTTCTTTTCGCGGATTGCAGTCTGAGCAACGTTCCATAGTTTCTTGAAACGAGGGTCTTTTTCGGCTACTTTTTGCTTTTCGCCGCCATGATAATTGGGTATGAAAAATACAATAAAAAGACATAATACAAGTAGAAGCACTGCTGCTAACATAGGTTCATTATATCACAAGCTCTTTTATCGCCCAAATGCCTAGAGCATGTTTGCTACCAGCTGCAAACGGACGTTTCCGCCATTAGCGATAGCTTGATGAGCGTTAATCAGTTTTTCTATTTTTTGTGCGAAAGCTTTCTGTGAAGTTTTGCTGTAGCTTGCTAATGCGAGATCTATGGCGGTTTCTAGCATTTGCAAAGCATGAATGCGTGGTGGATTTTTCTTGTCTTTAGCGATTTTGTTTGCTATTTCGTCGATTTTTTCTGGCTTGGCAGCTAGATAGAGCTTTGCTTCTTCGAAAATATCTTTGTCGTAGTGGTCTGGGCTAAATTTCTCGCGGTTAATATAGAACAAAAAGGCGCGCGAGCGGATTGTTGGGATGATCTTGCCGCTTTGACTGGTTAGGAAAACGTAGTGAATATTCTCGCCTGGCTCTTCGAGCTTCTTTAGGAAGCAGTTATTGGCGGATAAGGTCATTAGCTCGGCATTTTCGATTACTATTGAGATGCTTTGTAGCTGCTTAGTATTAGTTAATTCGGAGATATCGCGAATCTGCTCGATTTTGATCGAGTTTTCGTCGTCGGCTGGCTTAATATGTATGGCTTTTGGCAGGATGTTGCTTTGGTCGATATTTGCGGCAATATCAAAAATACAAAAACCGCACTTCTCTACGATATTATCTATAGCTTCAATGCTACTTAAGTGCATCTAGAAAATGCTCCGGAAGGCTGGCTTCGAAGGTTTTTCGGATATTGTTAGGCTTGCCTGGAATAGTAATCTCTAGCGATGCGGCATGGAGATACATTCTGTCGGCTTTTGGACCTTTTGGATTATAGATTGGGTCGCCAAGAATTGGGCAGCCGATGTGTGCAAGATGAATGCGCAACTGATGAGTGCGGCCAGTCTTTGGCTTTAATTTGATAAGGGCGTATTTTTCGCCAGTCTTAATGACTTCGTATTCGGTAATTGCTTCACGGCCATCCGGATCAGGAATGAAGGTGGTTGGACGCTTGAGATTTCTAGTTAGAGGAACGCTAATAATTGCGTGCGGTACCTGAGGAATGTTGGTTGTGATAGCGTAATAAACTTTGTGTGCATGGCGCTCTTGGAACTGCTTCTGCAAAAAGCCTTTAGTTTCAAGATTCTTGGCAGTAATAATAACGCCAGACGTATCGCGGTCTAGGCGATGGACAATCTCGCCAAAATCGTCAATGGAAGCTTCTGGAACGTATGCGCCTTTTTTGATAGAAAGCATGCCTTTTGGCTTGTTGAAGACGGTTACGTTGTCGTCTTCGTAAATGACTTCTGGGCGGTTGGAATCGTTAGTGGGGAGACTCAGTACTAGCTCAGCGTCATCGTCGACGAGTGTGCTAGAAATGGTCTCGACTTCGCCATTTACAGTAACGTGGCCAAGGCGGATGAACTTTTGCAAATCGCCACGGCTATAACGAGGATAAAAATTCAGCAATGCGACATCTAGGCGCTTGCGATTGTCTTCTTCTTTGTTGTCTTTTGGAGTATCAAAAGGAATATCCCCATTGATTTTCCTTGATAATTCTGGCTTGCTGAATTTCTTTGCCATAAGAGTATTTTAGCAAAAAACAGGTAGAATTAAAAACGCTAACGCTTGGCAAAATGCAAGAATTATTTTATTTCTTCTTGATTGGTTTGAACTTGGATTCTTTGATTTTGGCGCGTAGATTTTTTTGGAAGTTAATGAATTCTTTTAGAGCCTCATTGTACCTAGTAGATTTAAACTTCGGGAAGGCCTTCAGAATACGATGGAACTGCTTGTCTAGGATCGTCTGCTTGAACGTTAACTTGCGGTTCTTTGTAAAGAAATCGTAAAGTTCCGGGTGCTTTTGTTCGAGCATGATCTGGTATTTCTTTAGCCTGAAGTTAATCTTCTTGATGCTCTCGGTTGTGACGATGGTATCAATTATGATAGCTACGATTATTGTGATGCCGCTTAGGTAAATTGTACTTAGTGGTAGGTTTTGCAAAAGCTGCATCGGTAGATTATTTACGTATTGGATTAAAACCGAAAAGAGCCCAAAAACCAGGAAGCCATAAAGGCATATGCGTCCGTTGAGATTTGCTGGAAAATCCGAATAATCCCACCAACGGGCGTGGAATAGTTTTTCGAGCACCCAGGACACGATATATTCGAGAATACAGGCGAAAATGCCGCCAAGGAAAAACAACTCGATTTTGTTATCTGTAAAGCAACCTACAAGTAGGAAAATGAGTGCGCCTACGCCATATATTGGGCAATAAGGGCCGGTTAGGAAGCCTCTATTTACAAATTTTTCGCCTCGCGCCATTGGAAGAATGGCGGATTCCCAAATCCAACCAAAAAGGCTATATGCAAAGAAAAGGATGGCTAAAATACAGATAAATAGCCCAATGTTGCCGCCAGCAAGCTCCCACCCAGGGTACGGATTCATTATTTACGTACTCCGACTTGCTTTTGGATTTCGTAAAGCTTCTTGTTTGCGACTTCGTTGGCGTAAGCTTCGCCCTTTTCTAGGACTTTCTCGACATCTTCGTCGGAAATGCTTGCGACTTTGGCTTGGAAACTCGTAAGGAAGTTAGAAACGCTTTCGGCTACCTGTTTCTTCAAATCGCCGTAGCGAGTCTGACCATTAAATTGTGTGATAACTTCTTCGAGAGGCTTGTTATTGATAAGGGCTTCAATCATGAGAAGGTTGCTAACGCCTGGCTGCTTTTGCATATCAAAGTGAATTATGCCTTCGCTATCGGTTGTGGCGGACATGATCTTTTTCTTGGCTTCTGCTGGGTCGTCGTTTAGAGAAATCTTAGACTTTTCGTTGTTGCTACTCTTGCTCATCTTCTTGGTAGGTTCAGTGAGTGAGCGAATGCGTAGGCCTTTGTTTAGTCCCATGAAAGCGACCTGCTCTTTTTCTGGGGCTGGGATCGTGAATAGTTCGGTCTCGAACTTGTTATTCATACGCATTGCGATATTGCGAGTAAGCTCTAGGTGTTGGAACTGATCTTCGCCAAGCGGAATATATTCTGCATCATATAGCAAAATGTCTGCGGCCATAAGGATTGGGTAGTTGAATAAGCCTACGGTAATGGCATCGTGATGTTCTTCAGACTTTTCCTTGAACTGAGTCATGCGGCTAGCTTCACCGAATGGCGTGAAGCAATCTAATATCCATGCAAGCTCGCTGTGGGCTGGCACGTGCGATTGTCTGTAGATGTGGACGTTTGGATTGTCTGTATCTAGTCCAGCGGCCATGTAATATTTGATGCCCTTGATGACCTGAGCATAGAGTTTGCTGTGGTCGATTGGGGTTGTAAATGAGTGTAGATCTGGCACAAACATGTTAATGTTGCTGTCTGCGGCATGCTTGTGTGCGAGGTTTATCATTGGCATATAAGCACCAAGAAAGTTGCCGATAGTCGGCTCTTCGTTTGCGCGTACGCCAGTTAGTATAGTTTTCATAAGTTATCCTTGTTTATTGTTATTAGCATCGGAATACTGACTAAGTCAGCGAGGAGTTAGTCTTGCCAATAAGGAATAAATGCGGATTGATAGTTCATGTCTTTAATTATACCATGAACACCTTAAAACACAAAAAATCCGCTCTTCTAGCGGCTACCTACATTATCTATATATATATATATTAATCTGAACCGAGCTGAACGTTTAGCTGGTTGGGTTAGCGAATTTGCTCCATGCCTCTGTGGACATGTAAGCGACATCTTTGTCGAGATGTCCAGCGCTGGAATACTGCCAGATGGTCAAGTAGTTCCAGGGGCCAATCTGATAAGGCATGTTTTCCTGCGAATCAAGAAAAGTACCTGAGTCGGTGGTTTCAGTGTTGGGATATCCGGCCATCCAAAGGCCGTAACTTGTAGCAACAGCTTTCCAGTTGTCGCCGCCGTTATTGATATCTCTAGCACAAGCGTACATCAAAGGTTTCACGCCGTCTGTGAGACGTGTAACCTCGTCGAGAAATGCTTTGCAGAAGTCTGCGTTAGCTTTGTAGTCAATTTTACCCTCTTTTTTGATGGAAAACTGCGGTTCAAAGTCGCAAGCCAGGAGCCAGTTATGGTCCCAACCGCTAGCTTTGAGCTGCTCCACAAAGAAGTTGGCTTCAGTGACTGCATCGACACCAGAGTCGGGTCGTACGAGGTGATAAGCCCCGATAAGCTTGTTGCAATCTTTTGCTGCTGTGATATTCTCGGTGGCTTTGGGATCCGTATAAGTATAACCCTCGGTTAACTTAACGATAACAAAGTCGAACTGGTCGGCCTTGTCTTCCCAAACGCTAGGTGGGTTGTGCTGTGATACGTCGATTCCCTTCAGGCTGTGAGTCTCGTTTTTGGCGGGACTTACCGGCTGCTGAATTGGCGTTTCGCTGATTTCGTCGGACTCACATTCATCAGTAGCGACAAGAGGCTCAGCCACGGGGGCTTCAGACTCGTTGTTTGCTTCTGCTTCTGTGTGAGTGTCCTGAGCGGAAGACTTGTCGTCCTCGCTCTGAGCTGTCGTGGTGGTTTCTGTGAATGAGTGGAGAGTTACAAAGGGGTTTTCGCCGCCATTTGCACCGTAGTTGTAGGCTACGACCGCTGTGATAGCAACTGCAATTGCGCCAGTAAGGTAGGCAGCGATTACGGGATGCTTCTTGTAAAAGCCGGTGATGGCCTTTGCGGACTCGATGATGATGGTTTTGAAGAGATCGAAGATGCTCTTCAGTACGTTAATCATAGCAGTAAGGATTGTCATAGTCCTTACCTCCTTTCAAATGTATAGAAACGGGCCGAACAGCTCGGTCCAGAATAGATAATGTTCAAAGGCGCTCGCGCGCCTGATAGATGATAGTATAGCATTATTTTCAGAGAATGCAAGCGTTTTTTTGTTAATTTTTGAGGCAGGAAAAATCCCGTACGTAATGTGCGGGATTTTGGAGGGATACCTTACCACGCGCCTTGGATTCCGGGTGTGTCCGGATCAAGATCTTCGACATCTGCAGGCGGAGGCGGCTCGAGCGTGGTTTCGATTGCAGGTTCCGTTGTTGCTTCAGTTGGCATAGGCGGATCTGTAACGATAATTTCGAGCTCGGTAGCTTCGGTAACCTGGACTTCTGTTACAATAGCTTCGGTCATCTGTGCTTCCGTTGTCTGTGTGGTTGCTTCTGTGGTAGGAATCGTGGTCTCGGTTGTAGCTTCGGTTGCAGCTGAAGTTGTGGTTTCCGTAGTTGTCTCGGTTGTCTGAGCTTCGGTTGTAGCCGAAGTCGTGGCTTCCGTTGTTTCACTAACTACGAATGCGGGCAGGCTTGGGCCACTGGGATCAGATTCTCTGCCTTTTCTTGTCTGGGTCATAATAACCATGAAGACGATGGCGAAGATCGCGATGAGAATAAGGGCCATAATGATAGACACGATTGCCCTTGCGTCGAGCGGGGCTTCATCACTATAGACTTTGGTTTCGCCGTAGCGACTGCTACTGCTAGCTTTCGCTCTTTTGATTGTGGCCTGCTTGGCTTTCTGGGTAGTTTTGGCAATCTTGAGACGCTTGGCCTCTGCTTCGACTCTCCTGCTGATTGCTTCGTAGGGGTCGTTGTGCCTGTCGTAACTGCCATCGTACTCGATTTTGCTCTTGCTAGTAGGCCTGGGTCGAATAACCGGGAGTTCCATGGTATCCAGGAAGTCAGTGTTTTTCTCGTTCTTTTTCATTGTTTGCTCAACCTCCTTAAGTAGTAAAAAGTGCAAAAAGAACATATATATTATACCATAAAACGGCTTAAAACTCAAGGAAGCTGGCTTTATCCCTGATGCTTGAGCTGGTGGCGCATTTGTGCTAAGATAATTACATATTTCGGGGCACTAGCTCATTTGGTAGAGCGCTTCCATGGCATGGAAGAGGTGAGGAGTTCGAATCTCCTGTGCTCCACCATTTAACGCGTAGGCCCTCTTTGGAGGCCTTTTTATTTTGTACTGGATATAATTGGGATGTAGATTGGACTAAAAAAGACCCCTCGAGTGAGGGGTCCTAGGATTTGTGGCTATCAGCAACTTTTTTAGCTTTTGCTGTAGCCTCTTCTGCTAATCTCATGCGTTCACCTGCCAGCTTGATGATGTTTTGTTTGTCGAAAGAATCGTTTTCTAGTGAGGCCAGCTCAAGATATTTGATAGATTGGTCTTCGTAGCAGGCGGAGATCAACTGATAACCCCTGATTACGATGTTTTTCTGTGTCTCGATTTGTTCGAGGAGTCTGGGGTCTTTGCTTGTGAGGTATGCCAGTGTGATCTGATCTAACTCTTTTTCGTCTTTCGAAAGCTTGGCTTTTGCGTCGAAGATAAGGCTAGAGATTTGCTGAATATACTCTAGTACCGTCATATAATCACCTCCCTTTTGATTCGTGACGTCTAGTAACTATATTATATAACGTCGAGCCAAAATGTCAAGACAGCTTAAGATAACCAAACAAAAGAAACCCCGTAATTTCTTACGGGGTTTGTAACTAAATGGAGGTTAGCGTACTTAAATAGCTACGGCGACCGGTCTTACGCTTACGCGAAGTTCGCGTACGAGAGCGAGAATTTCTCTTTTCTGTTTCATGGACTCCTGCTGCTCTGTAGTGACGCGTTCGAACATGCGGGTGTAGTATTCGTAATCGGACTTGAGGGCTACTTCGTCTTCGAGCGTCGGAATGATGTGGTTGATCTTGCCCTTGGTGATCTCTGCAGCACTTCTGCAGTTCCAGCGCATCTCTTCCTGGCTGGCGATGATTCTGCTATAACATCTCCAAGCCTTGGCGTAGTAGCGGAGCGCCTTTCTGCGATCGCTCTGGTCTTTAGACTCGTCATAGATGTGCTTGTGGCGAGTGGCGAAGTTGAGCATCGTCTGGAGCTCCTCCTTGGTCTCGATTACGTGCTTTGCAGCATCGTTAATCTTCTGAGTGGTCTGTTTCTGAATTTTGATCAGATTTTCCATGGCCTTGCCTCCTGTAATGTGCGTATTTCGTTCGATGAACGATGGGTCTATTGTACAACATATTTATTCGGGATGTCAATTAAATACTTCGTGATAGATTTGGCTGGAATGTTGGTATAATAGGCTTATGTCTTTACAGAAAATAGACGTTAAGAGAAAACAGAAGAACTTAGATTCTGGGCGTAAAATCTCGATTAGTACCGAGGATAATGTTTTGCCGAGCTTGCAAAAGAATGATGTTTTGATGGATATTCAGATGGCTGAGATTTATCCTTTGCCAAATATTTTTGGGCGCACCAATGTCAATGCTGTTCCTTCTGATATGGTTGAGTCTGAAGCGGAAGTTAAGGATGATGAACAGCCTACGGTCTTATCTTTGCCTGGTGACGAATTCTATGAAATCCAACCTGGTGATACCTTGAGCGAGATTAGTGCAAAGTTTCGTGTAGATATGACTCAGCTTTGTGTCTGGAATAATATTATGGATCCAGATTTAATATTTGCTGGAGATAAAATCCGTATTAAATAAAAAATACCACCGACGCTAGCCGGTGGATTTTTATTAGAATTTTACGCTTTTTCCTGTGTCGTATACTGTGTCGCCGATTTCTAGATAGACGTTATATGTTCCGCCCAGACCTTCGGCATTGATATATCTTGTAATGTCTATACTCTCAGCATTCTCGTCTGCCCCCTCATCGAAGACGGATATGCACATTGCGGCGTGCATTTCGTTGGTTACTTTGAAGCGATAATATCTCTTTTCGAAGCCTTTGGTAAGGATGGCGCGTAGGTTGCTGTTTTTAACAAAATTTCCGCTAATTACGAGCCTATCTTCTTCCTTGCTTAGCTCGATATTGTGCTTTTTATATTCGTTATCTATGCTTTTTGTTCCAGACAAGAGCCCAGTTTCGACGCTGATTGGCTCGCTCTTTGCGAGGTGGCCAAGCTTTTTGCTCTCTGTTAGTTCGAAGTTTTCGCCTTCGTAGTATGCACTGAGCTTTTCGGCGCGATAGGTATTGCTGTTTAGTTTTATTTCGAAGATGACTTCCCCGTCTTTAATTTCTACGGTATCTGATAAGAGTTCATTTGCGCCAGCGACTGACGATGGTTGATTTTGTGGTACGCCATCTTTTTTGACGATGCCACCGCTAGATATTAGGTAATGATTTGCCTCTAAATAATCTACGTCGGAGATGTATGGTGAATAGAAATCGCTGCCTCGCTCCTTGCCGTATTGATAGACTTGCTCGATGGTTTTGTTCTCTGTATTAATTTTGTACATGACGCCACGAGAATAGCTGTTTTCTGCCGAGATGTAGTTCTCTTTATTTTTGCTTTTGTTATTGCCGTTATCGAAGAGGAAGATATAGCCTTCTGGCGTGACCATGGCGGCGTGCTGACTCCATTGCCATTCGAAGCCTTCGCCGACTGGCGTAAAGAAGTATTTTTGCATGGATTCTGGCCAACCCGTTGGGTCGCCAATAATCCAGTTAAGTGTGGCACTCTCGTAATCTAGGCTAAGGACCGCATCGGCATGTCTGCCAGATAATAAGACGCTGTTAGTGGCTTCGTCGTACCAGATAGAGTTGTTGTGGAACCAGTCCGCGGCGGAGTAGTTTTCGTTACCAGTACTTTCTGTTGGGATTAGCTTCTTTAGGTCGAATTCTTTGACTACTTCGCCGGATTCGCGGTCAATCTCTACGATGTAATCCTCGACGGTGTTGTTGGTGGAGCCGAAATCGTCGCTTGCGACAAGAAGGTTGCCGCTTGGCATCTCGAAATAATCGTGATGGTAGCCACCGGGAATGCTATATTCCTTGTAGATTTTGCCGAGTAGATCTATCTCATACATGCCAGACATGTAGTATGGGGTGTTAATTATGCGTTCGGTACTGATTAGGATGTGGCCGTTTTTGAGTCTCTTGTTATCCCAAGAGGTCTTTTGAGTAAGATACCAGCGAACCTCACCATTGATGTCGTAAGCTGCGGCTAGTGAATTGCTACTTGGCGAGAAGAAATATAGGCTATTGTCTAGCTGTTCTTTGTTTGCGGCAGTAATTTCTGCTTTTGCGATGTTTTCTGGGAGTGGGTCGGTTTTGATGCTGATTTCTTTGCTCTTTGTCTCGCCGGAATCTTCGTAGCTGATCGTGATTTTATTATCGTAATCTGCATAGAGGCCATAAATTGGCAGGAGGTGGTCTGTGCCTGATTTAAAGCTGTGAGTAATGCTGGTTTTATTGTCTTTACCCTCAACTTTGACAGTTGGTGCGATTTCTTTATCGCTATGAAAGATTACTAGGGCGGTAAGAGGCGAGTTTTTGTAAGGGTTTAGGATGACTTTTGGACTATCGAAGCTAGTGCCGTCTGTCGTGAATTCTTTCTCGTAGCTAGCTTGGGTCGTAATTAGGCTTTGTTCTTCTTCTAGAGCTTCATGGCCACGAAAGAGGCCAGTTGCCGCCATATATATGATAATCGCGAAGAATGCGATAAAAATGAGAATGAAAAAGATATTAGATAGGACCTTGAATATATTTTTGATCCGTTGAGTAGTGCTCATAAACCTCCTATGCTTGTATCTATTTTAGCATAAGCTAAACATGTGATAATGCTTATGTTATTATATTAAGTAATAAACATAAGCTTTATTGAATAGGAGTTATATAAAAGCTATGACTAAAAATAATAAAAAGGCCTTCACGATTATCGAGGTTGTTTTGGTGCTCGCAATCGCTGGCTTGATTTTCTTGATGGTATTCATCGCGCTTCCAGCATTGCAACGTGGCCAGAGAAATACTCGCCGCAGGCAGGATATGGCTAGAATCTTGAGTGCCGTAACAGAATATCAGACTAATAATAATGGTAAGTCACCTTCTACTTATGCTGGTTGGCATTCAGCAAATAAGATTTCGGAAGATAATGTTGATCCTGGGTTCGTAAAGAGATTTATTGACTCGACTTGCGATGAAGGAACTCACGATAATAGTCTTGCTGGAAACACGTCGCAGTCAATTACTTATAAATATAATTGTTCCGGTGATCAGTTTAAGGATCCGGATGGTGCTAACTATAGCTTGACCTTCGGGAATGCTCAGCCTCTTTTGTATCTTGACAATAAGGGCGATGGTGGTGCCTGGATGTCTACTGAGACTATGAGGAGAGATCATTTGGTCTATCTTGCTACTAATTCGATTTGTTCGGGTAATGAGGCTCAGCCACTAGCGCGTTCTAGCGGTGGTGCGAGCGATGTAGCTATCGTATACGCTCTTGAGGGTGGCGCAATATACTGCGGCGATAACCAATAAAATTTATAAAGGCGCCTACATTAAGGGCGCCTTTTTGATGGGTCGTTTTTGGTGTTATACTAGTATAAAACGTAAGCTTTATTAGTAGGAGTTATATATAAGCTATGACTAAAAATAATAAAAAGGCCTTCACGATTATTGAGGTGGTTCTCGTCCTCGCGATTGCTGGTTTAATATTCTTGATGGTATTCATTGCGCTTCCTGCATTGCAGCGTTCTCAGAGAAACACTCGCCGACGACAAGATTTGAGTCGATTTCAGGCGGCTACGGAGGACTACCGCACGAATAATAATGGTAGAGTTCCGATAACCAAAGAGTCTTCTGATTTGAATTTTGATAAGAGCTTTGTGAAAAAATATATAGATGAAGAATGTCCAGCGATGGTGAATTCTGGTCATTTATATTTGGGCGAAGGTACGACGTGTGGTGAAAAATTCAGAGATCCGGACGGCTCGATTTATAATATGTTAGCAAAAGAAGTGTCTTCAAGGCAGGAATTTACTAAATCGAATTATCGTACTTCGACTGGAGATCATCCTGTAATTATCTTCGCATGGAAGGCAAACTGTGCTGATGAGGAGGGTTTTGTAGAGCCTACGGGCAACTCTAATGACTATGCTCTACTTATGATGCTCGAGGGCGGCTCGATTGCTTGTCAGGATAATAAATAATATTGCAAAAGATAATGACCGTAATTTGTATGCGGTCATTTTTCTTTTTTTCAACCAAAAACCACCCCTTTCGGAGTGGTTCTCGTGTTCTCTTCGTTAATAAAATTAACGCTTGCTGAACTGTTCGCGTTTGCGAGCGCCACGAAGACCGTAGTGCTTGCGTTCCTTTTCGCGTGGATCGCGCTTCATGAGGCCTGCCTTCTTGAGTACTGGGCGGAATTCTGGGAATTCGAGGACCAATGCACGAGAGATAGCTAGCTTGATTGCGTCGACCTGGCCGGCGGAACCGCCGCCTTTTACGAGTACAGTAACGTCGAACTCTTTCTGCTTCTGAACTAGAGCTAGTGGATCGGTTACTTCAGCGATAAGGCTCTTGTTGTTGCAGAAGTAATCTGCAGCGCTCTTGCCGTTGATAGTAAGTTCACCCTTGCCCTTGTAAAGACGAGCAGAGGCAGTAGCAGCCTTGCGGCTACCGTTGCCGTAGGTGTATTTAGCATTCTTTGCTGGCATTACTTAATCTCCTTTGGGGTCTGAGCGGTATGAGTGTGCTCTGCACCTGCGAAGACGCGGAGACGCTTCATGCGTTCAGCTTGAAGTTTGTTCTTTGGGAGCATACCGGCAACTGCGCTTTTAACAGCTAGAGTTGGATCTTTCTCGATGATTTCAGCGAGAGTAAGATCGGTCAAGCCGCCTGGGAAGCCAGAGTGGCGGTAGTAATGCTTGTCTGTCATCTTGTCGCCAGTAACTTTGATGTTCTTAGCGTTAACAACGACGACATAGTCACCGTTATCGGTGTGAGGCGTGTAGGTAACTTTAGACTTGCCCATGAGCTTGTCTGCGATTACGACGGCCAATTTGCCTAGTGGCAAAGTGGAAGCGTCGATAATCCACCATTCACGTGCGATCTCGGAGGACTTTTGGCTATAAGTTTTCATACTTATTTCTCCTCCTTCTTATCTGCCTTTTTCTCAGCTTTTGGAGCAGCTTTTGTAGCAGCTTTCTTTGCTGGCTTTGGCATGTCTTTGATGTCATCAACGAAGGAAATGGTTGCCATTTCGGTGTTGTCGCCAACACGGAAGCCGTTGCGTTCGATGCGGAGATAACCGCTGTCGTGCTTGACCTGTGGTGCGATAACATCTACGAGGTAGTTACCCATTTCAGTATCGTCAAGACGAGCAATCACGAGTCTGCGGGAAGCTAGGTCGCCGCGCTTTGCAAGCGTAATAAGCTTTTCAGCTGGGCGGCGAATTTCCTTAGCTTTTGCTAGAGTCGTATTGATTGCCTGGTATTTAAACAAGGAGCGCATCAGACCGCGAGTTAGTGCAGTGCGTTGGTCGGTTTCGCGACCGAACTTGCGCCCTTTATATCCATGGCGATGCATATTAGATATTTAACTCCGTAAGTTTATCTTTAACTTCGTCGAGCGCTTTAGCACCGAAGCCCTTGAGCTCCTTTAAATCGCTGTCCGAAAGTGCTTTAAGCTGAGCAACGGTATGAATATCGTTGTTTAGCAAAGCGTTTGCGGTACGAGCCGAAAGACCAAGCTCTTCAATTGGAGTTGTAGAACCTGCTTCTGCTTCATCTTTGCCAGCAGTTGGAGCTGGTGCGGATTCGACAGTTGTGCTGCCGGCAAGTGCCTTGTACTGGTTTACTAGAATTGCTGCTGCTTCTTCGAAAGCTTCGCGTGGTGTAATAGTACCATCGGTATCAATCGTAAGGGTTAGCTGCTGCAAGTTAGTATCCTGTCCAACACGAGTATTTTCTGCGTTGTAGCGTACGCGTAGAACTGGGGTAAAGACAGCGTCTAGAGCGATCATGTCGCTGTGGATGCGGTCCTGACCAGCCTGTTCGATACTTAGGTAGCCACGGCCAGTATCGACGACAAAATCCATCTTTAGGGTGAAGTTTGGATCATCGATGGTGCAGATTTGCTGCTGTGGGTTGGATAGTTCAAGCTCTGCTGGGAGTTTGATATCGCCAGCCTTGACTACGCCAGCACCCTTCTTTTCGAAGTGTACTTCAACTGGCTCGTCAGAGTGAGACTTGAAGTGAATGTTTTTAAGATTGAGCATGATATCCACGGTATCTTCCTTGATGCCTGGAATGGCGGAAAATTCGTGGGTGGTACCTTCGATGCGGAAAGCAACGATTGCGGCACCTTTAATGCTGGATAGAAGAACACGACGTAGTGAATTACCAAGAGTATTACCATAGCCATAGTAAAGTGGCTTGATAATAAAGCTTGAACTGTTTTCACCAAGGTCTTTGATCTCTGCTAGTTCTGCTTCATGAATTACTTTTGTCATAGTTCTCCTTTAGCGTGAGTAATACTCGACGATTAACTGTTCGTTGATGCCCACCTCTGCTTCTTCGCGCTTTGGTGTACCTGTAATCTCAATTTTAAGATTCTTGAGGTCAGATTTCATCCAAGATAGTGGCTGTGCTTCGCCATTGATATTGGTGAAGTAGCTGTTCTTCTTGGATTTTGGACGTACTTCAAGAACGTCGCCGGCACTTAGGCGGATGGATGGAATATCGATACGCTTGCCGTTTAGTGTGAAGTGTCCATGAGAAACGAGCTGACGTGCAGCACGACGAGTGCTGGCTAGACCTGCACGGTAGACAACGTTGTCTGCGCGGCGTTCTAGGAAGTTAAGAAGGTTTTCACCTGTCATACCTTCTGCACGCTGTGCTTCGCGCATCAATTTTGCGAACTGCTTTTCGAGTAGTCCGTAAATGCGGCGAACTTTCTGCTTTTCGCGAAGCTGGGTTAGGTAAAGACTACCGCCACGGATTCGCATATCGGCGTGTTGACCTGGAATACCGGTCTTCTTTGCCATGACTTTCTGCGCTTTTGGAGCAAGTGCATAACCTTCACGGCGAGATTGTTTTCCAATAGGTGATAAATCACGTGCCATTATGGTTTCCTTTCTCCTTTAGGACGGCAGCCACCGTGCTTGATTGGTGTCTTGTCCGTAATGCTATTGATTGTCATGCCTAGGGTGCTAAAGGCGCGGATGGCGCTATCGCGACCAAGACCGATACCCTTAACGAAGACATCGACGCTGCTCATGCCATGATCGCGCTTTGCGATTTCGGCAACTTTTTCTGCAGCAACCTGTGCAGCGTATGCGGTACCCTTCTTGGAACCACGGAAGCCATTTGCGCCAGCGGATGATGCGGCCAAGACCTGACCGCTCTTATCGCTTACGCTGATAATGGTGTTATTAAAGGTTGCTTGAATGTGCACCTCGCCAGACTGGACAACACGTTTGCCCTTTTTGCCTTTGGTTTTTGGTGCTTTAACTGCTTGCTCCACTTCAGGAGCTTTAGTTGTATCTTCTGCCATACTAACTTCCTATACTCCTTAAGTTTTACTTGCTGCTTTTGGTTGTGCGCCACCAACGGCGATAGCCTTACCTTTGCGGGTGCGCGCATTCGTGCGGGTGCGCTGACCGTTTACTGGAAGACCGGCTTTGTGGCGGAGCCCCTTGTAGGAATTAATATCCTTGATACGTTTAATATTGTTCGTCACGAGGCGCTTCAAGTCTCCTTCAACGGAATATTTACTAGAAATAATATCGTTGAGCTTTTGCTCTTCAGCCTCGGTGAGATCCTTCACCCGAGTGGTCGGCTCAATCTTAGCCGCCGCAAGGATGGCTTTGCTTGTGGTGCGTCCAATACCATAAACGTAAGTAAGTCCAATCCAGACCTGCTTTTCGCTAGGAATTGTGACACCGGCGATTCTTGCCATGCTTAACCCTGCCTTTGTTTATTCTTAGGTTTCTTCTTGTTGATGATACGAAGCACACCTTTACGGCGCACAATAATATCGTCAGGGCTAATTTTCTTTACACTTGCACGTACTTTCATGTAAATGAAAATTTCCTTTCCGAAAACTTACGGTCTTTAGATATAGATAAAAACTAGCCAAAGGCTAGCTTAGTACCTCCACTAAAGCCATTCTTGTTTTCGATTAAATTTAATCTTTTTGGCGGTAGCTGATGCGACCCTTCGTGAGATCATAAGGGGTTAGCTCAACTTCCACCTTGTCGCCCGGCACGAGGCGGATATAATTCTTTCGCATTTTACCCGACATGTGAGCAACTATAACATGACCATTCTCAAGCTCGACATGAAATTTAGTCCCCGGTAGAGCCTCGATGACTTTTCCCGTGAGCTTAATAACTTCTTTTTTGCTACTGTTCGACGCATTTTCAGCGGAACGGTTAGCAGAGCCCTTTTTAGGGTGTGCCGATTTCTTTTGACTAGCCATAAATTACAAGCTCAATTATATCAAAAAATCAAGAATTTTTCAAGATGTAAATACAAAAATAGCTGCTTTTTGGAGCAGCTATTTTTGATTATCTAGTAGCTTTTATAATTACTACGGAAGTATCGCTATTTCCTACTGAAACTAGGGACAAAGTTTCTTTGCTATCAATGCTTTGTTGCGCAAGTGGTAAGGTTTTGGATGAATCTTTGTAAGATGTAATGCTGATAGATTCGATTGTATATTCAAATACTTCGTTATCACCACGCGTGAGCTTGATCTTGTCGCCTTTTTCTAGGCTATCCAGGTTCTTGAAGATTCCAGATTGGTCGACATATTGGCTAATGCCACTAATTACGATTGCGCCAACGTTTCCCGGTTTTGCGGAACCGCCATACCAGCTGAGCTGATAGATATTGCTTGGAAGTGGTAGTTTGCCTGCGACTTCGGTTTTGCTGGGATTTACGATCGCCTTAACACCTAATCTTTCGATTTCGATATATTTTGGCTGATCTTTTTCGACGGTATGCTTGTTATAGGCTTCGTCGGATGTTTTATCTGTGCCGAGGCCTCCAATAGGCTGAATACCGCTTAGTACTGCTGGTGCGGTAGCGCGAGCGGACTTGGTCTCGTTTTTGTAGTAATTCTGTTCCCAGATGAATACTTTGAGGGTGCAGGCTACAATTATGATTAATAATCCCCACCCCACAATGCGAGTGATTCTCGTGATTGTGCGATTAATCTTTAGTGCCATTACTTATAGTCGTCGTAGGTTACCATTAACGCGCGGGAATTGAGCGAGCGGATGTTTTCGATTGCGACAGTCACAAGAATGAGCAAACTTGTACCAGTTATAGATAGGCCGATTGGAGTACCGATTACGCCGATTGTGATGAAATCTACAATGTATGGAAGTAATGCGATGATACCAAGAGCGATTGAACCAAATAGGTTTAGATGATTTACAATCTTGCTGAGATATTTCTCGGTTTCTTTGCCTGGGCGAACGCCTTCGATGAAACTGCCTTGCTTCTGTAGGTTTTCTGCGTAGTCCTGAGTATTGAATACGATGCTTGTATAGAAGTATGTAAACATGACAACTAGCAAGAAGTAACATGCAGGATAGATGAAATCTTTTGCTTGTAGACCGACAGTCTGGTCGAAGTTGCTTGCGTTTGGAGCACTGAACCAGCTAACGAGGTTCTGGCCCAAGACGCTATTTTCGTCGCTGTGAATAATAAGCTGACCGATGAAAGATGGAACGCTTAGGAATGCCACAGCAAAGATAACTGGAATAACGCCAGCAGAGATAAGCTTGATTGGCATAATGCTTTTGATGCCGCCGTAAGCGCTGTTGCCATGAACGCGCTTTGCGGTATTGAGCGTGACGATACGCTGTGCCTCGTTGATCTTGACGAGGAAGTAAATAACGACTATGAGGCCGATCAGTACTGATATGATGATCCAGAAATATACTGGGTTTACTGGAAGGTTTAGCCAGCCGAACATGGATAGTGTGCCAGCGCTTGTGTCGAAGAGCTTTGTAAGTAAGCTTGAAACCAAAGACGGGAAGTTTGCGATGATGCTTGCGACGATGATCATGGAAGTACCGTTTCCGATACCCTGTTCTGTAATAAGTTCGCCGAGCCACATGAGAAGCATAGAGCCTGCTGTCATGGCCGTTACGGCTAGAGCCCAACCTTGTCCGTCAAGGGCAACTGTAGATGTCGTGCCTAGAGATAGAGCTTCCTTGGATAGGATGAAGATATAGACAATTGACTGAAGAATTGCTAGTGGGACGGTTAGGATGCGAGTCCACTGGTTGATCTTGCGGCGTCCGACTTCACCGTCTTTGCTGAGCTCTTCCATGCTTGGAATAGCTTTGGATAGAAGCTGCATAACGATTGATGATGTGATGTATGGCGAAATACCAACCATAATAATAGACATAGAGGTTAGGCCACCACCGGAAATAAGGTTGATGAAGCCACCGAAGTCTGTACCGTTGATCAAGTTATTGATAGCGGTCTTGAATGTTGGTGCGTCGCCTAGTGGGACAGGAATGTGCGCCAAGATGCGGTAGGCGACTAGGAGGCCTACTACAGCAAGGATTCTTTTTCGCATGTCTTTGTTTTTCAAAGACTTGAAAATCGTCTTAAAATTCATGATACCTCTTTTTTACTTCTTTTATATTATCATATCTATCGGTATCTTGCGAGATTATACAAAAATATCTCCAATTACTTGGAGATATTTTCTTGCTTTCTATCTGTTAGGCTTCTTTGTTTGCCTTAACGCGCTGTGGAACAGTAACTTTCTTGAAGCTACCACCAGCTTTTTCGATAGCAGCGATTGCAGTCTTGCTTGCGAACTGAGTTTCAAGTTCAATCTTGTTCTTGATCTCACCGCGAGTGATGACCTTTACGCTTGCGTATGGATTAGCGATAAGGTTTGCTTCTGCTAGCTTGAAGTTGTCGACCTTGCCCTTAAGAGTATCAAGAGTGTCGATGTAAACAACCTGAGCTTTAGCATGAAGGGATTTGAAACCTTTTAGCTTAGGAATTGCCTGCATGATTGCACGCTGACCGCCCATGAAGCCTGCTGGCATCTTGCTGTGGCCGGTACGGGATTTCTGACCCTTTGTACCACGACCAGCGGTTTTACCCTGACCAGCTGCGATACCGCGACCTACACGCTTGCGATCTTTGTTTGCAATAACGTTAAGTTCGTTGTACTTCATTTATTTTTCCTCCTTAGCAGCTTTCTTTGCTTTTGGAGCTTCTTTAGCTTCGGCTTTCTTGCCCTTGTTGGCTAGCCATTCGCTCTTTGGAACCTGCTGGCGAAGACCTTCGATAACTGCATAAGCGATGTTTGCTTTGTTTGTAGAACCGAGGGACTTGCTGATAAGGTTCTTAACACCTGTAAGACCGATGATGGAGCGGATGACACCACCAGCGATAATACCGGTACCTGGAGCTGCTGGCTTCATAAGAACGTTAGCGCCAGTAACTTTGGTTTCAACTTCGTGGCAGATAGTATCACCATTTAGGTTGATAGTGATCATATCTTTCTTTGCGCGGCGTTCTGCCTTCTGAACGGCACTTGTGACGTCTGCGCCTTTTGCCATACCAACACCAATCTTGTTCTTGTGGTTACCAACTGCAACTAGTGCCTGGAAACGCATACGGCGGCCACCCTTAACGGTGCGGCTAACACGATTGATGCTAATGTTTACGGAATCAAACTCTTTCTTAACTTCGTCGGTTGCGCGGCGGTTGCGGCGATTGTCGCGGCGGCGACCACGGAAGTTACCGTTTTCGCGAGCTTCCTTTGCAGCGCTAGCTTCTTTGTTGAGGCGAGTTGTGCCGGATTCGTTAATAACTTTTGCTTTGCTTTCCATATTAGAACTCCAGTCCTTCCTTGCGGGCTGCGTCAGCGAGTGCGCTTAGGCGTCCTGCATAAAGACGTGCGCCACGATCAAAGACGACCTTTTCAATCTTAGCTTTCTTTGCCTTCTTGGCGATTTCGCTACCGATTTTGGCTGCGAGTTCGGTCATGTTACCGGTTTCTTTGCTGCCAACGGTTGTAGCGTAAGCTAGAGTTACGCGCTTGTCATCATCGATGATCTGTGCAGTAACATGCTTGTTGCTGATATTTACGCTAAGGCGTGGGCGCTCAGCAGTGCCATGAATCTTTGCACGAGTGCGATTCTTTCTAAAATCTGCTTTCATGACTATTTCTTCCCTGCCTTACCGGCTTTACGGATAATAACTTCGTCAGCATACTTAATACCCTTACCCTTGTATGGTTCTGGCTTCTTAAGTGCGCGGATTTCAGCAGCGACCTGGCCGACTTTCTGCTTGTCGATACCACTGACAGTGATTGTCATCTTGTCAGTCTTTAGATCGATACCTTCTGGGGCTTTATATTTTACTGGATGGCTAAAGCCTAGTGCCATTTCGATTTCTTTTGGACCACCACTTAGGCGGAAACCAACACCATTGATTTCGAGTTTCTTCTCAAAACCTTTGGTTACGCCAGTAACAGCGTTATTTAGTAATGCGCGCTGTAAACCATGCCAAGCACGAGACTTTGGCTCGTCGTCGGCGCGTGTTACGATGATTTGATTACCCTCGACCTTAGTCTGGGTGTTCTCCTGGACAGGGACAGTTAGCGTGCCTTTAGGACCAGCGACGGTGATTTCGGTGTCGCCGACCGTAATTGTCACGCCTGCTGGGATGTCAACAGGTAGTTTTCCGATACGACTCATACGTTCCTTTTGTTAATAATATCTCGCTTATTTTATCATAAAATTCAAAAAATCTCAAGAGGTTAATCTTGAGATTCTCTGTTTTTAGTTTTCGATATTGCTATTTCTTAGGCTTGCGATGATGCTATCGAAGTAATTTCCGTATGTTGCATAATCGTCGGTCGATAGAATGGCGGATTTATCGTTAACTTTGATTATAATTGCGCGTCCATCTGGAGCATTTTCGTTGTTTTTAAGCTTGCCTTGGACCATGATGCCGGTAATTGGCCCGGAGCTGAATGGCGTGCTAGAAATCTTGTCATTGTTGTATTTCTGTGCAGCCTGTTCGTAGCTTTGATTTAGAATCTTGAAACTAAAGGCAAATGTTGAATTATTTGACTTGATTGGTGGGACTGGATCTGGATGGAAGTATGCTTCGTATTCTGCACTGGTTTCGCTATCGTTTGCGATATAGACATTCCACTCTTTTGGGTATTTGAAAGTCAATGCGCCATATTGGCTTGGACCCGTAAACTCCTTGGATGTTAGAGCTTTGCGCTTGGCATAGTTCTGATCGTCTAGGGCTTTTTGTTCTTCCTTTGCGTCTAGGACTAGGGCGTTGCGGGCGCTTGTGTCTTGTTTGTTCTTACCATCGTATTGCATAAAGAAGTAGATTGCGCCACCGATAGCAGCAATACTAATAATATAAATGATAACAATAATAAAGATTTCTAGGCCATGGCTTTGCTTTGGCTGAGGAATTGCAATGCTTTGTGACTGTATGCCCATGGCAAGTGGCGTGTTCTGGATGTTGTTAGCTGGCATAGCTTGTGGCATTGCCTGGTTTTGATAAGGATTTGGGCTAGGATTCTGGTATGGATTCTGGCCTTCTAGCATAGAAGCGAAGCTAGCTTTTGGTGCAGAAAAAGTAGGCGCAGTTGGATCTGTGTCTGTAGTTGGAATATTGTTAATATTTTGATCTGGTATAAAAGCACCTGCTCTAGGAGAATTGTCTAGCATTGGATTTTGCGGTGCTTCGAATTGTGGCATCTGATTATTTGGTGCCTGACCGTTTGGCATTGGGTCGTTAGGATTCATGCCATTATCTAAGTTTGTCCCGTTCGGATTCATGATTTTATTATATTTTAGCTTGTGCTTTTTAGCAAGATATCTTGCTCGTGGGCTATAATTTACTTATGCTCAATGTAATTATTATATTTAGTGCTATTTACGCTGCGATGTTGCTTGTTTGGTGGCTATTTTGCGCAGGTTTTTGCAAAAGCGCACTAAAAAGTATGAAGCGCAGTAGGTTCGATATTGTCGAAGTGATAGATATTGGCATAGCACGGCTTTGGCGCTTGTTTTCGATTGCGCTCCTTGTTTCTGCTGTAATTTGGGGTATTGGGCTAGGCTTCTGGTGGCTAATCCCGATTGCTTTGATTCTTATGATTAGGCTATATTTCTTCGTCTCAGTCTTCTATATTCCGTTCAATTTTATCGAGAGTAGGTATGCGGCTAAAGTTGAATATGTATTTGGTAGGAAGAAGCGAATGGAGATACAAAAAGACCGCGAGAATCAGGTCAAGAAAATGAAAGAAAACTCCTGGACGATTCCAGATAAGATGAAATAGATTTAGGCAACAAAAAACATCCCCGAATGAGGATGTTTTTTGCGGTAGTTATTACCAAACCTTGACTAGAACTTCGCCACCAAGCTTGTTCTTAACGGCTTCTTGGCCAGTCATGATGCCTTTGCTTGTAGAAACAAGAACGGTACCACGGCCAGACTTTACCTTAGGAATTTCGCTTACGCCAGCGTAAATGCGACGACCTGGTGTAGAAACCTTGGAGATTTCGTTGATCGTTGCGTTTTCGCCTTCTTTATTGATGACGATGTGCAAGATATTGCGAGGCTGAGCCTCTTCGATTTCTACCTTTTCGAGGTAGTGAATCTTCTGTAGCTTCTCGGCTACAGCAAGCTTGAGCTTGCTGGTAGGAACGCGAATTTCGTTTTTGTTAACGGCGATTGCGTTGCGAATGCGCGTAATGAGGTCAGCTACTGGATCGCTAGTTTGAATAGACATATCTTTCCTTTCCTCCTATTACCAGCTACTCTTTGTTACGCCAGGGATTTCACCCTTGCTTGCTTTTTCGCGGAAGTTAATGCGGCTTAGGCCGAAACGGCGCATATAGCCACGTGGGCGACCGTCAAGCATATCACGGTTCTTCAAGCGAGTAACACTTGCGTTGCGTGGAAGCTTCTGAAGACCTTCTAGGTCACCGGCAGCCTTTAGCTCATCGCGTTTAGCTTTATATTTTTCATACATCTTGCGGCGTTTTTCGTCGCGTAGAACTGCACTCTTCTTAGCCATTACTTAGACTCCTTTTCAAATGGCATACCGAACTTTTCGAGGAGCTTGCGGCTACCTTCTGGTGTGCCGTTCTTGATTACGAACGTAACTTCAATACCATGAAGTACGGCTGCATCTTCGAAGCTAATTTCTGGGAATACAGTTTGTTCTTTTAGACCAAGACTGTAATTGCCCTTAGCATCGAAGGATTTGCCTGGAACGCCGTGGAAGTCACGGACGTGAGGCAATGCAACGTTGATGAGGCGATCAGCAAATTCGTACATCTTATCACCGCGTAGGGTTGTTAGGTAACCAACTGGGGCGCCCATACCTTTGCGGATCTTGAACTGTGCGATAGATTTCTTTGCTAGGCGGCTTGTAACTGCCTGGCCAGTAATCTTGCTGAGGGTTAGAGTTACAGTTTCGGTAAAGCGCTTATCTTCACGCTTTTTACCAACACCAGAGCTAACGATGATTTTCTCTAGTTCTGGAACCTGGTTGATGTTCTCAAGCTTAAGTTCCTTCTGGAGCTCAGCTTTGAACTTTTCTTTGTAGGCAGTCTTTAGACGTGCTTCATATTTAGTTTCGGCCATTATTTAATCTCCCTGTTGTTTGCTTGGCGGGCGATGCGTACGGTTTTGCCGTCGTCGTTCTTAGCGTAGCCGATACGGCTGGTCTTGCCAGCTTTTTCGTCGATAACTAGAGCAACTTTGCTTGCATTGATGCCGACTTGAATATCTTTCTTGCCGCCCTGGCGATACATGCTAGCGTGCATGTGGCGAGTGCGGTTGCCTAGACCTTCGATGAATACTAGGTTCTCTTTTGGAGCAACTTTGGTAACCTTACCAGTTGCTCCCTTGTTAGAACCAGAGATAACCTTTACGAGGTCGCCAGTTTTAATACGAGTTCCCATATTATAGTACCTCCGGTGCTAGGCTGATAATTTTCATGAAGCCCTTGTCGCGAAGTTCGCGTGGAACTGGGCCAAAGACACGAGTGCCTTTTGGAGTTTTGTCGTCGTTGACAATAACTGCTGCATTGTCGTCGAAACGGATGGTAGAACCATCTGGACGGCGAATCTGCTGACGAGTGCGGACGATAACAGCTTTGACTACGGCTTTTTTCTTGACGTTTCCTGTTGGGGAAGCTTCTTTGACGCTGCAGGTTACGATATCACCAACGTGAGCGTAACGAGCGCGAGTGCCGCCGAGTACGCGGATAACACCAAGTTCCTTGGCGCCGCTGTTATCGGCAACTTTCAAGCGGGTTTCTTGCTGAATCATTAATTTTCTCCTTCTTTATCGTCGCTCTCGACCTGAGTGACTTCATCTTTTAGCTCGACCTTACCATGGCTCTTTTCAAGAACTTTGACAAGATTCCAGGTCTTAGTCTTGCTGATTGGGCGCGTTTCTTCGATCATGACGGTGTCGCCTTCATGGGCTTCGTTCTTTTCGTCATGTGCAGTGTACTTGCGCGTAATAGTATACTGCTTGCGATATAGTGGATGCGTCTCACGAGAGGTGATCATGACCGTGATGGTCTTGTCACGCTTGTCGGAGGAGACTACTCCAGTGAGGGTGCGTGCCATTATTTATCTCCCTTCGTGGCGTTAATTTGCGTTAAGATACGTGCAATATCTTTCTTGAGGGCTTTGATGCGGTGTGGGTTCTGTAGTGTAGAACCAAGACCCTGACGAGCAATCAAGAGTTCTTCGCGCTTAGCTTTTAGCTGTTCATCAAGCGGTGCTTTGCTAACGAGCTTAGCTTCTTTTGCGGCTTCTTTCTTTCCTGCCATAAATTAAAGCTCCTCTTTCTTAATGATCTTGCAGCGTACTGGTAGTTTGTGGCTTGCTAGGCGAAGAGCTTCTTTTGCCTGCTCTTCGGTAACATCGGCGATTTCGAACATAACTGTTCCAGCCTTAACCTTTGCTACGTGATACTGAGGTTCACCTTTACCGCTACCCATCTTAACATCCAATGGTTTCTTGGTTACTGGAGTGTGTGGGAAGATGCGGATCCAGACCTTACCACCACGCTTAACGTAGCGGGTGATGGCCTGACGAGCGGCCTCGATCTGGCGACCGTTGACGCGTTCGTTATCTAGGCTTTGTAGACCCCAATCACCGAATGCAACATAGTTACAACGAGTTGCGATGCCTTCGTTCTTGCCCTTGCGGACCTTGCGATGGGCTTCTTTACGAGGTTGTGTAAGTGCCATAATTTATTTCTCCCCCTTGTAGATCCAAACTTTAACACCAACGATACCTGCAATCGTCTGAGCATGCTCGACGTAGAAGTCGATATCTGCACGAAGAGTATGTAGAGGTACGGAACCTTCGATAAACTTTTCGCGGCGGCTCATTTCTGCGCCGTTTAGACGACCGGATACCTCGATGCGGATACCCTTAGCACCTGCATTCATTGTAGATGCGCTTGCCATCTTGACTGCGCGGCGGAAGTTCATACGTTTGCCAAGCTGGAAACCGATGTTTTCAGCAACTAGCTTTGCGCTAAGTTCTGGCTTCTTAACTTCCTCTACGTTGATGCGTAGTGGGCTCTTGGTAACCTTTTCAAGATCCTTCTTTAGTTCGTTAATGCCTGCGCCCTGCTTACCGATAACAGCACCAGCTTTTGCAGTGCGGATGTTAATGGTAGTTAGGTTTGGGCTGCGTTCGATGCTAATGCGATCGATTGTTGGGCGGCTCTTGAAGCGATTTTCGATGACTTCGCGGATTTTGACATCTTCGATTAGCCAGTTACGATAATCTGCTTTGCGGGAGAACCACTTGCTGCTCCAGTTCTTGTTGACCTGGAGACGATAGCTAACGGGATTAACTTTCTGACCCATTACTTATTCTCCTTTTCTGCTTTGGCGTCTGCCTTCTTGGTGGTCTTTTCTGCTTTTGGTTCAGCTTTCTTGACCTTTTCTTCGCCACAAACTTCTACGAAGATGTTGCTAGAAATCTTTTCGAAAGGCAATGCGCGGCCGCGGCTTGCTGGTACATAGCGGCGCATACGTGTGCCGGCAGTAACAGAAATGCGATTGATAGCAATTGTCTTGGTATCGATGCTACCGCTCTGTAGTAGGTTTGCGGTTGCGGATTCGATAGCTTTGCGAACTGCTTTTGCAGCGCGACGTGGAGTATTCTCAAGAATAACTACAGCGTCTGAGACGTAGCGGTCACGGACAAGGCTAGCAACGATGCTAACTTTGCGTGGCTGGCTATCTACGCCTTTGATATATGCGTGGGCGGTTTTGCTAGCCATGATTACTTACCTCCCTTTGCTGCTTCAGCGGCTTTTTTACCGCCATGGCGTTTGAATTTGCGGGTTGGTGCGAATTCGCCGAGCTTGTGGCCAACCATGTTTTCAGTAACTAGTACTGGAACGTGCATACGACCGTTATGAACAGCGATTGTGCGACCTACCATTTCTGGGCTAATCGTCGACTGGCGAGCCCAGGTCTTGACGATAGTACGATCTTCCATGGAGAGAGCTTCGATTTTCTTCTGAAGCTTGAAGTCCACGAAAGGTCCTTTCTTTAGAGAACGTGACATAGACTATTTCCTCTTCCCTTCATGACGACTGCGAACAATCATCTTGTTAGTTTTCTTATTGTGACGGGTACGATAACCCAAAGTGAGCTGACCCCAAGGTGTGCGTGGAGCCTTACCCGTACCGTGACGACCACCGTCACCACCACCGTGTGGGTGATCACAAGCGTTCATTACGACACCACGGACTGTTGGGCGAATGCCTTTGCGGCGAGTACGACCAGCAGAACCGATCTTTACGTTCTGGTGCTGAATGTTACCAACAGTACCAATGTTTGCGCTACATGCACAAAGAACTTTGCGCATTTCGCCAGATGGCATACGAAGTGTGGCATAGTCATTTTCTTTTGCCATAAGCTGAGCGGTTGTACCAGCGGAGCGAACCATCTGTGCGCCCTTACCTGGGGTAAGTTCGATAGCATAAACGTTTGTACCAACTGGAATAAGTTCTAGTGGCAAACGGTTGCTTGTTTCGATAGCTGCGTCTTTGCCGGTAGAAATCGTAGCACCCTTGCGCATATTAGTATCAGCGATGATGTAGTAATATACACCGTTCTGATCCTTGACACGTGCAATACGTGCGCTGCGGTTTGGATCGTATTCGATTTCTTCAATACGAAGTGTAAGACCTGCTGGAAGATTGTGGCTTACCAAGCGATAGTGGCGTTTGACGCCGCCGCCGCGATGGCGAACTGTAATACGACCAGAGTTGTTTTTACCAGCTTGCTGCTTTTTGCTTGCAAGGAGGCTTTTCATTGGCTTACGAGTCGTGATTTGATCGAAATCCTGAGTGGTCTTCTGACGCTGTGCCGGCGTGGTTGGGCGATAAGCTTTAATACTCATTATTTATCTCCCTTCTTGTCGGATTTCTTGGATTTTTTATCTTCTTTGGCAGGTTCTTCGACCTGTTCTTCTTCGAAGATCTTGATTTTATCGCCTTCTTTTAGAGTTACATAAGCAATAAGCTTGTCTGCGCGGAAGGTTGTGCCAGGATAGGCGTGCTTGCCACGGCTGAACTTAGTCTTTTTGCCTTTGCGAACTGCAGTGCGAACATCAGTAACAGTTACACCATACTGCTTTTCAACAGTCTTAGCGATTTCCTGCTTGCTAGCACCGTTTTCAGCGACAAACATGTAAATACGTTTTGCTTCTTCGGCGTAAGCTTTTTCGCTTACCATAGGACGAACAATCATTAAGCGTTCTCCTTTCCGAGTAGCCAGTTTTCGATCATTGGCATTGATTTCTCAGTGATAACGATCTTGTCGGCATTAAGAATGTCGAAAACGTTTAGATAAGTTGGGCGGACCACCTTAACATTAGCAACGTTGTTAGTAGCGCGAAGTACTAGTTCATCCTTTTCGCTAACAACGAGAAGAATGTTCTGAGTCTTGTCGAGCTTGTTCTTTTCGAACATTGCCATCGTTTCTTTTACCTTGCCAGTTGGGCATTCGAAAGTATCGATAACAACAATATTCTTGTCAGCATTCTGCATAGAGAGAGCTTGGCGAACTGCCTGAAGCTTTGCGTTCTTGCTGATTTTCTTGGTGAAGTTTTCATTGCCAGTACGGCCGAAAGCTACACCACCGTGTCGCCAGATAGGGTTACGTGTCGAGCCAAAGCGTGCGCGACCAGTACCTTTCTGCTTCCAAGGTTTCTTACCGCCACCACGAACTTCACCGCGCTTGAGAGTTTTCGCATGTGAACTACGAGAGTTAGCTAGGTAAGTATCATAAGCCAATTTCACGAGCTCATGATTTTCGACTGAAAGGCCGAATACGTCTTTGTTTAATGTAGCCATATTAGTCCTTTCCCTCCACCATTACGAGACCCTTGTTTGGACCAGGCACTGCGCCTTTGAGACCAATAAGGTTGTGATCGGTGTCGATATAAGCGACAACAAGGTTTTTGACGGTTACACGGTCATGACCCATGCGTCCAGCCATCTTCTTGCCCTTGAAGACTTTCTGTGGATACATAGAACCGATAGAACCAACCTTGCGGATGTCACCCTTGAAACCGTGCGTATTGCGAGATTCCTGGAAGTTGTGGCGCTTAACAGTACCAGCAAAACCTTTACCTTTGCTTGTACCGGTGACCTGAACCTTATCGCCTAGAGTAAACTCAGCGACAGTAAGCTCAGAACCGAGCGTTACATCTTCTGGGATGTTATCAACGCGAAATTCACGGATATATTTAGGTTTAATATCTGCTCCGGATTTTTTGACGTGTCCGGACACGGCCTTGCTCAGATTCTTACCCTGACCATATGCAACTTGTACCGCGCTATAGCCATCGTTTTCCAATGACTTAGTCTGAGTCACGGTGCAAGGGCCTGCTTGAAGGATAGTTACAGGTGTAACTACACCATCTTCGCCGATGATCTGGGTCATACCAATCTTGGTGCCGAGGATGATTTTCATCGTTTGGGCGTCCTTTCCCATTAAAATCACATGGCTTCTGAGTGGTCTCCGTTCTCTCATCTACGGACCGTACCTCTTGCGCCACTGTGACGTGTTTAATATACGAGCTCTATTTTATCATAAAATACCCCTTTTAGTCAAGGTTTTTAACATTGAAAAAGCGCCCCTCTTTCGAGGAGCGCCTTGTGTTGGAGTTGATCAGGAAATTAGTCTTTGGTGTAGAGGCAGGAACCGTTAGCAGAGATGTTAACGTTTATATCGCCGTTATCCAATCTGTTCGCATACACGAAGATATTCTGCACTCCGAGGAATGCTACCCTTGTGTTTTTGCTAATATTGGACGGAACTACGCAACAATTCTCACTATTATAGCTGTAGCTTGCTCTCTGACCCTTTTCGAAGAAGTCGGTTACCTTGCCAACCTCCTGGCTCTGATTCATTGCGATAACTGCAATGTCCAGGTCACCAGTCTTGGATACGAATGCGATTGCTGCGAGCTTCTGCTGGATATAGTTGGCGTACAGATGGATCCCCTCCGTGCTGGATACGAAAAGCGAGTCGAGGCACTCATATCTTGTTACTTCGCCTATGCTGGCGTTGTGATGATTGGGTGTCTTTCTCTGGATTTCGTAATAAGCCTCGAGAGTTCCACAATCAAGCCAGCCAAACTGGCCGATCATGAGTCTCATCTGAAGCTTTTCCATCATTCCTTCGGGATTAATTCCGAGATCTGTTGCTTCGGAGCCTTCCTCGTAGAATTCTTTGAGTTTAATCTCAAGAGCTTCTTTAGGATAAGCTTCGCACAGGTTCTTTGCCTTGAGTGCATAGAATCCTGTGTTGACAACAGAGTTGTCGTCGAGGAGCAGCTTCTTAACTGCCTCCATGCCGCCCTTTTTGAGGGGCTTCTCGACAAAACGGACAATATCGTAAACGGGGCCTCTCTGATGCGAGTCGTATACTGCATTGCCGCATCCGCCAACAATGTTGGCGTCAGCGACTTTCACGCCGAGCATTACGTTGTTTCCGTTTTCTGCCTGAATCATAGCCTTGCATACATCTGCTGCGAAATCGTCTACGCCGATAATATGCTGGTCAGACGGAGAGATGAAAACAGTGGCATTCTTGTCCAGCTCATAGACGTAGTGGCATGCCATTGCCATTACGGCAACGTATCCCCAGTGGGGATCGAATACTACGACGTTTGTAGAAGGCACCCCGTAAGGAGTGAGCTGCTTTATTGCGAACTCTTTCTGCTCCTCGTTTGTGACAACTACGATAATGTGGCTGGGCTTGATGGACTTGCTGATGGCTTTGGTTACATCCTGAATAAAGGTTACGCCGTCAAATTTCGGCGCGAACTGTTTCGGGATGCTACCTGCGATAGGAAGGCGTGAGCCACGGCCTCCGGCAAGAATTATTGCCCAGGCGTTTTCATAGGTCTCACGAATGATTTTGAGCAACTTAGCGAGCTCTTCTACCGTCTTTGCGTTCTCGAGCATTGCGATTGCCTCGAAAAGATTCATTCCCTGATTTGTGTTGGTTTCATATGCGTTAGGCATACAAAACACCTCCTTTAAAAGTGCAAAATTTATCTCGAACCTCCGAAGTCCGAAACATGTTGCCCATTTTATCATAAAAATCCGTTTATGTCAAGAGGCGGATGGGCTTAGGCAAACAAAAAGCCGCTCTTTCGAGCGGTTTTTGAAGATTATTACATCTTGATTTCTGCATCTACGCCTGCTGGGAGGGATAGATTCTGCAATGCATCGATGGTCTTTGGAGTTGCATCGATAACGTCGATAAGGCGCTTGTGGACCTTCATTTCGAAAGCTTCACCACCAGTCTTGTAGACGTGTGGGCTCTTTACGACTGTGAAGCTACTGCGCTTGGTTGGTAGAGGTACTGGACCGCTAACCTTTGCGCCAGTGCGGATTGCTGTTTCGACGATCTGCTTTGCGCTCTGATCGATGACGCGATGATCGTAAGCTTTTAGGCGAATGCGAATGCGTGGGCCTTCTGCTTTGTCTGCCATTTATTAATTCCTTTCTGCTTGCTATATAATCTCAGATACGCCAAGACAGCGTGTCGATGAGTGTTTATAGCACATTTTTAATTTGTGAATATATTATAACTGTTTTTGAGAACTTAGTCAATCTTGGTGTCGATGTCCGGTTCGAGATCGGCTTCTTTCTTTTCGGGACTAATTTCGAGCTTCTTTGGCTTATTCTCGGATTTGCTCTTTGACTCTTCTTTTGGCTTTTCGGATTCTTTGGTCTTTTCTTCTTTAGGATCTTCGGACTTTTCTTCCTCGTCCTTATTTTCTTGCTGATATTTCGCAAGCATGGCCTGAGCTTGAATCAAGGCGTCTTTCTCTCTAGTGTCATGCTTTTCGTTATTCCTTTTAGACCTAGTGATTATTGAATAGGCGATTACGCCAATAAGTAGTAGGAATACTGGCACCATTGACCAGATGATTCCGTTAGTTGCATCTGTTGTCATATTTATACTCCAACTATATTATATGATATTTCGGCTAGCATTTTGCCAGATTGGCTATAGTATTTCATCTTTCGGGAGCTACTACTCGAGTTGTCTGTCTCGCTTGGTGTAATTATTGATTCTATTATTAGCCCGCGCCTGGTAAGTACGATATGCTCGCCGTCTTGCAGACTTATTTCGAAACTATCGCCGGTTATTAGGTTGTATATTTTCTTTTTGTGGATGTCGTCTGTAGATACGATAACGAGACAGCTATATTCTATTGGACTTTCGATGTTTCCGCCTAGGTCTATGGTTTGTGATTTATTCATGTCGTAGAGTTTGGTTTTGCCGTTTTCTTCGACTATCACATAATCTTTATTTTTGAAGTGCAGGTAGTTAAATAGTTCTTCGCTAAAGAACATTTTTGCATTTCTGATGTCTTTTTTCTTGCCATCTTTGTATATTTGAAGCTCATCATTTTTTTTGAAGAATTCATATCCACTTTCGCGGTAATTTGCAAAGTCAAAATAGTCATTGAGACCAAGTTTTGGAGCTATATCGTATTTCCCCTCGTCGATTAGGCCATTTGAGCTTTCGTCTACGTTATTCTTGGTACGCGGGTTAAATAGTTCGAAGCCTTGTTCTGGATTTTGCCCATAGACTAGGCCATTGTCTGATTGCAAGATGGTCAAATCGGTTTTTAAAACTAGTTCGTCATTATAGATTACGTAGCTCGTATCGGCGGCCTTGAAGATATTATCGCTTAATCGTTTGTTTCCCCATGAGTTTCCTACGTTGTCTAGAGAGAGGATGCTTTTGCCGCTTTCGCAGTTATATATATCGAATCTGGTTTTATATTCGCTGCCGCGCGTCTGTGTGCTTGCGGCGCAATAGTATTTATCTTCGTATTTGCTGTACGAGATTTCTAGTTTTTGAGATACGATTGTATCCTCAGTTTCGCCGGTAGCGACCGATTTGCCTTCGGAGTTTAATAGCTTAAAAGATTTTGCGTTTGGGTCTTTTGTTAGCATGAAGCTATGGCTGTTCTGGGCCTCTAGGCTTGTAACTTTTTCATCGTTCAAGGCTTTGCCATCGGTTTTAATGATTGTACTAAACTGATTGCTGCCTTTTTTCTCGAGGAAGTATGAGCTGTTTTTGATTTTCGTGATTTGCTGGCCAGAATACTCTATGTTCCCATTTTTGTCTAGGATATCGCAGTTTGAGTCCTTGCAGGCTACCGTAAAACCTTCGTAGTATTCTTCTATACGGGCATAATCACCGCTGATTTTCTTGCCATTTTTATCTGCTAGGTATTCGGTTCCGTCAGAGTTTTCGATGATGTATGGATAATCGACGCTGTAACCGTCTGAATGTTTTGAGTCTTGTTTTCTTAAGTATTCAAGGATAAAATATGCAGCCGTAATTGCCGCGGCGGCTAAGAGTACAAAAATAACAGCAAGGATTATGGCTTTTCTTGTTCTTTTCTTTTTGATGTAGTTATTGATTTCTTCTTCAGTTGGTGGTGGAAGCTGGACTCTTTTCTTTATGGGCTGCTTGCTTGGCTCTGGCTGTCTATTGATGACTGTGCTAGGCGGAAGTGCTTTGCCGCTAATTTCATTGTTTTTAGAGATAGAACTGCTGAGTCCTGTGATTTTTGGTGGCTCGTTGGCTGGAGCTGGGGCTGGAGCTGCAGTTGTTGGTTCTGGCGTAGGATCCGGGACACTGCTTGGTGGTATCTCGATATCTATTCTTCCGCTGTTTTGCGGTTCCATTAAAAATAATTCCTTCCTGCTTATGTTAATAATATTTTAGCACAAAAAATATCCCCCAATTTCTTGAGGGATATTTAAGTCTAAAGATTATTATTTAACAATCTTTGTGACAACACCAGAACCAACTGTGCGGCCACCTTCGCGGATAGCGAAGCGGTCATTGTTGTTCATAGCGATTGGAGCGTTAAGCTTGACACTGAAGGTAACAGTATCGCCAGGCATAACGATTTCCTTGTCCTTTGGAAGTTCGACTTCGCCAGTAACATCGGTGGTGCGGAAGTAGAACTGTGGCTTGTAACCATTCTGGAATGGTGTATGGCGGCCACCTTCTTCCTTCTTAAGGATGTAGACCTGACCTTCGAATTCGGTGTGTGGTGTGATGCTACCTGGCTTGCAGATAACCTGACCACGTTCGATCTGATCGCGTTCAATACCGCGGAGAAGAAGACCAGCGTTATCACCAGCTTCACCTTCGTCAAGAGTCTTGTGGAAGGCTTCGATACCGGTAACGACAGACTTCTGAGTTTCCTTAAGACCAACGATTTCAACTTCATCGTTTAGGTGGACAACACCCTGTTCGATACGACCAGTAGCGACTGTACCACGACCCTTGATGGAGAAGACGTCTTCGATTGGCATTAGGAAGTCCTTATCAAGATCGCGCTGTGGAACTTCGAAGTATTCGTCCATAGCCTTGACGAGATCCATAACAGCCTGTTCGTCAGCTTCTTTGCCTTCGATAGCACCAAGAGCGGAACCCTTGATGATTGGGCAGTTACGATCGAAACCGTTCTTTTCAAGAAGGTCACGAACGTCTTCTTCGACGAGCTCGACTAGATCTGGATCAGCAAGATCCATCTTGTTCAAGAAAACAATGATCTTTGGAACGTTAACCTGGTGTGCCAAGAGAACGTGCTCACGAGTCTGTGGAAGTGGACCATCGTTAGCAGCAACTACGAGGATAGCACCATCGATCTGTGCAGCACCTGTAATCATGTTCTTAATGTAGTCAGCGTGGCCTGGCATGTCCACGTGAGCATAGTGACGCTTCTCGGATTCGTATTCCTGGTGAGAAGTTGCGATGGTGATACCACGAGCTTTCTCTTCTGGAGCGTTATCGATCTGATCGTAAGCGACCTGCTTGTTGATCTCGGAAGGAAGCTTCTTTGCGAGAACAGTAGTAATAGCAGCAGTCAAAGTTGTTTTACCGTGGTCGACGTGACCCATGGTACCGACGTTGACATGTGGCTTGCTACGGTCGAAATTTGCCATATTAGTTTTTTCTCCTTTGTTATTTAATAATTTTGGGCGCTAATATTAAACCAGCCCAAAGCTATATATGGATTTATTTTATAAGATTTTATCTGTTATGTAAAGCCAAATTTGCAAGAAAAGGCCCCGCGTTTGCGGGGCTTAATTTGAGTGATTTTAGTTAGCGGATTCGTGAGCTTTGATGGCTTCTGAAATCTCGTTTTTAACCTT
The DNA here is from genome assembly GCA_017531585.1 of Candidatus Saccharimonadota bacterium. Taxonomy (GTDB): domain Bacteria; phylum Patescibacteriota; class Saccharimonadia; order Saccharimonadales; family Saccharimonadaceae; genus UBA2834. Next base: position 234,836 of record JAFXKT010000002.1, on the reverse strand, counting down.
CTGCGGAAGTTTTTCGAGCTTATTGATTGTGCTTGCTTCGTACTCGATTTCTGTCTGCATGATAATCTCGCTATTAACGAAAACCTTGACTGTTGCGTGGTTGCTCATCGGCTCAGATTCGTATCTAATATGGTATGCATAGTCAGTAAAGTGCATAAACTGAAAGCCTTCCTGGTAGCGAATCGGGTGAACTTTGTCGATATACTCATCTGTCTTGAAGATGTAGCTGTCGATGCGACGGAGCTTGAGTTCGCCGATAATCCTGCTCTCCATGGTCATGGCGTAATATTTGCCGTCGTATTCTTTGAGCAAGCTTTTAACGAAGCTAGGGTTATCTACAAACTCGCACACGTTATTGTTATTGAAGAACTTGTGCTCGCTTCTTGAACGTTTTTCAAATGCGTTTGCGGTGCAGCCTGTGATTTTGTGCGGAAGTACTTTTGAACTAATATCTCCAGAACCTCTGCCGTTGGTATTAATTTCGATGATTGCATCCACGTTTCTTTCGAAATATTCGAAGTAGATCTGGTTTGCAATGCTGTCGAGTTTCAGCTGGAAGTTTTCGCCATCAAAGTAGAATAGCTCGCCACAATCGACTGCGCCCTCGTATTTATGGTCATTAATTGCCTTGATACCAAATTTCTGTCTCTGAATGAACAGTGCATAACCGTTGGCTTCGTCGACTTTCGAGGTAAAGATTGTAAGCTGAACTATGCCTTCCTTGTCGTAGTAGCGCTTAAAACGAAGGAATTCGTCTTTGCCGATCTGGAAGTAGTCCGAGCCACGCTTGCCGTACATATGGAATACAAAGTAATCTGTGACGGTTTCGAGGCCCATATACTTGGTCTTTTTGCGGATGCGAATAATGTATTCGGCGGGGAGATTCCAGCCTTTGAGGACCGGTACTCCGTCATGGGGCAGAACGTCAATATCGTAAGTATTGCCGTTGTGGATAAAGCTTGTTGTCTGGCCTAGTTTAAGCCACATCTTGAGCTTTTTCACTTTTATCACTCTCCTTGGTAGTAAAAATCGAGCTCACTGGGGTGAGCTATGCAAGATATTTTAAAATAATAAATGCAGTTTTGCAAATAAAAAAGCGCCCCAGTTAAGGGCGCATGAGTATTTTAGCTTAGTCCATCATCATCGTCATCTTCAAACTGGAAGCATCTGCGTATGAAACTTTTCTTGGCGTATTCTTTGTCGTTTTTCTGTTTTTCGCGATCGGCGATTGTTATTGCGAGTGTGAACGCGATGCCGAATGGCGCAAAGAATAATTCTGCTGTCGTAATGGCTTTGATGATAACTTGAGCCGAGTTATCGGCTCCGAGGAACTGGGTGCCTTTTGCGATGAAAATTACCAAGGCAAGAATCAGCGCCATAAGGACGTAAAGCTTTAAAAAATCGAAGATAAAGTGCAATACCTTTTTCATTGAAATCACTCCTTTCATAAGCTTCTTTTTGAAAAAGGAATGCTTGTATTATACTCCTATATCGATTTATATAAAAATCCGCCCCTGTTGGAGCGGCGTGAATAGAAGTTAAGTGATTTTGAGAGCAGCGATTATTTCTTTCCTTTTGTCTTCGCCTAGCTCCTTGATTTCGGTCTCGAGATTCTTGTCTCCGAGCTCTGCTTCGTAAATCTCTCTGCTGTCTTTAAAAACTACTACCTTTGGCGTTTTGCCTAAAATATTTGCCTGGAAGCGGATATGATAGCTATAGTCCATCAGATGTATAAACTGGATGCTATCGTGGTAGGCGATTTTGTGTACCCTATTCCTGTTTCCATTGAAAATGTAGCAATCAAGCTGACTATCTTCGAGGTCGCCGAGGATTCTACTTCCTATTGTTACGATAGTATAATCGTGTTCTTTTGCGGAAAACGCTTCCTCGATAAACTGAGGATTGTCTGCCTTGAACTCGTTTACGAAGCTTGCTTTATAGTACTTGTTTGCGGGCTGCATTTTGGTACGGTCTTCTTTTATTGCGCATCTTTCGGTCTTGCATGGTATGATGCGCTCGTCGGCAATCTTTGGCCGAGCATAACAATACCTTGTAAGGTCAATGAAGTTATAGATTGTCTGTTTGAAAAACTCGTAGTAGATTTGATGCTTTTTGTCCTTTAAGTCAAGCACAAACTCGTCGTTTTTGAGCTTAAATAGTCTTCGGCAGTTGATTTTGCCGCGATTTGTAAGGTCGTTTACGGATCGAATGCCAAAGTTAGTGACGACTCCTCCGAGCGACATCTCTTGCGATACTCTGAGGGCATAATCGTTTATGTCCTTGGGGATTTTTGCATAAAGAACGCCAAAGGCAGAGTCGTAGTCATCGCGGTAGGTCTGAAACATAATGTAATCTCCAGACCCGAGGCAAAAGTAGCTAGGTTCGGTTTTGCCGTAGTGTCTGAGGATATAGTATTCCGTCTGGACTAAGCCGCTATTCTCTTCTTTGCGGATGCGAATGAAATTATTTGCAGGGATATTGATTCCCTGAAAGATTGGCGCATTATCGATAGATACAAGAGACACTTCGTAATCGCTTCCTTTGTACTCGAAGTTGTAGTGTCTTTGCTCGTCGAAGCCAAATCTAATCTTTCTCAAGATTCCTCACTCCTTCTAATAAAAATCGAGCCCAAAATTTTTGAGCTATTTTAGTATTCTACTATTTTGATGTTGGCATTGCAAACAAACATCCACCAGCCTAGCTGGTGGTTTTACGCGAGAAAAATCCCCCGCTGATTAGCGGGGGTAAAAGTACTAGGTGGTAATTAGTGCGCCGATAATACATATGACTATGAGGGTAGGAATTAAAAACCATAAGAAATTCTCTAAAACTACTTCCTCGATTTTAAGTATAGTATTGAATCGATGTATGCTTTTCCATTCGCGATACCTATGGTACGCGTCCCATTCTTGTTGTTGCTTCATTTTGAGTTTGCGATACATTGGTCTGTTTTTGCGGAATCTTCTTAGGTCTATATGCTTTGGCTTTTTGGCTTTCGGCGGTTTGGGCCCCTCAGGGATATATCCCCAATCTATTTGCGATGTATATGGATACGTGTCGTAGAAGGGCTTAAAACTAGAGCCGAAATACGGTCCCGAAGTGCTACTTTTGTTGCCAGTATAACAATCCGGGCATCCTTGCCGGGGTCCACTGTATGTGCCTTTTACTGTGGTATGAGAGTGTGCATTTGGGCCAGAGAATGGACCAGTTGGATTTACCCCGTGCGAGCCATAGTATGACGATGTGTACTGTCCAGGGTTGCAGTACGGACACGAGCTATCAGGGCCATTGAATTGACCGCTTGAGCCGCTGTGGCAGTGCGCGTTTGCTCCGCCATAGGTGCCACTTGAGTTAGATCCGCCATAATCTATGGAGTAGAAAATGTTGGGCTTCGGCATTATTAACGTGGCTTTGCTTATAAGCGAACGAAAGCCATTTGATGCCACTTCGAACTTGTTGGTTGGGGATAATCTTGTTTGATAGAAGATTATCATGTATGCGAACATAAAAAGTACAATTAACGTCATCATGTTATCACCTCCTTAAAATTTTTTGACTTGATGACGATGATGCAATCATAAAATATATCTCTTTTGCTGTCAACCAAAAAAACTCCAGTCCCGAAGGGCTGGAGTGTATTTTTCTATCTAGCGATTCTTGTTGGCAAGAACATTGCAATAATGTCTCCTTCAAAGTATTCGAGAGATAGTTTGTAGAGTTTTTCTTCGGCTGCGTTTTTAAGAGCGCATCGCATGGTGTATTCTATGTCTTTTGCGAGTCTAAAAGAAAACTCTGAAAGGTCGAGGTTTATCATGGATTCGTCGAATTCGTATGAGCCTGCGCTAATGCGAATTCCGTCTATATTAGTCAGATAGAGCTTAGCGGTATTGTTCGCTGTAGGGATAATGTCTAGTATTAGAGTGACATCGCTGCTTCGTACGCTACGATACTCCATAATATTTGGCAGTTCATCTTGGTTGTAATAGCGAAACATTGGATTTTTGTCCGCCTCAAAGATGAATGCTCGGAGTGAATCGCGTCCATCACGGCTAAGCTTTGCAAGAACTATTCTGTAGCTAATGTCGGTTAGCATCTTGTGGAGCTCGCTGCAGTGCTTTTTGGGGTCTAGAAATGCTACCGTTTCGTCTGGAAAATCGAGTTCGAGGCCGTAGTATTTTGGGTTGCTTGATACGAAAAACTCGAGCTCGTGTGCGGGCTTTTCGACATAATCGATGTCGTTTGGGCCCAGGATAGAGTTTTTCTCTTCTTGCATGAGTCTGTATAGCTCTGCATGATTATTGATTTTGCTGGGGCTGTTCGGGGCAGGCTTGAGCTCTGTTTTGGGTTTCGGCACTAGCGTAGTCTTCTTCTTGGTTTTCGGAATCTTAGAAGCTTTTGGAAGCGGAATGCCGGTTTCTTTGGCGAGCTTTTTGGCTGCCATTTTGGCTCTCTTTTTCTGAATCCTTGTTTGTGTGCTTACTTCCATAAGTAAACAGACACCACCTTTCTTTTAATGTACGTAGATAAAATGTTCTAGATGCTGCGAATATTGAGCAGCATCATTTATTCTGCAAAGGCGTTCTATATCCGCGTTTGCAGATTGTATGTATTATGCCATTTTATGGCGTTTTGGTCAACAAAAGCAAAAATCCGCCCTGTTTAGAGCGGATTAATGCATTTTGGAAACTATTTAGAATTTCTCTTCTATCTTCGATAAAAGCTTATTCTCACCGAAAAATGGGAAGCATTTCTGCTTCCCATTTTTCTTATTTCGAATTGCGCTTTTCGATAATTTCGTTAGCGATGTTCGGTGGAACCTCTTCGTAGCCGTGTAGCTCCATTGTAGAAGCTGCGCGACCCTGGGACATACCACGTAGGTCGGAAGTGTAACCAAACATGTTTGCTAGTGGGACGAAGCCCTTGATGATCTTGATACCGTTTTCGCGATCTTCCATTTCATCGATGCGGCCACGGCGAGAGTTCAAGTCGCCGATAACGTCGCCCATGAAATCTTCTGGAGTTGTGATTTCGATCTTCATGACTGGCTCAAGAAGAACTGGATTTGCTTTCTTGATACCTTCGCGAGTAGCTAGGACACCTGCAAGGTGGAAAGCTAGTTCGCTAGAGTCGACATCGTGGTAGCTACCATCATATAGGGTTGCCTTAACGTCGAGTACTGGATAACCAGCAATAACACCGCCGTTGAGGGTTTCTTCGATACCTTCCATGGTTGGCTTGCGGTATTCCTGAGGAACGACACCGCCTTTAATCTGATCGATGAATTCGAAGCCTTTACCTGGCTCGTTTGGCTCAAACTTAACCCAAACGTCACCGTACTGACCGCGACCACCAGACTGCTTCTTGTGGAAGCCGTGACCTTCAGCTGTGCCACGAATAGTTTCGCGGTAAGCGACCTGTGGCTCGCCAGTATTACATTCGACGTTAAATTCGCGCTTTAGGCGGTCGATAATAATATCTAGGTGAAGCTCGCCCATACCAGAAATGATTGTCTGGCCAGTTTCTTCGTCGGTGTGAACCTTGAAGGTTGGGTCTTCTTCTGCTAGTTTACCAAGACCGATGCCCATCTTTTCCTGATCTGCCTTAGATTTTGGCTCTACGGCGATGGATACTGGTGGATCTGGGAACTCGATAGATTCTAGGTGAATTGGGTGTGCTGGGTCGCAAAGTGTTGTACCAGTTGTAGTGTCTTTTAGACCTACGACAGCTGCAATATCACCTGCGCCGATTTCCTGAATATCTTCGCGCTTGTCTGCGAACATACGAACTAGACGACCAACGCGTTCCTTGTTGCCGGTTGTAGCGTTAAGAATGTAGCTACCAGCAGCAAGCTTACCAGAGTAAACACGAACGAAGATTAGCTTACCTACGAATGGGTCGGTTGCAATCTTGAATGCTAGAGCGGTTAGAGGCTCTTTGGTGTCGCTATGGCGTACGATATCTTCGCCAGTCTTAGGGTTCTTGCCAAGAATTGCTGGGATGTCTGTTGGAGCTGGCAAGAAGTCGGCAACAAGGTCAAGGACCTTCTCAACGATAACGCCACGGCCATCACCGCCAGTAACTAGGTAGAACTGACCATCGATAACGCGCTTACGCAAAGCACGCTTAAGTTCATCGACAGAGATAGCTTCTTCGCCTTCTTCAAAGAACTTATTCATGAGTTCTTCGTCAGCCTGAACAGCTTCCTCGACAAGCATAGAACGATACTGCTTTGCCTTGTCTACCATGTCTGCTGGGATTTCGCCAACAGTAAGCTCGTGGTCGGCATATTCCTTGTAGGTGTAAGCCTTCATATCTAGAAGGTCGACAACACCGCAGATATCCTTTTCGAAGCCGATTGGTAGGTGGATTGCGAAAGCGTTCTTGCTTAGGCGCTTGCGGATAGATTCGAGGGATTTATAGAAATCACCACCGATCTGGTTGATTTTGTTGACAAAGCAGATGCGTGGAACGCCATATTTGTCTGCCTGGCGCCAAACGGTTTCAGACTGAGCTTCAACACCCATCTTGCCATCGAAGACTACGACTGCACCGTCGAGAACGCGTAGAGAGCGTTCGACCTCAGCGGTAAAGTCGATGTGTCCTGGGGTATCGATAATGTTAATTTTGTGACCCTTCCAGTGGGCAGTGACAGCTGCGGAAGTAATTGTAATACCGCGCTCCTTTTCCTGCTCCATCCAGTCGGTTGTAGCACCACCGGTATCGCCTTTGACGAGATCGATTTTGTGCTTAAGACCGGTACGATAAAGAATCGCCTCGGAAGTAGTGGTTTTACCAGCATCGATGTGCGCGATAATACCAATGTTCCTATACATAGATAGGTCTTCTTCTTTTGTAGCCATGTATTTCCTTTAATAATTATTTTAGACAACAGCATATAATGCCACTGCGTGCTGTTTAGTATATTATCATACTTTTTACACTTTTTTCAACGGGTGAAAAGTGTTATTGCTCGCCACAAAGTCCCATTTGGTTGACGAAATGGTATTCGAGTGTTTCTGCGTCTGCGCCAAGGTCGAAAATTTGCTGTTTGACTTGGTTTTTGACGTAGTTCATTTCGTCTTTGTTGCACTCGTCGGAGTGGATATAAATGGTATTTGTGTCGAAATAATAATACGAGTCTCGCTTATTGTCGTGATCGACGTAGCCTGGGAGATAATCTCTTAGCTTCTCGTTTTCGATGTATTTGCGTGGATAATTTTTTGTATCAAAGCTGAATGTCTCGTTGTCGCCTATCGATAAAGTGAGCTTAGCTTCAATATAGCCTTCTTTTTCGATCTTGAGCTTGTATTCCGTCTTGTCGGTTTTGATTTTGAAGACATCACCTTGCTTGGTTTGTTCGCACTGCGCGGTCTTTGTATCTTCGCCTACACTAGCTATATAGTCCGTTAGAATATTGGTCGTAAGAAGCGCTCTCTTGCTGCCAATATTTGCTTCGTTTAGACAAACTTGAAGAGCTTGGCCGCCTGCTGTTTTAATATCCGTGTCTTCTGGCTCTTTGTCTACAATGGATTCGTCGATATTTTTCAATACAACGATTATTGCGGCCGTACATAATGCGATTGCGGCTAATACGGCGACTGCGATTAGGATTTTCTTTTGTCTGTCTTGCTTTTTCTGATATTCTTCGTCCATATTATTCACCTGCCGACTTTATTGCCCAAATTTTAGTTTCGCCACTACCACGATTAATACCCATGTCCACTAGTTTTAATGGGTCCCAGGCCTTGCCGTTATTGTCTTTGTGCCCTGGGTCAGCCATGAGCCATTCGCCTTTGGAGTCTCGACCATAAAGAACTATGTAATGTCCTTGGTCTGAAAATACGCCATTACTGCCGGAAGATATTCTGCCGGAAAGCTCGATTAGGTATCCGTCGTTAAGGTATTTGTTAATAGCTGCCACGATTTGTTCGTTTGTGGAACCGTTGCCTAGATCGGTTTCGGTAACGTTGATGGCTTCCATGTTATAATGCTGTGCCATTTCACCGATAGGATTGCCGCTATAAGTTACTCCACCTGTTCTATCGTACACATCTGGCGGTGTAATCTCTTCTCCTTCTAGATAAGTTGCAATCATAGCAAATGACGTAATGCCGCAGCCGGAGTTCTTATACGTGTTATCGTCGTCGTTCCCTGGTGGGTATGGTAATTGGGCCCATCTTGCGTCTCCTTGGCTCATGAATGGGAAGTCGCCGGTAAATGCTTTGTTGTTTCCGCATTTTTGGCTTCCGCCGAATTGACCGTTGGCGATTTTTTGTAATGCTTCCTGATTGATGTATTCTAGTGGGATTGGCAAGAATTTTGCGTCTTTTGACTGGTAAAATGACAATGTTTTGCGACTAGTGTAGCCTGCATTTAGTTTTCCGCTTCCCATTTTGCCGCAGCCTTCGATCTGCATCATATCGTTTTGAACTGAGTTGTCGGTCCAGTTTGCTTCGATAGATATGTATTCCTGAGTTGCGCTGTCATAACCGACGATTACTCCCGTGTGGCCACTACCTTCTTTATCGCTAAAGATAGATGGGATTGTAATCTTTGAAATGCTGCTGGCGTATTCGATTTCTAGTGTTTTGTCTGGGTTTGCGGAGTATGTACTATCTACGACGAAGTAGCCATCGTTTGAGCCAAATGTAAGTGTCGTAAACTTCTGAATAAAGTAGTTTGACATACTAACACAGTTGCAGTGTGTGCCTAGTGATAGGGATAAATCTAGCTCGTTATTGTGCGCTGTGTCTATATACCAATTTACGAGTGATTGTGCTTGCTCTTCGGTTAGACCATCTTCACTTCCGCCTGACGTGCTTGTAGCTAGGTAGAATTTTGTTGAAAGATGAGAATCTAGGAAATTAGCCCTTATGACTTGTGGCGTCGTAACGGTTTGTTGGTCTCTATTTTTCTCTTTTTCGTCTTCCTTTGCGGTTTCGATCTTTGGATTATTCGCGACCTTATTTTCGCTCTTTTCTTTAGTCTTTGCGACTATGTCGCCACCGCCCTGAACATAGACTTTGCCGTCCTTGTCCGTAACTGTACCATCGCAAGAAATATGCATAGATTGTTCTTGCCAGCCTTGCTGTCTTGTCGTAAAGCCATGATCTGTGAATAGGCCGCCTAGAGGGATAGATTCTGCTAACTCTGCAGAGCTTGACCAACCTTTATCCATGGAGTATTGCTTTACTTTTTCGAGTACGCCCATGGATTTTGCGTAGTAATCACTAGAGAAGCTTAGGCCTGTATAACGACGGAAGTAACCATCGTAGTAGGATTTTACGTCTTTAACCTTGCTCTCATCAAAAACTAATCTATCGTCCTCGCCTGTTCGCATGTAGTCATAGAAGAAGGATGCAAAATTATCTGCGATACTTGAGTATGCCTGAACGTAGTGAGCAGGGTCGCCGCCCAACTGATTTATGTGGTCGGAGTGCTCGTTATTAAATGTGGCTCCCATATGATATGAGCCGTTTGCGGATTCTAGGAGGCCAAAACAGTTGAAACTCTGATAATTGTCCCAGAGCATTTTAAGGTCACCATAGGTAGTATTGCAGAAGCCCGATTCGCCACGCGCATGCATGAATGGTAGCTCCCACGGCACGCCGGTTTGTCTTTGGAGCTCCTGAGCCAAGCCTGCGTAGTGGTCGAGCAAGGAATAGAGCCTGTCGTCTTCCGATATACCCGTTACTTCGCCGCAGTCAGATGCTGCCGTTGAGCCGCATGCTTGATCGTCGTAGAACCTGATGTCTAGCTCGGATTTTTCGCGAGGATTGATTGCTTTTGTGGTATTGTTTTGAACTGTTTCGAAAACACCGACAAGGCCTATTATCCCTAGTACTGTTGCTGTAGCTATTCTGATTTTATTCTTCGGCATCATAGTCCTTGACGTTGTGGTTTTCTACGTAAATAATTTGATAATCTTTTGGATCGTATCCTAGAGCTTTGATTTTGTCTTCTATGGCTTTATCTTCTCTGCTTGATCTTTTTCCTCCAATGAGAGCCATAATGCAGGACATTTTCTTGCATTCGAGGTTGCTGTTGCCATCGGCTAGCTTAATCCCTGGAGATGATGTGATGTCGTAGTTTTCATAAGGTGCGGAAGTCCAGACTGGTAGCTTGTATTTTATTGATTCAATTTTGTTGGATTCTTCAATGAAGCTCGAAATCTTGCTGTCGTTATAATTTGCGATTAGTCTGAGAGCTTTGTAATCTTCGGCGGAGTCGCGATATTTGCTCATGTCGCTTGTTTCGAGATATTCGTGAATATTTACGACCTTGTCACTGTTTAGGGTTAGCTCTTTTGTTTCGAACCCTTCGCGTTCAATGGTCACTTCATATTTGCCGCTTGGAAAAATCTTATAATTGCCATTCTTGTATTCTTTGCCGTTTACCTTAATAGTAGAATCGGTTGGCGCAACAAGAATTGATAAAGTAGTGCTTTTTGCGGAATTTATTATAAAAAATACTAGCGCAACTAGACTCAGCAAAATTAGGGCGCCGCACGCTATGGATATTATTCTCTTAGAATTTGACCTCATTGTTATTTTTGCGGTAGCTTAAAAATACCGCATTACCTCACCTCTTTTTCTTAATTTTAACATAAGCGCCAAGTATTTTAGAATACCAAAAAACTCCCATTGCTGGGAGCTTTTGAAATTCTTTCGTGAATTATCCGCGAGCAAAGTGTGCGAATGCACGGTTTGCTTCTGCCATACGGTGACAGTCTTCTTTCTTCTTGAAGGCTGTACCAGTTTCGTTGTAAGCATCAACGATTTCTGCTTCGAGGCGCTTTGCATATGGCATACCATTTCGGCCACGAGCGGCAGCGACTAGCCACATCATAGCGAAGTGGAGCTGGCGATGACCATTGATTGGGAATGGAATCTGGTAGTTAGCACCACCAACACGGCGGCTCTTAACTTCGAAATCTGGGCTAATGTTCTTGATTGCCTGTTCGAGAACTTCGACAGGGTTTTCGCTCTTTAGCTTCTTAGCTGCACCTTCGATTGCGGCATAGACTGCGCGCTCTGCAGAAGGCTTCTTGCCATCAAGCATAGAACGGTTGATTAGGCGGGATACCAAAACGCTCTGATATTTGCGATCTGGCATAACTTTGCGCTGAAGGCTGCTGGTTACTTTACGTGGCATAACTACTTATCCTCCTTCTTTGCGCCGTACTTAGAACGACCCTGCTTGCGACCGTTAACACCCTGAAGATCGAGGGTACCACGGACGATGTGATAGCGAACACCTGGAAGATCTGGAACGCGACCACCGCGAACTAGAACAACTGCGTGCTCCTGAAGGTTGTGACCTTCGCCACCAATGTAGGCCCAAACTTCCTGACCGTTGGTTAGGCGGACACGGGCTACCTTGCGTAGAGCGGAGTTAGGTTTCTTTGGAGTCTTAGTTGTAACTTTGATACAAACACCACGCTTTAGAGGAGCGGCCTGCTTGTAGTAACGCGTTTTAAGCGTATTGACGATGGAACCAAGAGCTGGGGACTTGCTTTTCTTTGCAGCCTTTGCACGTGGTTTACGTACTAACTGATTGATTGTTGGCACAAAAAATCCTTTTCTTAATTAATATTTTGCTGAAATAAACTTCAGGGCTCAGCATCTGCCACCGAAGTTTGCGAAACTCTGACTAGTATTCTAGCAAATTATATCTGTTTTGTCTAGTATTTTTAGGCGCCAAGAGCCTTGAATCCAAGGAGGCTTAGACTTAGCATGATAATTCCGGCTAATACTACGCCGCAGATAACAGCAATCGAGCTCTTTTTAAAGTCTAAATCTAGTAAGCTGGCTGCGAGTGTGCCGGTCCATGCGCCGGTGCCTGGAATTGGAATGCCGACAAATAGCAGTAATGCGACATAAGTTGAGCGGCCGGCTTTTTCGGTGAGCTTTTTGCCGCCTTTTTCGCCTTTTTTGAGAACCCATTTGCAGAATTTGCCGATGAGCTTTTTGTCTTTGCCCCATTCGAGGAATTTTCTTGCAAAAAAGAAGATGAAAGGCACTGGAATCATGTTACCTATGATGCTAACGGCTAGAGCCAAGAAAGGATTTACGCCCATTCCAACACCAATCGGCACGGCGCCACGAAGCTCAACGATTGGTACCATGGAGATTAGAAAAGTAAGTAAAATTTTCCAAAACATAAGTATATTATATCATCCTGAATGAGTTATTTTAATGTCGCAAAATGTTAGATTAGATCAGAGTTTAGATAGTAATAATAATCTAGTAATTCTCTCGAGTAGTTTTTGATTAGTGCTAGTCTTGGCTCTGGCGCTTCGCGTGGCGGAAGAACAAGCATGCGAGTAATGCCGATTTGCTCTACGAAGCTTGGGTTGTGGCTAACCATGACGAGTGTGCCGTTATAGTCGTGGAAGTTTTCGCCAATGATCTTTTGCGTTTCTGGGTCAAAGTGGTTTGTTGGCTCATCGAGAATAATTAGGTTTGCTTTCTTCATTAGAATCTTGCATAGTGCTACTCTGGCCTTTTCGCCTGGAGACAAAACCTTTACTTGCTTGAAGACGTCTTCGTCATGGAATAGGAAGTTTGCGAGCATGGAACGGGTCTCGGATTCGGTAAAATCATAGGACTTAACATTGTCTAGAATCGTCTCATTTTCGTTTAGAATTTCGAACTCCTGAGCATAGTACGCGACGGTTGTATTTTGACTCATGATAACCGAGCCGTTGTCTGGTTGAAGCTGACCGATGATAAGTTTTAGAAGTGTAGATTTGCCGACGCCGTTTTCGCCGACAATTAGAAACTTTTCGCCGCGAGTAAGCGAGAACGACAGCTTATCGTGAAGCATTGGGCCGTCTGGGTAATGGAAGCTGATGTTTTGTAGCTCTAATGGAGTTTTGCCGCTCTGCTTGCTTGGGTTGATATTCATCTCGACTTTTTGATAGACTTCTTCACGGACTTCTAGGCTGTCGAGCTTCTTCTCTAGTTGTTTTTCGCGAATCTGCCCTTGTCTAATGAATGCCGTGTTAGATCTCTTGGCGGCTTTTGTGCGCATAATAAACTCTTCCATGCGGCGGATTTCGCGCTCTTGTTCGGAGATTCGTTTCTCTTGTTCAGATAGCTCGTTAGCGCGGGCTTTGCGGAAGAAGGTATAGTTGCCGCGATATACCTTGGTTTTGTGGGTGACTTTGTTTAAGAATAGGGTTTTGTTGGTGACAATATCTAGAAATTCTTGGTCGTGCGATATGACGAGCACCATACCGCGATAGTTTCTAAGGTAGTTTGCAACGAACTTTTTAGTCTCGGCATCAAGGTGGTTGGTTGGCTCGTCAAGGAGTAGTAGGCCTGCGTTTTCGAACAAGACTCTCGCGAAGGCGACTTTTGACTTTTGGCCACCAGAAAGGTCGACCATGCGTCTATCTACAAGATCTTGTAGGTTCATGCGCTCCATTATTTTTAGGAGCTCGTTGTCCATATTGCCGATATCGCAAGCGTCTATATCTTCTTGAATCTGGTTGATTCTTTCGAGGATTTTCTGGCTGTCTGGATATTTAGCTAGTTTTTCGTATTCTTTGCCGATCTTTTCTTGAAGCTCGTCGATTGGCCTTGCTTTTGAGACATATTCCCAGACAGTCATATCTTCGTGCTCTTTTTCTATTTTGATTTCTTGGGGCAAGAAACCGATTCTTAGCTCTGGTAGCTCTATTGTACCTTCGTCTAGCTTTTCGATACCGAGCAGCACTTTAAAAAGAGTAGATTTGCCAGCGCCATTTACGCCTACGATGCCAACTTTGTCTCTTGGCTCCAAAATAAAACCGCAATCGTCGTAGATTTGTTGCGCTCCGAAATGTAGGCTTAGATGCTCGGCTTTCATAGATACTATTTTACCACTTGGTCTTTACCTTGACAATTACGCTAAAATAAGGTATAATATAGCAATGCTCTTTAAAAGTATTGTTTTGGTGTAATTTTATCCGTCTATTCACCCTATCCATAGCACAGGAGGTACTGCTATGAAAATTATTTCTACTCACGATTTAAACATGTATATCAAGAGAAACTCTGGGCTGAGTAACGTTCTCGCAGATTTCAAGTGTTCCGAGGAAGAACTCCTCAAGCAGCTCACAAGCTGTTTTGGCGGGAACGAGGCTAGAGGCCGCGAGGCGCTCGAGACTCTCAGAGGCATCGACGAGGCTAACGAGAAGGAATCCAAGAAGCGCGCTAAGACTCGCCAGAAGAACGCAGTAAAGCAGCAGAAGAAGGCCGAGGAACAGAAGAAGGCCGAGCAGGAAAGACTCGATGCAATGACTCCTCTTGAAAAGAAGGAGTATTATCGCAGTCAGTTCTCTGCTCAGCTCGACTCTATCAATGGCGAACTTGTTCCGATTTCCGCTAAGCTCGGTGAACAGTCCAAGTTCATCGCTCAGCTCAGAAAGAAAAAGGTAGCAGCCCAGAAGGCGCTTGACGAGGTTAATAAGAATCTCACAAATGCTATCGAGGCTCACGATGCTCTCAAAGCTCGTTCTGCTGAGCTTGTTACTCAGTCTGAGGAAATCGGTAAGAAGATCAGCGAGATCGACAAAGAGATTCTTTCTCTGAGTCAGCCTGTTTTCCTGGTCTTCAATACTGGCGAGATCAATGCCGAGAATTTCGATATGTCTACCGTAACCGACGATAAGGTAGATTCCGAAGCCATTTTGGTCAAGGGTCTCTGCGAGAGTGATCGTACCGGACGTTTCGATCTTCGCAAGCGTGAGATTCGCCCTGTTGCAGCTCTGCTCGCGGCCGTAAGAGCGACTGGCCGCAAGGATTGCGTTGTTAATTTCGATAACGGTCTCGACGAGATGAAAAACGTTTTCGAAGAGCTTCGCCGCTAATCCTAATTCAAAAAGCACCAAAACATACTCACGAAAGAACCCGCACATCCAGTGCGGGCTTCTTTATTTTGACAGTATTTTTCTGAATTTTTATAATTAATATAAGCATGATTCATTCTTTTTGGCGTCGCTATAGTCTTGCTAAATCTCTGACGATATTTTTCGTTCTTCTTGGTTCTATTTTTATCGTTTACTTTGTTAAAACTCTTTTGCAGCCTAGCGTTACTGAGAATAAGGTAGATAAGAGTTCGCAAGAGGTGGCGCCCGATCGTTTGCCCGATACTACTGTTAGTATAGTCGGGGATATTTCTCTAGCAGATAACTGGTCGGTTATGCCGGCTTATGATGTGCGTGGTCATGGCGTTGATGGGATTTTGTCTGCTGAGGCGCTTGGTATTATGCGTAGCAGTGATTTAATGGTCGCAAATAGCGAGTTTACGGTAAGTAATCGTGGCTCGGCCATTCCGGGCAAGGCCTATACTTTTCGCGCAAATCCGGATCGCTTAAGTATTTACGATGACATGGGCGTAGATTTGGTTACGCTTGCAAATAATCACGTTTATGATTTTCAGGGTGATGCCTTTAATGATATGCTTGATGCTTTCGAACAGCGTAATATGCCGCATATTGGTGCCGGGCATAATCTTGAAGAAGCAAAAAAGGCTTACTATTACAAAGCGCCGAGCGGTCAGACGATTGCTTTTGTGAATGCTTCTCGTGCGGAAAAGTGGGGTATTGATACTCCTGGGGCGACCGATACTACAGGCGGTATTCTTCTCTGTTATGATACGGCGGATTTTGTAGATGCTATAAAGACCGCTAAGGCGAATAGCGATATAGTTGTTGCGATCATTCACTGGGGCACGGAATCTTCGCATGTTTTGGAACAGGTTCAGATTGATACCGCAAAAGAATACATTGATGCTGGCGCCGACATAATTGTTGGTGGCCATGCGCATACTTTGCAAGGCATTGATTTTTACAATGGAAAGCCGATTATTTATAACCTTGGCGATTATATCTTTAATGATATGAGTGAGCCTACTGCTATATTCCAGTTTAAGCTTAGTCCTGAAGGCGAATTAAAGTATTACTTTATTGTTGGTTGGCAGGAAAATATGTTTACCAGGATTCTTTCTGGCGAAGAGCGTCAAAATCTTGTAAACCAAGTAGAATCTTGGTCACCAAACATTACAATCACAGAGGATAACGAGATTGTTTTGAAGAATTAGGCTAACAATTTATAGCCATATTCTTGAAGCTGGTTGAGGATGTCGTCGATAGACTTGCCGGCTAGTAATCCGCCTGCAATAAAACCAGCCTGAGTAACGTCTGCTAGGGCGCACGCTGGCATTGTAAACTGTTCCATTTCTTCGCGGCTCTGGAATTCGAAATCAATCAAAACTAGACCTTCTAGGTCGCCCTTGAAAACATCCACTTCTGCATGGTGGCCGTCGATTTCAACTTTATAGCGATCTTTTTCTATAACTTTGCCATCGATTTGAGACAATGCCACATATTCTGCGTCAGACAAAGGGATCGTACGCTCGATTTGTTCGGAAGCGTCGCCGTCTACGAGTGGCAACTTTTTGGTGATTTCCATTTTGTCGCCACGAGAACGGATGCGAATTTGTGGATGCTTAGCATTTACTGGGATATATATGTCCTTGATTGTTTCTGGGGTTGATCCTGCCAATTCTTTTGGAATTTGCTTTGCCAAAAAGGTTCGTTCTAGTTCAATATCTTCTGTTCTAAGCATTTCTCTCTCCTGATTAAATTCTTTTTTGTTTTTGGTTTGTCTTATTGATAATTATAATACTTGTAAGTTATTATTTCGTTAATCTAGGCTTGCATTATGAAGGGGGTGTGTCTATGTCTAGAAGTACGTATAAAGGTTTTGAGACTTATGGCAAAAAGGTTATGCCGCCGACTTGGCGCAGTATCCTGATCCCGAATAGGAATTCGCTTCTTTTTCTCGGAAAAGAAAATCTTGAGCTAATTCTTGAAGAGTGGACTTGCCTTCTGAGGGGTGCTGAATGTTATATTCGCCGTGTTGATGAAGGCGGCTACCGCAAATCTTACAAGGCCCGCTATGATTATCTTGTCGAGCGTAGAAAGAATGCGACTTACGCTATTTCGGAGATTGAGAAAGTTTTGCCGGCTGCTCTTTCGAAGCCGATTATTACGACACATCGTCCGATAGTCGGTTACTTCTCGCCTGACGAGGATGTTTATTCTACTCTTGGCATGGAAGGCATTCTCCTGCCTGGCAAGTTCATTCGCCAGGATATTCGCGATGATTATGTTGCGCTTACTGGAGAATACGAAGGCACGAGTATTAGGGTGAGTCATTATAGCCCACTAATTCTTAAGGTTGATGATCTGAAATATCTGGCTGCGAATAGTAATTATCTTTCACTGTTCGCAAGAGCGAGTGGTTTTAATTATGATGAAGGCGTAGAGCTTTATATCAAGATGGTTAACGACCGCGCAAAGAAGGATTTTCCGGATCTTCAGAAATTCGCCGAACCGAGTCTCGAAATCGTATAAAAAGAGCCCTGCCGAAGCGGGGCTTTTGCTGTTAATTAGATTTTTCTTGAATCCGTATAGGATGGATGAGGGATATAAACAATGCGCCGTCGTCGCAAGCGATCGGGCATTGGACGAACCCTAAAGTGGGGCGAACCCATCTTCAATCAAGTCAAAAAAAATAAGCCCTTCAGGCTTGTTTTCTTGACTTGGCTGGGGATGAGGGATTCGAACCCCCGAATGTCGGGACCAGAACCCGATGCCTTACCACTTGGCGAATCCCCAACGGTTGATACTATATTATCACTTTTTTTGAAGAATGTCTAATTTTTATGAGCAAGATATAGCGCTATTGCTTTTACTGGCATTTTATGCTATAATATTAAGAGTAGTATTCGTTCTTTTCTAGGAAGGGAGGCGTCTATGTTAAAGGACGTAATTTATGTCACAAGAGAGAGGCTTGAGTTGCAGGCTTTTGTTGCTAATAGCGACAAGTTGCCAGATTTTGCGAGAAATTGCCG
The DNA here is from genome assembly GCA_017531585.1 of Candidatus Saccharimonadota bacterium. Classification (GTDB taxonomy): domain Bacteria; phylum Patescibacteriota; class Saccharimonadia; order Saccharimonadales; family Saccharimonadaceae; genus UBA2834. Next base: position 216,929 of record JAFXKT010000002.1, on the reverse strand, counting down.
CAGTGTCCTTGATGACGGATCTTATCACTTTGCATGTCACGAGAAGGAATGTCTTGATTGCAAAGCTGAAGATATCGTCTATTTTGGCCACTGTCGTCATGATGAGCATTATCTGTCTGTTCTTAATCCTCGTAACTGCTATATTGAAAATGGGATTATATACGAGAAAAACCCAATTTATATGGCTACTCTTGTTGATTTCGATCTGCCTGATTTTATGTCCGACATAAAGGTTAGCTTCGATGGAAAGGCTTGGCACCTAGATACGCCTAGGTTGCGCATTGTTGTAAACATCGGCGATTACTGGATTCGCGACATTGATCTTGATGGCAGATTTGACACTCCTATTATTTCGGCTATCGGAAGAGATCAGGATAGTTTTACGAGAATGTGGCGCTGCGATAAAAGCGGCAAGTATCTCGAAAAGCTTACCGACTACGATCGCCGTACTTATCCTTCTTTCCCCAGTCCGTGAACTGGGGTATTTTTTGTTATAATTTCTATAATGAAGAGTTTCAAGAAAGTATCTAACGAGACGGTCCATAAGATTAAAGTCAATAATCGTAATTTTTTACAAAAAGCAACTGATGTAACTGAAGGCTTTTTCTTGAACATTTTTAACGCTATTGGCCTTAAAGCATTTGTAAAATGGTATCTAAAAAATATCGAAACTATGCGTTATTTGGTTTTTGGCGGTTTAACTACCGTCGTTAACGTTATTACTTTTGCGCTATTTAACGCATTTTCTTTCCCTACTCTCGTAAGCAATTCTATTGCGTGGATTGTTGGCGTAATTTTCGCCTACATAACAAACAAATACTGCGTCTTTAATAGCAAGACAAAGAATAAAAAAGATGGTGCTCGCGAAGCTAGTAGCTTTGTTGTTGCAAGGCTCATTACCCTGGGGATTGAATCTGTTATGATGTGGCTCTTCGTTGATATCTTGCATTGGAACGCAATCCTTATGAAGATTATTGCTAACATTGTTGTTATTATTCTAAATTTCGTCTTTAGTAAACTATTTATCTTTAAGAAGAACGATAAGATAGAGCGCCCAGAAAGCGTCTAAACTACATTCGTTGTATAATAGTTATATTACTATGGCGAGTGAGAACCGGGTTTCTAGGGCTATATACTCTTCTGAGCGAGACAATACAGTCTTGCAGAAGCTGTCTTTTTTTAAGCGCGAGAAAACTAGTCGCCAATATCGCAATGAATGGAAATATAGATGCAATAACCAAGAGCTTGGCCTTCTTGAAGCTCGTCTTAATTCGATTCTTTCGACCGATAAGCATTCTGGTGCAAGTGGTGGATATAGCGTAAGAAGCTTGTACTTCGATGATTATGTTAATACTTCAGCAAATCAGAATCAGGCAGGCATACCAGACAGGTTTAAGTGGCGCGTAAGGTATTATGGCGGCGGCACTAGCAAACATATGCACTTGGAATTTAAAAGAAAACGCGATGGGCGTGGAATTAAAAAATCCTGCAAGATTACCGAAGAAGAGTTTCAGCATGTTCTGAACGGTGAGCCCGAAAAAGTATTATGGAATACCGACGAAGCGCTTCTTAGAAGATTCTGCTACGAAATAATGACTCGAGATTTTAGGCCAAAGGTCATAATCGACTACGATAGGATTGCCTATACCGAACCGATCGCAAACATTCGCATTACTTTGGACAAAAACATATCTGTATCTTATGAATTTAATAAGTTCTTAACCGGGGATTACCTAAAGTTTCCTCTTCTAGATGCAAACAATCATATTCTAGAGGTAAAGTTTGACAATATCTTGCCTGGATACATTAGGAACATTATCGATTCATACGGAATGCAACAAGCTTCATTCTCGAAATATTACTTTGGAAGAAAAAAACTCGAAGGATTAATTTAAAGGAATAATATGATTTCACAAATATTTGATAATATCGGGCAAATTTACAACAATTCGCCCATTTCCGTTCTTACGATTTGCTCTGTTTTGGCGATTGTGACCGTGCTTGCTATCTATGAGTTTGCTGTTTATAGGCTTATTTCGCATCGCTCTTTCTATAACAAGTCGTTTAATATCGCGATTACGATTTTGCCGTATTTTATTTCAACAATCATTCTTTGCTTGCAGTCCAATGTCGTGATTACGCTTGGCACAATTGGCGCTTTGGCCATCATTCGCTTCCGTACTGCCGTTAAAGATCCAGTTGATATGATTTATCTTCTCTGGTCAATTCATACGGGTATTATTTGTGGCTGCCAGCTTTTCCCTGTAGCAATAATTACGTCTATTGCTGTTACGATTTTGCTGCTCGTCTTAGAGCATGTCCATTTTGGCCGCAAACCTTTTATTATCATTATTCATAGTCACGAACAAATCGATAAGAAACTAGGTCTTATTTTCAAGAAACATGCTAAGAGCTTCCGCATCAAGAGTCGCAACTTTACTTCAGATGGCATAGATTACGCTATCGAAGCTTCTATCAAGAAGCCTGAACTTCTTACTCAGCGTCTTCGTAACACCAAAAAGGTTGTTCGTTTCTCTGTTATCGAATATGATGCAGATGATTTAGTATAGGGTGCGATTTAATGAATCGAAGAATCGTTTCAATTATTATTCTTGTTCTTAGTCTTTCGCTTTTTGGTTTTTTGTTATATTCGACAAGCTTTAATGATAGGCTGGATAAGTTTTACGTTTCTGAAGATGAGTGGGCTAAGATTACCGAGTCGCGCAATGAAGACATTACGCTCGATATTAGTCCGCTAAAAATTAATTACGAAAAACCTTTTGTTTCTGACGGAAATATTCTTTATTATTCCATGATTGATGGCGATGCGAATCGCTTGAATCCTACAATTCAGATCGGTAGCGGTTTGAAGCTTGCTATCAAGGGCGAGAAATTGAGCGACGAAAGCATTGCACAGAATACAAAGCAGCAATTACTTGTTTATAACAATAAGTTTTATAAGGTTTTTGATCTTGTTACTACAAATTTGCCATTGCTTAGCATTGATTATGAATCTGATCTTCCTACTTCAAGAGAAGATGTAGGTTTTAATATGTCTCTCTATGATAACCGAACTGGCATTCTTAACCGTATTACTAATTCTGATGGCAAGTTGCACAAACGTGGAAGATCTTCATTCTATAGCAAGAAAGGCAGTTATTCTGTAGACCTGACACAGAAGTCTTTTGGCAATAATGTACGTTCTAATTCAAAAAGCCTTCTTGGTATGCGCGAGAGTGATAAGTGGATGCTTCATAATATTGCCTTCGATTTCGAGAAGGTTCGTGATTTTTTTGCGACTAAACTTTGGATGTCTGACTCTGCGGATAGGCACTCGTTCGATTTTAGTAATAGTTCTGAGTGGGAATTTGTCGAGCTAATCGAAAACGGCACGTATTCAGGATTGTATTTGTTGGGTCATAAACCCGATGAAGGGATGATTAACTATGACGCGAATGCCGAGCATCCAGATATTGTGTTTAAGGCTGCCGAGGAAGATAACTTCTATGATTTTATTGTTGGTAAAATTAATTATTTGGAATATTACTCGCTAGAGACCGATGATGTTGATAGAGATATGGCCTATAGCGTATTGAGGGATTATATTAAAAGTTTATATAGCTCTGATTCTGACATGATCGACAAATATTCTGATTTTAAAAACGTTATAGATTTTAATATCTTCATTAATGCAACTCAGAATACTGATGCGCCGCGCTATTCGCAGGGTATGCTCAAAAACGCCTATATTACTTTTAAGTGGGATGGTGATCATTATCGAGCCGTCTTAACCCCGTGGGATTTCGATATTGCTCTTGGCTCTGATTCTTTGGCTGGTTTGCAGTACAACTCTTCTCCCGAAGAAAATGTTTTACTAACAACTGATTATATCGCCGCGAAGCGTAGGATTGGCGATACTGAGATTTGTAGGTCACTCGCGACTCGTTTTCGAGAGCTTCGCCAAGGTGTTTGGGATGACGATCATTTAAATAAAATTATTGATACCGCCGAGTCTAAAATCTATAATTCTGGTGCTTTCCTTCGTGATTTGGATCGTTGGCCAAATACTAATCATGGAGATGCGAGCCTTAAATTGTCTCGGTTTAGAGATTATGTCTTGAGTAGATTTTCTTATCTCGATACATATTACTTGCCTTGGAATACTAGTGCGATGGAAGCCGAGGGGCTATATGTGCTCCCTAACTATATTTCCGTCTACTTATCTACTGGAGTCTTATTGTCTCCTGACGACCCAGAATATCTTGAAGCAAAGCCTGAAGAGATCGTAGACGAGTCTAGCATTACTGAAGACGAAGATTTTTATTACGTTTACGAATAGCGCTTCTTTAAGCATTAGCGCTATGGTATAATGATATAAATTAGTGCTTAAAATGAGGAAAAGGGTGGAAGACCAAAATTTAAATCAGTATCAGCCGCTTGAAAGCATTGAGGATGTTGAGGAATTTTACTCGGCGATTCGTCGCGAGAACCTAACTCACAAGCTTTCGCCAGAGAGGCCTTATTGTTACTGGACAATCGAAACTTACGACAAATCTAATGGTATTCGCGGTGGCGGCGGCCTTGGCGTGCTTGCTGCAGATATGCGCCGTGTCGCTGAGCAGCTTTCTGTGCCATTCGTACTTGTCACTCCATTTTATCCTTGGGAATCTCATCAAAAGATGGAGAATCTTCAACAGACGGATTATCACGAAGAGCGTAATTACATGGATTATGGCTTTAATTTTGTGGACAAAGTTAGTATCCGTACTGCTACTGCTGGCGTCGAACTTGATGTTATCGAAAAACGTTTAGGCACTTCTCGCTTCCTATGCATTACTGAGCCAAATTTTGGCGAGCTTTATTCTGGCGAATCTGGCTCGGACCACCGTCTATACCAGGAAGTAGCTCTTGGTTTTGGCGGCTACAAAGCCCTGAAACGTATTGGCTGTAAACCAGCTATTATTCAGCTTAACGAAGTCGCAACATTCTTTGCTGCTGTTGCTCGTCTTGACGAGCTAGCAAGCTCGGGCATGGATCTTTATGAAGCTCTAGTTTACACTCGCAAACACACTCTTTACACTAATCACACACTTGTTCAGGCCGCTGAAGCTAACTTCCGCTATGACCAGTTCGAGCAGTATGTCTTCCCTAACATTAAGTCGTCGGCGGTTCGTCGCTGGCTATCTAACCAGTTTAATAACGGCGAGATTCGTCTTAGCACTCCAACGATCGAGATTGCCGAGCTTCGCAGTGGCGTAAGCAAACTTCATGCTCGCGTTGCAAACTACCATGACATCAATGGTAACAAGATTAAGTTCAAGTCTGTGACTAATGGCGTTCATCTTCGCACCTGGGTGCTTCCTGAAATTATGGATTACTACCACGAGCACAACATCTTGACCCGTTTCGACCTTCCAGTCGAACGCGAATATGAAGAAAACATCGACAAGATTACCGCTGAAGAAATCCGAAATCTCAAGCGCATTTGTCGCGTCAAACTTAACGAAACTCTCAAGCATCGCACTGATCAATACGGCAATGTCGTTCAGATTCCTGAAGATGCTTTCTTGTTCGACTTTAAGCGCCGTTTCGTAGATTACAAGCGTCCATGGCTACCATTCACGGATACGGACAGAATTGCAAAGATTCTCGAAGAAAACAATGCACATTATATCCTTTCTGGTCGCGTTCATTCTGGCGATGATGTAATGTTCGGTAAGCTCATGGATCTTCTCAAGAAGATTGACGAGAATCCAATTCTCAAAGAGCGCGTTCACTATCTTCCAGATTACGACGAAGAACTTGGTCTCGCCTTGTCGCTTGGCGCCAACTCGAGCATCAACACGCCTATTGTCGGCCTTGAAGCTTGTGGTACGAGCTGGGAGAAAGATATCGCCAACCTTGGCTTACTTATCTCTACTCATGATGGCGGCGTCGCAGATTGTTCTTCGGACAATTATCTTCATGTCGAAGGCAAAACCGAGGAGGATGAAGTTAAGAGCCTTTACGAGCAGATGGAACTTGCTGTTAAGGCTTGGAATAACGATTTTGATCTTGAATATTGGGTACATATCCAGCTCAAAGCTTATCTTGACATCTGCTCAGGCACACGCATGATGCGTGATTATCTCAACTACCTATTCTAGGAATATTTCTGTCAGGGTTTAGCGTAGCCTATTTGAATAAAATACGGATTTATGCTAAACTCTTGACAGAGTCCGGATAGGACTATTTTTAATGGGAGCAAATATGGCAAACGTAACTCGAATTAAGGCTAAAGACAGTAATCGCTCCGACAAATCGTCGGCAGATAATTCTGATGCCGAAATCTCTCGCAAAGTAAGTATTAAAGCTAAGAATAGCGAGAACAAAAAGGCTCAGGCAGCCAAAAAAGAAGCTATCAAAAACAAGGCTAAAGAAATCCGCAAAGAAAAGAAAGCAGCCGAAAAGAAAGAAATTCCTGCTATCCTTAAACCACTTTGGTTCATCTCTGCGCCATTTCGTGCAATTGGTCGCTATATTCGTGATTCTTTCCGCGAACTTCGCCAGGTACGTTGGCCAAATCGCAAAACAACTTGGAAGATTACACTTTCTGTCATTATCTATGTGTTAATCATCGGAGCTTTCATTATGCTTCTAGATATTCTTCTTAAATTAATATTTGATAACCTACTAGGAGGAAAATAATAAATGGCAGTTAACCGTTATAATGGCGATCGTTCTTGGTATGCTGTAAGCACCTACGCTGGCTATGAAGACAAGGTTGCTGATTCTATCAACCAGCGCGTTGATACTGCAGATTTTGCAAACAACATCTTTGAAGCTATCGTTCCAAAGGAAAAGCAAATTGAAATTAAGAATGGCAAACGCCGCATCTCTGATAAGAAAATCTTCCAGGGCTACGTCTTTGTGGATATGAAGATGTCCGATGCTACCTGGTACATTATCCGCAACACTCCTGGTGTTACTGGCTTCGTCGGTACTGGTACTCAGCCAACCCCAGTTTCTGAACGCGAAATTGAGAAAATCAAGAAGCGCATGGGCGTTGAAGAACCTAAGTTTACTGTTAACTATGAAGTTAACGAGGTTGTCTCTGTTGTCGATGGTCCATTCAAGGGCTTTGAAGGCACAATTGCCGAAATCGACTCCGCTAAGGGTAAGCTCAAGGTTATGGTCAGCATGTTTGGCCGCGAAACCGCAGTCGAGCTTGATGCTCTTCAGGTTAAGAAGATTGATAACTAACTTTCTAGAAAAACTCTCCGCAAGGGGAGTTTTTTTGACGGATTAATGCTATTGTTGTACTCTTAGCTTGAAGGGCATCTGCCCTTAGATTTTTTAGAAAGGGGGATTTTAATGAAAATCCGCATCCTCACTGGTTTCTCCATCGCACTCGCAGTACTCTTGGCGCTTCTTTTCCTTCCTCATGTCGCGGTCAGTGTATTTTACCTGATCATTTGTGGTCTTGCGCTTTTTGAAATGTTGGCAGCCCTTGCAAATTGCTATTCGCAGTTCAACTACAACCATTGCATTACGGAGTTTATCTTCATTTGCTTTTCGACAGCGAGCGTTGTGATTGTCTTTGACAATTACACCATGGGCTATCTTATCATTCTCTGCGCGCTTGTAGACACAGCAGGATTTACGGTCGGAAAAGCTCTTGGCAAAAAGGCTCACAAAGTTTCTATGCTCAAGAAAATTTCAGCAAATAAATCCTGGGAAGGCTATATTGGCGGCATCGTATTCTCGATTGTCGGTGGCATCGGATTCTATTATCTGATGAAGGATTTGTTACCCGAGCTCGCGCTTTGGTTCGCATTCGTTGCCTGGATTCCTGCAATCATAGGCGATCTTTACGAATCATATATCAAGCGACACTTAAGCATCAAAGACTCCGGAGACGCAGCCGGAAAGTCCGGGGCAAAGATAATTAGAGCCCTCGAAAGACCTATTCGAAGCCACGGAGGATACCTTGATCGAATCGATTCATTTATCTTCGTATCAGTAGCTTTCATGATTTTCGAATCAATTTTTAAGCCGCAGTAATGCGGCTTTTTTATTACGACTATGCTAAAATAGATATATAAATAAATCTTATTAAGGAGAATATATATCCATGGACGGTGCAGCACCTGCAGCAACCCCAACACCAACACCAGCTCCGACTCCAGCGGCCCCAGTTGTCGCTCCAGTAGTCCCAGCTAAACCGATGAGCCCAAAAACCAAGAAGATGATTATCATCTTTAGTATTGTCGGCGTAGCCGTAGCCGCTATTGTAGTATGTCTAATCATCTTCCTTCCAATGCTCTTCGGCGTAGACTGGAAAGAGACTAAGGAAGCAGCTGAAGACTTCTATAAGGCAAACAACTCAATTTCTAGCGAATGTTCGAGCGCTATGAGTTATGTAAGTAGCACTTATACTTCTAAGTCCGATTACGACAAGTATGTTTCTAAATGTAGCGATGCAATGGACAATTACATTAAGGCTGCAGACAAGATTGGTGAAACTTCTGGCGTTAAACGCAACGACGCTATTAAGAAGAAATACGAAGCTTTCAAGAAGGATTACGACGAAGCTAAGCCAATTATTAGTGGCATTGGCGAACTTCTATCCGCTGAACATGAAGTTGTCCTAGGCGCAGACGAAATCAGCGATATGGATGATGTTTCTAGCTTGGATGACAATTATATCGAAGATCTAGTCAAGCCTCTACGCAATGTTTCTAGCGATGGCGTAAAAGATATCGCAAATACAATGGCTGACAAGGTTGAAGAATATCTAAAGATTGTCGTTAAGTATCAGAAGGCTTACAAGAAATGGTATGACACTTCATACTCTGATCCTAACTACAACACCGTTCGTGACGAGTACTATGCAGCTCGCGATGCATACTATGATGCAGATCTAGATATGGACATGAGCGAAGTAACCGACAAGTTGGGCGGCCTAGACGACACTGCTGAGGATCTCTACAATACTATCCGCAGCGAGTATAAGAAGAATAACTAATCATTCTCGAAGAGCCATCAGTTAAAGCTGGTGGCTTTTTTGACTTTTTTAGAATTTTTTGGTATAATAGAAGACGTTACGCATTCGTTAACTTTTAAAGGGATATTATGGCAAAAAAGGTTATTGGTAATCTTAAACTCCGCATCCCTGGTGGTAAGGCAACAGCTGGACCTCCAGTAGGAAGCACGCTCGGTCAGTGGGGCCTAAACATGATGGACTTCATCAACCCATTCAACGAGCAAACTAAAGAATTCATGGGCAAGAACGTTATCGTTCATATCCGTGTTTATGATGATCGTACTTTCGATTTCAGGTGTCTAGGTCAGCCAGTCGACGATCTTATCCGCGAGAAAATCAAGCTAGATAAGGGTTCTGGTAAGCCAAACACTGACAAAGTTGGTAAAATCACTATGGCTCAGATTAAGGAAATCGCAGCCGTAAAGATGGCACAACTTAACGCTATCGACGAAGAAGGTGCTTGCAAGCAGATTGCTGGTACTGCACGTTCCATGGGCGTTGAAGTCGTAGAGTAATTCTTCAAGAAGAGACCTCGAAAGGGTCTCTTTTTTGGTACAAAAAATATCCCCGGTCATAAGAGCCGAGGATTAGAATTAGAGAATTCGAGCGTCATTTTCGAGCAGCCAAAGGCCTTTTGCGGTTCTTTTGAAGTGCTTATCTTGTGCATACTTTGGCAACCCGTAGAAACTGATCGTCTCAAGCGCATCACATAAAACTATAAGCTGCGAACTAGTAAAAGCCGTCAGGTTATCGTTTAGATCAAACACTTCAACACCGTAGTCCACGAGTTTTTTAATATCTCTTGCAGTATTTACCTGGCTTATACGAAGGAGTCCAGTCGTAGGGACTATAGTTTTCGGAATTATAATCCCAATATATTTAAGACTACTTGGGATATCTACTATATACTCCGAATCGGAAATATCCGGATTATTCCAAGATATACGTATCATCGCACTAATCATCCCGAAGACGGTTGCCTCGCGGTGAAGCTGAAGCTTATAATTTTCCCCTTCGCGATCTTTACCGTTCCAAGTTATAGGATCTTCGTATTGCAGGTCGTAGTATTCGAATAGTTTGCAAAGATTAATTTTGCTACCGTCGATTGCGTCATAGATGTTTGCATGAGTATAGAAATCCATACCACTGAATTTATATATATTAGGACAATAGCTAAAAATTCTTTTTTCTGGGTCGTATCGCTTGGAATATTTCTTGTTCCATTCATTTTCCTGCATACGCAATACAGAATTATGCCTTGATCCAAAAGACATCATGCTCGATTCTCTCATCTCTGGATAAATTACAAGTTCTAACATTTTTCATCCCTCCCTAGTTAACAGATGTTAGACACTTAAGGCTATTTTAACACAGCCCAAGCAAAAACTTGATAATTCGTCGATTTCCTGTTAGAATATAGAGGTTATTATTAATTTGCGGGAGGTTAAAACCGTTTGTACCGCGAAAGGAATTCAAAATGGCAGAAAAAGAAGCCAAAGAACTTGAAACTCCTGTAGTAGCAGAAGAAACTACAGAAGCTCCAGCTGAAGAAAAATTCGCTAAGGCTGGTAAAAAGTCCAAGAAGCACGTCGAAGAGGTAAAGGCAGAAGAAGAACGCCAAGCTCGCAAACTCGAAGCTGCTGCAGCTCCAGAGAAAAAGGTTGGCCCAAAGCCAGTTACTCGCACTCGTCTTGAGCGCCGTGGCAAGAACTACAAGAAGGCCGCTGAAAAGATCGAGAAAGGTAAAGTTTACAATCTTGACGATGCTATCAAGCTTGCTATCGAAACAAGCCCAGTTAAGTTTGACGCAACCCTAGAAATGCATTTCCGCCTAGGTGTTGATCCACGCCAGGCAGATCAGAACATCCGTAGCACAGTTAGCCTACCAGCTGGTACCGGTAAAACTGTTCGCGTAGCTGTATTTGCTCCACTTGATCTTTGTAAAGCTGCAAAGGCTGCAGGTGCAGATATCGCAGAAGACGAAGAGTTCTTGAAGATGCTAGACAAAGAAGAAATCAACTTCGATGTCCTTATCAGCACTCCTCAGTACATGCCAAAGCTTGGTCGCTATGCTCGCATGCTTGGCCCTAAAGGTCTTATGCCAAATCCAAAGGCTGGTACCGTTACGACCGATATCGAGAAAGCCATCAAGGAAGCTAAGGCTGGTAAGATTGAATATCGCGTCGACAAGCAGGCTATCGTTCATGTCGGCCTTGGCAAGATCAGCTTCGGTGCTGACAAGCTAAAGCAGAACGTTGTCGCTTTCACCGACAGCCTAAAGGCTCAGAAGCCAGCTTCTCTAAAGGGTCAGTACATCAAGTCCGTATTTATTACTACAACTATGGGTCCAAGCATCCAGGTTGAAAATATCTACAACTAATTCGATGTATTAAAAAATATCCCCGTTTGGGGATATTTTTGTTGGTTTTATTATTTAGACCAGTTATTTGTGTTCTTGATGTCGTTTTCAAGAGTCTGGGTCGTAGTCGTTTCCCATTCTTGCTCCCAGTCGGTTTCGGATACGACGTTCTGAGGATGGGTATATTGAACTACATAATCATCGTCTTTGTAGACAACCGCACCACTAACCGCAATTCCGTTTGTTTCAGCCTCATCAATTCTTGGCTGAATCTGTGCATCCCAGTATGATCTGGAATAAACATTAATAGTCGCCAAGACAGACCAATCCTTTTTAACGTCTTCTCTTGTACCGCCAGTGTATTCATGGGTACCTCTAGAGAAATCTGGAATATTCTGATAGCCGTAAGTATTCTTTGATAAGCCACCAATCACTAGTCTTTCCGTCCAGTTTTCGTCATATGGAGCGCTTGAGGAGTATGAATAGTTAATAAATTCATAATTATCACTTAGTCTTAGCTTTAAGCCAGTTTTCTTAAATGAAATAGTTCCACTGTCAGCAAAGGTTCCTTCGCATGGAGTTGGTGTTGCGCCTTCTTCGGGTTTTGTCTCTTCTGGAGCCTTACACTTCGTGCTATTCTCGGCTGTATCGTTCGAAGAAGTAATCGGGTTATCTTTTACGAGAATTAAATATGCACTAAAGCCTGCGCCGCAAAGAGTTAGGATTAAGAAGATAAACGTCGCTACTTTCCAGCCAGTACCTTTAGATTTCTTTGCTACAGGTAAGCCTTCTGTCGATCGAAAGCTGCTTACTGGTTTTGTTTCTTCTGGCATTTCCTTTGTCTCCTCCTTGCTTGGATCTGCGTTTTCGTTATCGTTTACAATTTCTGCCGCTGCCTGCCCGGCACTTAATGGCATCTCTTTTTCATCTTCTGTCATATTATTCCTTGTTATTTATTAGTTTCCGTGTTGATACAGCGACTGAATTGTAGATCTGGGTATGTTTCAGCTACGGCGTCGTATTCGTCATCATTTACTTCGATACAAACCGTAGCTTTGTTTATAATCTTCCAGGAAGCATCACTTTCTGTAGTCCTGATATAATATCTTAACTCTGAGCCGCGATTATCTTCTTTGCTACGAGGAGAAACGACCGCAATTATATACTTTCCGTTACTACTAACTTTGAAATCCGAAATATATATATTGTAGCCTTCGAATTCCTTTTCGGCGGTTTCTTTGAGGTCATCTAGTTTAAAGTCGAAGCCGGCAAGTTTTGGCGATTCGCTTTCATTTGATTTGTTTTGGTTATTACTATTGCCCTGGTTTGCCTTCTTATCTTCATCTTCTTTAGCTTCTTTGAAAGGCGATGTATATTCTAGACGAAGTGAGCCATCAGAGCTTTCTTTGACAGACAGCATCCCAGTCGCAAACAGCACGCTAAGAATGATAGTAAAAATTAATAAAATACTAAGAATAATTGTGACGAGTTTCCAACCAAATCCTTTGGCACGCTTAATTTCTCGTCTGATCTCTTCTTTGAGCTTTAAATCCTCAACCCCATTGTCATCCATATTTTTATTTTAACATAAGCTAGTTATATTTTACTCCAACAAAAAGCCCTCCAAATCGGAGGGTTTTTGCTTTATTAGCGCTTCTTTTCCTTTACTTCGTTGCGGCCAAGGTTCTTCTTGGTTTCCGTAAAGACGACATGCTTGCGAAGAACAGGATCGTACTTGCGTAGGCTTAGCTTATCTGGAGTGTTCATCGTATTCTTCTTGGTGTAATACTGGCGAATACCAGATTCTTCGGATACGAGACCAACGAGCTTGCGCTTAGTATTATTTTTCTTTGCCATATTAGCCATATTTTAGCATATTTACTACTCTGTAGCAAGAGTTACATGGCGATCGGCTCTTCTACGGCGTTTTATAGAAGAGTGTCTTTAACTAGCGATATAGTAATTTGCTTGCAAAATCCGCAAGTAATGTCAGGTGAGCCATTTCTGCTAAGGTGTAATTACTTGCAAAAATCGCAAGCTAAATCCTATACAAACGAAAGATTTGCTACATTTAAAAATTAAGGCCAATTTTGCCATGCCAAATCGCTTTTGTTATAATAAATATAGATTAAAAGGAGGTTTCGAGTTTTTCTTGATTCAATGCTTATGACGAAAACGCGCACAAAAGAAAAAAGTTTGGCATTATTCTTAATATTTTTAGCGTTATCTATTGTTTTTACGATTTCTTTGAAGTTTGTTGACGTTGAGCCCGTAGGTCCAGAGAATGGATATGTCGGCTTTTCGAAGCTTAATGCCGCGTTTCATGATGCCTTTGGCTATAATAGCCTCCTTCATAATACAACCGAGTATCTTGGCTATATTGGTGCTATTTTCCCACTTTTCTTTTTTTGTATGGGCGTTTACCAGCTTTTCAAGCGCAAAAGCATCAAGAAAGTTGATAGTTGCATCTATGCTGCCGGCGTATTCTATGTAGTATTGATTATCGTTTACGAACTATTCGAAAAACTCGCAATTAACTGCCGCCCAGTCGTTATTGATAACATTATCGAGCCTTCTTATCCTAGCTCTCATACTTTCCTTACAATCACTTTCTGCTTGAGCACAGTCCTTCTAAACACTCTGGCCTACAAGAAATACTCTTGGGCAAAGCCTATGAATATCTGCGCAATCATTCTTGCAATAGCCATCCCTATTGGCCGCCTATTCTCTGGCGTTCACTGGCTAACAGATATCTTTGGCGGTGTTTTGATTGCTATGACTTTGGTTTACGCATTTGAATTTGCATTACTAAAGCTACGTAGATTAACGAATAAATAAACTATGGACGACGATCAAGATCACGCAATTCTTAGCACAACAACAAGCGATGATATTGTAGACTTCGAAGAAGAAGCTGCAAACGAAGATATTATCGAGGCGATTTTTGGCAAGGAAGAAGCCAAGGAGTTTAGAAACAAGAACCGCGGCGCAAGCCTAAGTTCACTAGTTAAGCTCGAAAATACTCAAGTTGATGAGCCTCAAAAGAAGACAAAGAAGGAAGACAACTCCGAGATTATCGGCGAGATCGTATTCTTTTTCGCTGGTAATCGTAAGATTTTGGAATATTGTTATCTTTCCGAGCGTATCGAAGAGCTAGAACGTGGCGCTTTTGTAAATATCGCGCAGAATACTCTTAAAAACGGCATTTCGCGCATGCTTAGCCCTCGTCTTGAAGATGCTATCTTTTCGCATCTTGGCACTGAAGCTAACAATGAGCGTGTCGTTAGAATCATTAATGATAGCGCAACCGCCTGTCTTGAGCCTGGCGCGATTTTTGAAAGTACAAAAGATGCCCGAGATTGGCTAAATTCGCTCCAAGATAAAGCCTTGATTCTTGCATTATCTCGCGGCGTCAAGGTAATCAAAGATCTTGATGGCGAGGAATTAGAGCGATTCTATGCTTTGAATATTTTCAACGAGCCAGACAGAGCCCAAGATTACATAGAAAGCATGGGCTTACGCAATACAGACGAAGATACACGTAAATGCGCATATAGTGGCTTTGCGAACATTTTGAAGCAAAATGCACTTGATGAAAGCAATGACTATACTCAACTTGATTGGTATTACGATCTCTTTGATTTCGACGAAAACGCGCAGGAGTTCCTAGATTATATGCATAGTTTTATCTCAAAGGAAGATAAAGGGCGCGTAGTGGCAAAATATTTCGAAGAATATATCATAAACAGAGATAAGGAAAATGGCGACTAGGGTAACAAAAGCAACAAATATTAAAGGCGCTAAAGAGAGCAAGTTCTTTTTAGCTCGTATCTTCGATAAAATATTTGGCGGACTAAAGATGTCCTGGCCAGTAGTAATTGTCTATTCAGTCCTAATTGGTTTATACACTGCAGTTGTTGCTGCGTTAGTGCCAGACGGTAACTCGTTTCACGACATAGCCGTTACTTTTGAAGCTTGGATACTTCTTGCTCTAATTGTAGCCCTCAACTGCAAGAAGCCGCTCGAGGCGGCCCTAAAAACCTTTGTTTTCTTTCTAATTTCTCAGCCGCTAGTCTATTTGTTTCAAATTCTCTTTTTTAAGGCACCTTGGAGCCTTATGGGCTATTATGATTTTTGGTTCAAACTAACTCTACTTACATTCCCGGCAGCCTTCTTGGCATGGTTTACAAAGAAGAAAGCTTGGTGGGCTGGTCTAATTATGGCCTGCTCTAACGCTGTACTCGTGCTCATGTTTGTTTCTTATTATGATGGCCTACAATCCAACTTCCCTAACCACCTACTTTCCGCAATTTATTGCGTTCTTATGGCGATTGTAAGTATTGTCTTTATTTTGAAGGACAATATCGCGAAGATTATTTGTTTTGTCATTACGGTCGCTTTGTTAATCGTAGGTTTTATTATTGGCAATAAGGGCGAGGACTATACCATAACACTCGATTCTAGCTTTTTAGACAAGGAAGGCATCGTTTTTGAGGGTGAGCCATATGTTTCGTATTGGAGCGCCACAGAAAGCGGCTGTACCGGCAGTGTCGAGGTTACCGAAGACAACGGCAATTATAACTACGTTTTCAATGGCAAGGGCAGCTGCAATTACCAGTTCGAACTTAGAGATGAGGCAGACAATCTAGTGGTCTATAGGTATTACAGGGATAGCAACTCTAAAGAACTGGTTCTCAAAAGAGACTTCTAGTATATTTAGCAAAATATTGTATAATATATCTTAGCTCAAACGAGCGCACATTACATTCTCGAAAGGAGAGGTTTTATGTATTATCTTTTACTGCTCGCTCTTCTTGGCTTCAACTTCTTTATTTCCTGGAGAAATGCAAAGACAGTTGGCGCCTACTGGAGCGAATCTAAACAGGTCGGAGGGATGTTTCGCGCCGAAATCATATGCGGATACATTCAGGCCATCGCAGGCTTTACCATGGTTTATAGTTATATATTGCTCCTCATTGCGCCCTTCGTAATGCAGGCAGCAAACGCCGATCCTGAACTTATTGCGGACTTCGAAGTGCTTGCAGGCAACCTGGTTTATCTGCTCGTCGCAATTCCGATTGTTGGCTCTGGCTTCCTGATCTGGTTCAGATCACTCAGAACTGCTTGGGAGCAGCGCAGCCTCAGCACAATTGCGGTCGCAGGCTACAACAGCTTCGCGCAGATCCACAATACTATCTCTCTTGCCAGAAACGCTCCGAGTGCCATCAAAAGCATCGGTAGCCTCCTTGGCGGAGGCAAAAAGAGGCGTTCTAGAAGCAAGAACGATGGTCAGGCTGCTCTGATTCTGCTCGCTCTGATCGTAGTCGTATTAGCTATCCTTGGTGGATACTTTACAGCGAACTATCTGGTTCATAAAGCAGATGAAGAATTCGATGGCTGCCAGGACTTCCTAAACAATCATCCGGAATACCGCAAAGCAAGAGCATAAACCCCGACAAAAATCCCGCTGTTTAACTAGCGGGATTTTTCATGCTTAGTTTGCCGGTCTATAACTAATTGGCTCAATTTCGATTCCAACAACGCCGATTTTCTTTTGTTTTTCTATTGGATAGAATTCTTCCATCGTTTTTAGCATTTCGTCTTTCGATATACTCTTATCTGCGAATAGCTCAGCGTCGAAATCTTTAAACATATCTTCAAATGTCTGGTAATGATGCAGGCCGATAACTTTTGCCGTCATCGCCTCGCTCTTATCATTCTTTCTAAAGCGGATCGTATCGTTGACTTTGATTTTTTGGCGTTTTTCGTCGTTTAGACGTAGTTCGATGCGTTTTGTGCCGTTTTTGATAAAGTCGAAATATTTTTCCTGCAAGTTCATACTATGAATCGTATATTCCTTTAGCTCACAGTTATGAATCGTGCGATGCTCGAGCGAGCCACTTTCTGGAAAACCATCAAAGAAGCAAGAAATTGGGCGATAGATGCCGCCATGCGCAACAACCAAAACATCTTTGTCCTGATAGTTATCTATGATTTCGTCCAAGAAGTTCTCAATACGGTCATATACACTATCCATACGCTCGATATTTTCTTTATCGAAGTCGAAGGACCAGAATTCGTCTGGATCATACGGAGTAATCGTCTCGTAGTTTTTGCCTTCAAAGTTTCCGTAGCCACGCTCAATAAGTCGCTTGTCCGAAACTACTTCAATGTCATGATATTTCGCAATCTCTCTTGCCGTATCCATTGCGCGCGATAGCGGCGATGCAAAAATAGCGGAAATATTAGTATCTTTTAGGTTTTCAGAGATAAGCTCGGCCTGCTCTCTGCCTAGAGCGTTAAGCTCGATATCCGTTTGCCCCTGAAAGCGATGCTCTTCGTTCCACTGCGTCCTGCCATGGCGCGTAAAGTATAATTTCATATAGTGAATTATACCATTTTAATCTGTTATATAATTTAGATATGTCAGAAATAGTCTTAAAAGTTGTTAATGAAAATTTCGTCTTAAATCCTGGCAAATGGGTTAATACTTCATGGACAATTCGCGATGACCAGAGCGCGATCGTGAATGTTCGCTATGATAACAATAGTGCTAAAGATAAAGATATCGATCTAAAGATCGCTGAAGATAAGTTCGAACAGATTTTTGAGTTGCTAGAAAAAGCAAAACAGCAGGATAGCAAGATTTTTGCACTCGACGGCGATGGCTGGGAGTTTACACAGTACAAAGACGGCAAAAAGGTTTATTATCGCCGCTCTGGATATATCTATGGCCTAGATTATTTTGAGCTGCTCGCCGAACTTCTATACAAAATTATTCGACCCTATACCGGCAGAATTTAGGCTACAAAAATCCCCGCTTACTCGGCGGGGATTTGGGTTTACTCATGTTTGCCTCTTTCAGCCTCTGCAACATTGAAGCCCATGCTCTTTGCCATGACGATAGCTTTTTCGCTGTCGAAATGCATGCATGTTGTTCTGCCGCGGAACTGTTCCGGCATAAGACGGTAGAGATTCGGGAGCGGAAGATGGCAGTCGCTATTAACGTTGCTCGATACATCGAAATACATATGCTTGATCTTTGCGCCACCCATAATAAGCTCTTCGGCAAAGCCCATTGTCTCGCTATCTCCAGAATAGAAGACTGCGCCTTCGTCAGTATAAAAGACGAGACTATAGGCAGCTTTGCATTCGCCGTGTCTCGTAGGCTTATAGCGAACGCTCGTGAAGCTCTTGTAGGTATGGTCCAGTAATGCCGGGTCGATGACACTGTAGGCATTTTTGCCGCCAAAGCCGTTGAGGATATTCACAATATCGTTGAAGTGATCTGCGTTTGTCGGGCAGATGAGATTGAAAGTGATATGGCTGCGCCACTTGCAATCCAGAAGAAGATTGCCAGCAGAGCCGATGTGGTCGGAATGGGTATGCGTACAGAAGAAATTGATGCAGTCTATATCTTTAAGCAGGCCGAGTTCGTTGATACGCGCATAGGCACTTTCGCCGCAGTCGATCAGGAACAGAGTCTCGCCCTCGATAAAATATGCTGCCGTGCTGCCGAGAGCGGTATTAAAGCCGCTGCCAACACCTAAAAATTTCAGCTCTTTCATAGTAAACCTCCGAAAAATATAAAAGTACAAGCGTATGTAGTCGTACGCTCGCCTTTGTATATTATATCATATTTTGTCGTTTTTAGCAAGGAGACGGAATTTTGAAGCCAAAAAAAATGGAGCCGCGAACCGGGTTTGAACCGGTGACCTCATCCTTACCATGGATGCGCTCTACCTACTGAGCTATCGCGGCGTCAATACTTGTATCTTAGCATAAGTGCCGACATATATCAAGAATGAGCTTTTCGTGGGGCAACAACAGCGACC
Source organism: Candidatus Saccharimonadota bacterium (assembly GCA_017531585.1). Classification (GTDB taxonomy): domain Bacteria; phylum Patescibacteriota; class Saccharimonadia; order Saccharimonadales; family Saccharimonadaceae; genus UBA2834. The sequence goes on along the minus strand of JAFXKT010000002.1, from coordinate 197,710 downwards.
ATGCCGCTTGAATTTTTGCCCTTTTCGTGCTATAATCTCCAAATATTTATCGGTTACTACTTCCCGATAATGTATTTTACATATAGGCCAATTATTGCTCAGGAAAACTAGGGGGTGCTATTATGAGCAATCATTTATTTCTCCATTTTAAGATCGTAAATAGGAATTCTGGTATCTGTGGTCTCGTTAAGCAGGGCGCTGCAATAGACGAGATTGATGTTGTACGCGCTTGCGCACGCAGAGACCTTGGTATAACTGTCGAGGAAGACGAAGTTGCAAGAAAGCTCGTTTGCAAAGTTATCAACGGCGTGGAAGATTCGCCCTGCAGCAAGCTCGTCATAGAATACGAGCCCAAGCACGAAAAAGGTTATCTCTCCATCGTAGATATGCTTACTGGCTTATTCTATAGCTATCTTATTGTTCTTCCCGACAACAACTTCATTATCCATATGAGCGGCGACGAGTGGGAAAATAAAGAGCGCATGAACGTATCTGGCCTTGACTATAAATACGATGGCAATGACTATCTGTTCTTTATTAGAGGCGACAAAAGTGACGTAATGAGCTTTTATGATTCACTTTAATTAACTTCAACTATCACCCGCAGTTTCTTGTGGGTGTTATTTTTTTACTCAAAATCTAGGGCGCGCTTTTCGCGTTTCTCGATAGATTTCTTTGGCCAGATAAACTGGTAAGAACCGCGAAGAGTCAAAGCAAGGCCTAGCACAACTACCGCCATATACACTACATAGATCCAAACACTATCGTTAGGAGCGAGAAGCAAAGTCATCGTAGCAAAGCCGCCAAGGACACAAGCAATACCGACAAGAACTAATCCGAGGGCGTTCAGACGGGCTTTCTTTGCGAAGCTCTTTTTGACGAGTCTAATTCTCTCTTGTTCGCGATTTTTATTACCCTCAATAGTCTTCTTAGCAAGAATCCTGTTTCGGATTTTAGAGAAAATCTTGTATAGATCAACCTCGTAATAGCCAAGCGAACATCCATCTACAGACTTAATGATGCGAAATTTAGCCTGAGTGTCATCATCAAAAGTAACACGGAAGCTATTGTCTTCTTCTTTTACTATGCTTCGGATTACGTCGTCATGTTTTTGGGCGCAAAAATTTATGTAGTCGATTGCAGCTTTTCTTGACGATAGTTTCTTGGCGTAACGCTTTTGGCCAAGATCGAATAGTATAAGATATCTCATCTCAAATCCCAAATTTTATATATTATATACGATTTTGAGACGTTTGTCAATGTAAGCACAAGCGGCTCTGATTGCGCTTATTTTTTGTTATAATTTAACTAATATTAACTTAAGGATAATAATGAAACGTAAAGCATTTTACATATCACTTATCATTATTGCGCTTATCGGTTTTGGCGCCGATATCGCCCTAGGCGCACGCAAGACTGCGATGCGCGAAAAGTACTGCCCAAGGAACAATTGTTCTACAACAGTCAAAGAATACAAAGAGTTGGAACGCGAAAGCCAAGCTCTTCTTAGCAGCGATAGCCTAATCGCTCCAAATCCAACCGCAACGCTCGACGAGAGTCTAGATGAGAGCCTAGACGAATCTCTTATCGACACCAAAGAAGAGAACATTCATGAATCCCCTGCTTTCATTGCAGAAAAGGAAGCATCTACTGCAAGCGAAGATGCATTCATGCATAACCTATTCATTTTCGGTTTGAAAGCCGAGACAGAGCAACATGAAGTTCGCGGCATCAGCTTTATCGCTGCTAGCGAAATCAGGGCCGAAGGTAAGCAGGAAACCCTAGCTGCGGCTGGTGCTAATGTAATTGTCGATGGCACTACAAGCCGTGATGTTTACGCTGCTGGCGCATTTGTTAAGTTCGGCAAGAAATCCGTTCAACGTGATGCTTATGTAGCTGGTGCTGAAATTACGCTTAGCGGTCATGTTCTTGGCAGCGTTTATGCGGCTGGTGGCACTGTTATCTTTGATAATGCAACCATCGAGCACGATGCAAATATCGCTGCCGCAAGTATCGTTTTCAAGGGCGACACCACAGTTTACGGTACGCTAAATTATAACGAGGATGCAAAAACCGAGAATCTTGATTCTAAGAAGATCGCAGGCATCACTACTTACGTAGATATCGAGAGCAAGAAAGATACTCTAAAGACAATCTTTAGATACATTAGCAAGACTTGTGTCTACATCATTTCGATCGCTCTATTCTCGATCATTATCGCCGCTATCGGCAGAAAGAACTACACGGATATCCGCGAAACAAAGCACACCGCTCCGAACTTCTTCAAGGGTCTTCTTGTTTTGATCATCGTTCCTATTGTTGCATGGCTACTATCTATTGTTAGCTACTTCAATATCGTTGGTAGCTTCGCAATTATCCTTGTTGGCCTTGGTGCCGCTATCGCGACCGCTTTCGTTACGATTCGCCTTGGCGCATTCGTTTCCAAGAATATTGTTAAGGCCGAGGACAAGTCTCCATATCGCGATGTACTACTTGGTGCTATCACGAGTGGCCTCATTATGCTAATTCCAATCATAGGCGCAACATTTATCTTTGTCCTTGTTGTTCTAAATCTTGGTCTTCTATCTGCCATGATTAAGGAACGCGGATTACTAAATCTAAGCAGCCTCGAAGGTGATAAGTCTATCAAGAACGCTAAGAAATAGTTAATCTATCGTAAATTGCCACCGGTCCAAAGCCGGTGGTTTTTGTATGAAATTGTAAATGTTAACTAGGTTAACTAGGTTAACTTTTACATTTTCTGGTTTAAAAGATACACCTCATTTCGTCGCGCACGTTTGACAAGTTTGACTAGTTTGACTAGTTTGACAAGTTAACCTGTCAAACCTGCGGACTAGCTCAACGCGCGCAAGCTTTTAAAGACCAGCAAAAAGACGCCGGTCATTCACAAACCCGCGTCTTTTTATTTATTCAACATCTAGATAGATTTCTTTTGGCTGAATGTTCGGAACCGATAGTAGTACAACATGCGCACTTGTATTATTGGCTTCAGGCGTTGCGCTCTTGGCTGTCTTCGCCTTGATATGAAGATTGTAATTCTCGTCGCGATAGACGTTCGTTACCGCGAAATCTTCATAATCCTTGCTTTCCTTTGTTAGAGCTATGATTGAACCAGAGTAGAAAAAATCCTCAGGAACGTTTGCTGTATATTCTTGTCCGCCATATGCATTAGTAATATCCATAAAGCGTTTCAGCTGATCGCTGCTTTTAATAATCGCATAACTCTTGCTATCTGCCGCATATTTACCCATAAGGCATTGAGCAGTATCGCCGCCTAGACAACTCTCGCTAGAAGCAAAGTGATATGCCTGCGAGTTATAGCTAATATTAATCACGGCAATATTCTTCGCGCCCTCAGTTGTAGCGCTATTGCCATAGGCATCAACTAGCCCTACTTTCATGCCGGCATAAACTGCCAGTAGCATGGCAAGCATTGCGCCACTCGCGCTCAAGACCGAAATAATAATCATCCTTGGCGTAATAGCTTTGACAAGATCTTCTGCTATGCTTTTCTTCTTGGCGGTCATTCTGCAACCTCCTCAACTTCTGGAGCTGCTTCAACAACCGGTTCGATGCAAGATATACTCTCAACAAGCTGCAATGAGACCTTTTGAGGTTGAATATTATCTATCTTGATCAAGACCAAGCCACCCTGAAGCTGCCTCAAATCATTCTTGTCACAATAAGTACTACTGAGAGTTGCATTAATATTATATTTCTCGTCGCGACTTACGCCCGAAAGCTTAATATTATTCAACTGCTGATTCTCTATAGACAAAGCGACAACCGAACCTGAACTAAAGAAACTTGCATCTACGCCAAGGTCGGAAGCAAAATCCGTTTCGCTTGCACCATGTGCCTGATAGATAGATTCGAGGCGCTCTAGCTGAGCCATAGTCTTAATAATGGCATAGTTATCATTAGAACCATATTCAGACATCAAATATCCACGCTCTTCAGTAGAACGTTCTTTATCTCCAAGGCTATAGGTGTAGCTTTTTAGGCCATAATCTACAGAGATAACTTCGACGACCTGTTCATTCGGAACTTCGTTCTTTTTATTTGCAGCCCAAAAAGAACTCTGGCCAATGCCAATACCGACAGCCACGAGAGCCAAAATAAAGACAATGCCGAAAAGGGTCGTGAATACCGACATTAATACGATTTTTGTTGTAGAATTCTGCTGGACGAAGTGTTCTTTGCTCTCTTCGTCCTTCTTGCTTGATTCCTCGATTTGATCATTCTCGGCTTTTTCAATGCGCTCGCGCATCTCTTTCTCAACCGAACTTGTTTCGGAATCAAAATCCTCGATCTGCTCTACTTGCAAATCTTTTAATTCTTTTGCCTGATCCTTATCAGACGCGCCACCCTTTTCGGACATTCTCTCTCCTTAATTTCCGAATTAAATTGTCATGATTTCGGCTTGTTTCTCGGCAAAGAGTTTCTCTACCTGAGCGCTGAAATCTTTAATGATATCGTCAACTTCTTTTTCTGCACGCTTCTTAGCGTCATCGCTTAGTTCTTCGCCCTTGATTTCTTTTCTGGCATCATCGCGAAGTTTGCGCATTGCAATCTTTGCATCTTCCACCTTTGAGCTGGCAGTCTTTGCAATTTCCTTGCGGCGTTCCTCTGTTAGTGGAGGAATTGGTACACGAACAACGTGGCCATCATCGCTAGGGTTTAGACCTAGAGCCTGATCGGCACGGATTGCAGAGCTGATATTTGCAATGTTCTGTGGATCAAATGGTGTAACTAAAAGCATGGATGCACCAGATACGGTTACATTTGCAACCTGGTTTAGTGGCATGAACTGACCATAAGCCTCAACCTTGATATTGCTTAGCATATCTGGATGTGCGCGGCCAGTGCGGACCTTCTTCATTTCTTCTTTGAAGCGGTCAATGACTGCGCTCATGCTTTTCTTTAAGTCGTTAGTATCGTACATAGTCTCTCGAACTCCCTTTCGTCTTTAAATCTAAGCGTAATGTTACCCGATCCACGCGTACTTGTGTGGACTTTGACTTTTACGCCAAGCTTTGCGCTGATACTCTCAGCACGTTTTTCACTGGCGATACTTACAGGATCGAGGTCTTCCTCGCTGGCAGCCTTAGCCGCTTCGGCTTGTTCGGCAGCGGCCTTATTTCTGGCGCGCACCGTAACCATGTACTGCTCAACTTTCCTGGCACTCCAGTGCTCGTTGATAATGTATGGTAACACTTCCCTAATCTCTTCCGGGGTAGCCTTAATAAGAGGCCTCATTTGACCCTCGGTGAGCTTATAATCTATCATCGCACGCTTCGCTTCATCTGGCAAGCCAAGAAGACGCATCGTGTTCGTAACTGCCGGAACACTCTTACCAATACGGTGAGCCATTTCGGTAGTTGTCATATTGAACTGGTCTTTTAGCTTTGCATAAGCGGTTGCGGTCTCAATTGCATTTAGGTCTTCGCGCTGAACATTCTCGATAAGAGAAGCTTCGAGACGATTCTGAGCATCCATAGTACGAACAATTGCCGGAATCTTTTCTAGGCCGGCAATCTGTGCGGCACGCCAGCGGCGCTCGCCAGCAACAATCTGATACTTAGAGCCTTCCTTCGTCACAACAATTGGCTGAATAAGACCATGAGTCTTAATAGAAATTGCAAGCGACTGCAACTCTTCCTGACCAAATTCGCGGCGTGGCTGATCAATATCTGGTTGAATATCCGAAATCTTGAGCTCTTTGAGCTGACTCGATTCCTTATCTTCGTTCGCTGTTGGGTCAAATTCTTCGTCAATTACATCTGTTGGAATCAAAGACGCAAATCCTCTACCTAATCCTCTAGCCATTTGTACGCTCCAAAATTTCTTCAACTAAGGACTTGTACGCCTTAGAACCTTTATTAAACCTATCGTATGCTCCAATTGGTAAACCATGGCTTGGTGCTTCTGCAATGCGAACACTGCGCGGAATAACCGTATCAAATACCTTGTTCTTGAAGTATTTTTTCGTTTCGGCAAGAACCTGAGAGCTTAAAGCCGTTCGTTTGTCATACATAGTAGCTAGGACGCCAAGGAGCTTAAGATCTTTGTTCATACCACGCTTTACAAGGTTCATACTTTCAAGAAGCTGAGCGACACCCTGAAGCGCATAGAATTCTGTCTGAACTGGAAGAAGTAGCCAATCCGCGGCAACCATTGCATTGACAGTAAGCAAAGACAAACTCGGAGCGCTATCGATAAGGATGTACTCGTATTTGTCTTCTACTTCGGCAATCGCGTTACGAAGAAGAACAAACTTACCTTTCTGGTTGACGATTTCCTGTTCAACGTTTGCAAGCTCTGGGACGGTTGGTGCAACAAAAAGATTCTTCTGCTTTTCGAACTGAATCGTAATGTCGTTAAGCGATGCTTCGCCGAGCATTACTTCACACATAGTTTTGTCCAGGTCATTAATTTCGATGCCTAGACCAGTGCTAGCATTGCCCTGTGGGTCGTAATCAATAACAAGAGTAGGATGGCCTGCTTTAGCAAGAAAATACGCGACGTTTACAGTAGTCGTGGTTTTACCAACACCTCCTTTTTGGTTTGTAACCGTAATCACCTGAGCCATATATATTCCTATTTTACCACAAGTATTCTTCAATTATTTCTGGAAGCGGAATTTCAAGCAACACGATTCCGTTTTCTTCCATGCGCGATCCGAGATAATGGATTAGTTCCATTCTGTCCGTAAAATAGCGGAACTTTGGCTTGTCTTGTTCTGGTTTATGATCGGTTAGAATCAAAGCCTCAGACATAAGCTCCAGGCTCATATTCTTTAGCTTGCTTTCATCATCAGTCACAATAATACGAGATGGAGCTTGAATAGCATAGATTGCACGAAGGCCATAATATACGGAAGTTGGCGTACCATCGGCACTGTCGTCGATTATATACGAACCCATAATACCCTTCGCTGGCGACATGCGGCCATGAAGCGGCGTAATAGCATCGATTCCTTCGAGGATCTTTTCGCGGCTCATGCCAAAGAATCTACCAACTGCGCAGGCCATCAAAATCGGACGGACGTTATGTTCGCCTAGAATCTTGATTTTAATCGGGATATGCTCCCCGTCAATATTTACAATATCTCCAGCCTGACCATCGATTTCGTGATCAGTATCCTCGAAATAATAGTTTGCAGGAAGCTCGTCACCATAAGTCGCAAGATTCTGATTGGTCAGATACTGCATGAATTCTTTTGGCACGTCATTATGGTTTACAATGACGGCCTTCGCCTTATTAGCGAGCGCAAAATACCTCTGCGCTTCGTCACTATTCTTGCAGGCAGTAACAGCTACGATATCTGGCTTTACATCTGGAAATTTTACAGCAGACTCATAGTCCAAAAGAATAATCTCTGGAACTTCGCCCTTATTTAGACCAAAGCTCACTTTGAATTCTTGGCTCAAAATCATACCAAGCGCACGGATTGCAGACTTGCGACCATAAGAGCCCGCGACCACAACAAGATGAACATTTGGGTTCTTTTCGAGATACTTTACTAGAGCTGGTTTACCTAAGCCAAAAAGCATTATTTTTTGCCTTTCGCTTTATTAGACCTTGCGGCTGCTTTTTCGAGAAGCTCGTTCCTAGAATGAATGCCAAAAATAAGATCAGTGAGACCTTTTACGAGAAGATAAGTGCCGAAGAGCTGAATATGAGTAGTTTCGGACAAGCCGCTACCGGCAAGCATAACTAAACCAAGCACACAGCCAATCATACCCATAACAATCCACATAAAGCGGTCGGTCTTATCCTCGAAGCATGTGAAGCCAATGAAGACAGAAAGAATCGAAGCAATACAAGTATATACAGATAGAAGTGGGATGCGGAGCGCGATATTCCAGCCTTCGTTGCTAAATAGATTAATTGTAAATAGTAGACATAGTGCGATAAAGAATTCCGCTAGGCCAATAGCAAGCGAGAAGCCCCAGTTGCGCTGCAACTTCTTGCGATTGATCGTGTTCATAATTTCCGTAATCGCAAAAGCGAGCATCGTAATGCCAACGATTGTAGTTAGATAGCTCGTGTCGGTTTTAGTTGTAAGCATAAGACAAAGACCAGCAACAAGACCGATTGCGCCTTTGATACCAAAAACTAGCCAGTGGCTTTCAATATACTTTCTCTTATCTGTTTTCACTCTAAAAAGCTCCCGTATTAACTAAATAAATTATAGTTTAAGCGGGAGCAGTTTGCAATATCGCGCTAACGCTATTCTGGCAAATTTTCACGACGTTTTAGTTCTAGAAGAACCGTTGGCACGGCTGGTGGAGGCGTGAAATAATTTGGACGCATCGGCAAGCGAATTCTTGGCGCGTAATTAATATATAGCTGTTTACCAAGTTGTGACGTATAATGACGGTCGTTATTCAGAAGCTTCAAAGCGAATTGTTTTTGCAATATTAAATATATAGCTTTTGGCGGATTCTTTGCTTCGTCTAACTTATGCAGAATCTTTGAGCTTAGATGGAATGGTGGATTAGCAAAGACTTTGTATTCTTCTTTTGGAAGCTCGTATTCCATGAAATCTTTTTCGACAATCTCGACGTTGTCTAGATGTTTCAAGTTTTTGCGGAGCGCTTCGGCGGTTTCATGATCCGTCTCGACCGCGATAACCTTTTTGCAGCGTTTTGCAAGCGCAGCAGTAATTACGCCGGAGCCGGCACCAATATCTATCACGATGTCACGCTTTTTAATATTGCTATGGCCTATCAAAAAGAGAGCGAGTTTTGGACTTTTAAGAAAATGCTGAGACAACTCATGTTTACGCATTAAAATATCCTAATCTGCGCGTAAATTCGTACATTGCGACAGCGGATGCGCAGCCAACGTTGATGGAGCGAGTCGAGCCAAGCTGCTCGATATAGAAGCAAGCGTCAGCTTTATCTAGGAGTTCCTGAGAGATACCGTCAGATTCTGAGCCAAAGACAAGAATAGAGTTTGGCTCGATAGTGGCGTTTTGGAGCGGCTTGCTTTCTGGACGGTTATTATCTATAGCAATAATTTTCATGCCACGCTCGTGCGCATCGTTTACAAAATCTTCGACCTCTGCAAAATGATCGATGTGGAGATATTTATCTGTCACCATTGCGCCACGGCGGTTATATTTGCGCTTGCCCAAGATATGCACCTTCGAGACATTGAAGGCGTTGGCATTACGCACAATCGTACCAATATTAAAATCGTGACTGAGGTTTTCAATCGCAATTTCAAGACTGGTGCGTTTCTTATCCAAGCGAGAAAGGACCTCCTCGTTTGGAAGGCCCTTATACTCGTCCATCAGATTTCTAGTGTCTGTTTCTTTGTCCATTAGCTATATTTTACGCTTTTAGATGACTTACGATTGGTCTTGGAACTGCTCTTTTCATCTTCGTCAAACTTCTCTTTGAAGCTATCTAGGACTAGGCGAGCGAGCGCCCAAGCTACAATGTTTGCAGACAAGGCGGAGATTGCTATTAGTGGTACTATTAGGAGCGCAATACCGACGCTTTGGTTAATCAAAGCAAAAATGCCGGCGATAAATACAAAAATAACAGCGATAGCACCGTAAATCCAGCTAAGCAAAACTAGCTGACGGTTTTTACGATATAGATCGATAAAATATCTCAAAATATTCATGTTTATATTATAGCATATTTTGCAATATTTTTCAAGGTTATGTTTATTCTATAAGCGAATATAAGCTTATGCCTATTGACAAATAGACGTAATTATGCTATCATATAGGTGTACTAAATGCATTTTAGTCTTGGCTTCAGCCTCGAAAAATTGCTTGTACAAATACTACTGAGGAGGTCCGACTATGGGACTGAACATTAAAAAGGTAAAGACATGCGACTTTGACTCATATGCCACCATCATCGCCGTTGTAGCTCTGAACAAGAGTAAGGACAAGAATCTTGGAGTAAACACTGATTGCTGGCCTCACTATATCGTAAGCAGCATCAGCCCTGCAGAGATGTTACTGCCTAGAGGCTGGAACTACTACAAGCACGTACTTACAAATAAGCACAACACAACTAGCGGCATGTACAGAGAAGTCTCAATTCGTGATTCTAAGGGCGACGATTGGAACGTAGACGCCGCTAATACCGCCAACCAGATTGAAGGCAAAGATTTCAGCACCGCCGTCGCCACAAGAGTACTCGTTGCCCTGAATGGCGGCAAATTCCTCTCCCCCGGCCACATCAGCGTAAAGCCTCGTAAACAGTTCGCAACCATTGACGGTTGGGAAGTTATCGAGAGCAAGGGTGGTCTTGTAGTCAAGTGCGAAAAGAAAGTCGTCAATGTCTCCTTTACCTAATTCGACCATCCCCCCTCGCGGAAACGCCGGGGGGATTTTACTTGCGCGCCTAATTTGTTGGCGCGATTTTTTCATGTTTTTTTTAAAATTCTTTTTAGGTTTGACCTCTGTTTTTGAGTTCTTTACACGTTTGGCTTAAGCAATATACAATAAGCATAATTAGTAATTGGGAGATAACTATAAATGAGAAAAATCTTATCAAGGTTCCTCGACACGAAATCCTTGGGTATTTTTTGCTCTCTTGTAGCTATTGCTGCTTTTGTGGGCTGCATTATGTCTATTGGCGCTTTAGCGACTGGCGATAGGGTTGTAGAGCTATCTAATGCGACAGCAAATACAACGACTAGGGATATCACATGGACCATAGGCAACGAATCCTTAACCCTTACTCTCGGAGAAGGCCCTACGCTTACTACAAATGGCATCGAGTATGCTTCTGGAGCCAATATTTCTATTCGTCTTACCCATAACGGCGAAACAAACATATGCGACCAGTACGATGTTTTTCTGTCCGCCGGCGGTTGGAATCAAGATCAACCATATTATTTGCAGTGCACATCTGATTCAACAACTCAGGTGTTTTCTACGGATAACAATTTTGATATTCCTGCTGATATTAGCGGAATTACACTTGGAGCCCAAAAGAGAAACCAGCCGGGCCCTGGCCCAGACACTGATCCGTCTGGCCCAGTAATCGTAAATATCGCTGCCGATTCATTTGGCGTGGACGGCAAGACCGCTACTTTCCAGTTTGGCGAGCAAAACAGCCGCAGCATCACCTTTAACACGGCATGGAACACGACAAACAATCCTCATTTTGAGTTTGAAAACGGCAATTCCGATGCTTTGAGGACCGCATTTGCCAATGGGCTTGGTTTTACTGCTGGCGGCGAATGTATGGATGCTTACGACGGGAACAGTAGTCCTCATGATAATTACTACGTAAGACTTGAATCCCAAGGTGGCTGGGGCATCAACTATGCCTGCGAAAACGGCAACTATACTCTCCCATTTACAGGCGAAGAAAATCTTCCTGCCGAAAGCTACACTATTCGCGTTATGCAAAAAGCGCAGCCACAGCAAGATATTAGTGTTGAGTTTGAAAACGTTTCCCTATTAGCTCAGGACGGTAGCTATATTAAGGTTACTTCCCGCGACGAAAGCCTTGCCGGCAAGACATTTATAATTACTCCTTCTAGTGGCACTGTCTCTTGCAACGAGCACAATAGCGAGACTCATTGCAGTCAGCAATTCTCCCAGTCCCCATTCGACCAGAATAGCGACTTCTTCTACTATATTAGCGTCGAAGGTGGTCAGTGGGACGACTCTACGATGATGGTATTCTTGCGCGGTGCAGAAGGACTCGGCGGATCTCCAATTGTTACTAAAGTTGGTAATGATTATCAATTCATGCTTAATGGCGCAGGCATTCCTGCAGATACTAACCATATCAACATTGCTATTGAAACACCGCACGAACATGGCGGTGGCAGAGAGGACGAACCTCAACACGAAGGCGACCCTGTCCCAGCGACTAGCGTTAAAATCAAGAGTAATATTGGTGACTCCAGTATCGCAAAATCGTTCTATCTTGCACGTATCAGCATAAACAATAAACCTGTTACTGATGATGGCATGGAAAGATGCGAAGTTAGCGACAACGATCGTGCCAATGACGAAGTCTGCCCTAGTGAGTATACCGTCGGTAACTTTGTCTACAATAAGGTAGCTGACGTAAATACTGTCGAAATTAGCTTCAACACGCTATTTATCTATAAGTATATTAATAGTGTTAAAGTAAACGGCACAACATATCAAATACCGTTCGATTATACCAATCGTCAAGAATGGCTTGCTCATTATAACCATCAGGAGACAGGCTTCACTATCGACAACGTTCCTTATAATGAAGGCGGCTATGTCATCGAAGTCGACGTCGATGAACTTCCAGGCGAATATCAGCAGATTGGTAACTTCCTCTGGACCAATGCCGAGGACGAAAAATATAGACCAGACGGTTCCGAGAATGACGAATATATTGGCCATTCAAACCTTGAAGTCGTTAGCGTTCTCTGCCATATTACAGAAGACGACAATGACGATGTATTCTTTAATGTCGCGACCGATGACGTCCCGGAAGGCTGCGTCTTTGAGTATCGGCCAGATGACGATGACGAGCACAAGACTGGCTCACTCGTAGTTCCAGAAGGCAGTACAATTACTGTTCGCCTAAAGCCGACATACGGCTGGCAAGTTACAAGCTTCAAGATTAGCGGCGACGACGTAATTGAAACCGATCCAGGCGCAGTCGCGCAATACACCTTTGGAATCCGCAAAGGTAACGCTCACCTTGGCGCAGTAGTTACAGAGGTTGACGACGAAGTTAATGCTGCTTCCGAGAAAGTTAAATCCGGCACCATCTCTCTTGGTGGCGAAGAAATCACCGAAGGTACAGCAATGCTTACCGTTGGCGATGCAGATTTGACAGACGAACAGAAAGCAGAATTCCGGACCCAGGCCGGCAACTATAATGTTTCTACCTTCCTAGATATCGACCTTGATCAGGTCTTCTATAACGGTATGGGCGATTACTGGCAGGGCGCCGAAATGAGCGAGCTTGCGCACGAGGCAACAATCACGCTTACTCTAGAAGAAGGTGTTGATGGTAACTCTGTAATCTTGGTCCACAAGAAGCACGATGGCACTTATGAGATTATCCCTACAACTTATGACGCAAAGACTCATACTATTACTTTCAAGACTTCCAGCTTCTCCGATTACGCTATCGCAAGCGCAAACGTCAAGAACGCAGAAACAAGAGACAGGATTATCAAATATGTCTTGATTCTTGCAGCAAGCCTAGGCGTATCAATCTTCTGCTTTACTAAAGCTAAGCAGACAGTCAAACAGCCCGAAGAATCTAAGTAATCCAAAAGCTCTCGGTTAATCCCGGGAGCTTTCGATATGGAGTTATTTATCCGTAACAATGACGCCGCGGCTATCACAGCAGTTAGACACACTTGACGATTAACTTATTTTGTATTATAGTATTTCTACCTAACTTATGCGGTTAGAGTATCTTACTTTGGAGGCGTTATTTATGAATGTCATTCTTGCACGATGGAATGTCCTCGGTGGTCTTTTCTCTGCTCTCTGCGATCTTTACGGCATAGTAGATGAGATAGAAGATTCCAGCGAAGACAGGAGAATCACTCCGCTTCATGTCGAAGCATGTGAGAAGTCCGCCACGAGCGCACTCACTCGCCTGAAGGAGATCGCAAAGGATGCGGCCACTCTTAGACCCGAGCTTGAAAGTCAGTCTCAGAAAATCATTTCGGCACTCGAAGCTATAGAGATTGAGTATACTGCTCTTAGTGCAGAAGATTCCGACGACGTAAATATCCAGCGTTTCGTCAAAGATTTCAGGATCTACATGAACGAAGATCTGCCCAAAGTGATCGCCGAAAACCGTGTCTTCCACCCCAACACAAAGGAGGACTGGTACGTGCTTTTTCTTTGGCCCTTCGAGCACATAGCTCAGAAGCTCGTAAAATATCTTTTGCACGATAGCTGCGTCTTTGACACGATATTGCTTGGCGACCTTTGCGACATCCTGAAGGTAGCCGGCATTAGCGGCCTGAACAGCAATAAGCCATCACTGATTGGCAGTGCTGTTATTGGTGAGTCGAAGATGGAGTAGCCTTAGCACAAACAAATCCCGCATCTTGAGTGCGGGATTTTTGCTTATCTTGATTTTTTCTTGGCTATATCTGCCATCTTTGGCCTTGAGTTTCAAACGGTCACAATTTGTGACTGTTTGGTTACCTTCTGAAGCGAGGCGTCCTTTAAGTACTGTCCAGTAATGGCGCGGTTTTCACTACGAGTTAGCGCAGCTATTACATCTACAACGCTCACATAATACTTCTCCACCTCGCTATCCCAGACCGCACGGATCGTGTCGTCATTAAAAATCTTATTTACAATACGTAATTTGTCTCGATTCATTTTAACCTCCACTTTTTATTTTGGGGCTATTCTATAACATGAAAAGTTTTAGGTAAAAACAGGAAGGAGTGTTGTTTTTGTTGTGGTCTGTTTTTGCTAATGCTTGAGTGCGGACGGTCAGTGAAGTATGCTAACTGGATGAAGAGAGGTAAAGTAATAATCCAGGAAGGAGCGATGGTCCAGCCGCACGAATTGAAGGTTGGCGAATTATTAGCGCGCACCGGCCATGACGTTACTTTCCTTTCTGTAGGATTAGATAAGTCGCCAGATATTATGTTTAGGGGCAAGAAATGGGAGATCAAGTCACCGAAGGGTTCAAAGCGAAGGACTATCGAGAATAATATACGTACGGCGTTAAAACAGTCTAGCAATATAATTATTGATTTGAGCAGAATTAATGTTTCTGAGGATAGTTGCTTGCGATACGTAAAAGATCGCAAGGGACGCTTGGGCAAGAAATATTTATTTTTGGTTATTAAGAAGAATAAAGAGATTGTGAAATTTTGAGACTACTTGACGTTTTGACAATAACGGGACTATAATGAAGACACTACAAGGTACAGCACTGCTGCATAGCGGATCCAAGGCCTTGTTTTTTGTTGAGTTGTTCGGAGATTCCAAACGAAGCGTTTCAAATCTTACAGACAAATCACCTGGCTCTAGCTGCGCCGTTATGAATATATTTTGTAATCAGCAAAAGAATCCCGAGCACAAAAGAAAAACCGCGCTTTAATACATTATAAATTCTTTTTTCGAATTAGAATCTTTTCGTTATTCTTTTAGCAATGTCTTCCGAATCCACAATCCCAGCTTTATCTAATAAATACTTATGATACAAAACTTTTAGCAAAACGCTCGCGTTAATGATCCATGCTCGGCTATAAGCTTTAAGATATTTAGTCTCGTTTCGCTTGTCTTTGACTTCCAACTTATCATTATTAATCGCGAATCCATTATGCAAATACTGGTTTCTTAATGCTCGCATTTCTATATCTGTATTATGAGCATTTTGCTTACCCATAATCCTATTCGCTAAATCTTGATTATTCTCGATTAGCAATTCAATAAAGTCTTTATTGCTATTTTGGCTTGGCTCATATTCTTCCTTTTTTCTAATTTCCTCGAGCGCAGTATAATACCTAATAAATTTAAGCTCTGCAAAATCATAATCGTGGCTCGGAAATAATAATGGCGCAATAGCGTTCTCATTGCCAAAGCTAAATGTGATTTTCATACTTTCCAAGAGTTGCAAAGAACGCTTACTTTTGTCAAACAAGCAGTCTAAATATCTAAAATTTTCTTTACATTTATAGCTATCAAAGTAATAAGTATATTCAACTCCGCTTGCCGATATTAGCCCAGCATAATTCGAAAACGAGTTCTCCGGAAGTAAAAGGCTTATAGCTGCATCAATTCGTTTTATGATCTCCCTTGCCTTCTTTATAGATACGCCCTTTGACAGCTTAATCCTCATGTAATATTCTGTTTCGTCTTTTTGGCTAAACGAAACTAAAACATACGACTCAAATTTTACATTACATACAATATTGCCAAAGCAAAAAGTCTCCGCTGTAATCTCTTCTGTTTTTTCGCCCAATAGCATTTTATTCAGAGTAGGGTTTCGGTAAATTATTTCATTATACTTAGTATTTAAAGTCGCATGCTGTATTATAGTTTCTTCGCAAGACCTGTTGCCTATCACATAATTGCTCGTTTCTATAGTTATCGATGTCAAACAGTCAAATTCGTACATAATGTCATATCCCGGAAAAACCGTAATTGGTTTCAATAATTCCGTAACCCCATAAAGAGCTTCCGAATTGCCCAATTCCATGTCGATTTTTGACGAATCGATACAATACTTCCTATGCCCTCCAGGCTCGTTGATATCATACAAAAAGCCAACAGATAAACCTCTGCTATTCAATGATTTAAATCTCTTTTTATTAAAAAGCGATATTTTAGGTTGCATCCTTATCCCTTCTCGTTTATATCATTAATGAAGAACGACAACAGTTTTCCTTGCTGCAATTTCTTTACTCCAAGATCCTTTCTCATGCAGTTCATGATATCTTCAAGCCTAAACAACATCGCTTTCGGATCTTTTTCTTTCATTCCATTTAGCCTAAACTCTATCCATTTATTCGCGACTGCCGGAGAGCCCCATAATGATATTTGCTCAGAAAAGGCTAGTATGTCTTTTGTCATTTGCTCGGTCGTATAAGAATTGGCGCCCCGCGTTTTATCCATTACTTTATAAACCATGGCTACAAATTCGCAATATGATTTTTCTCGTTTTTCTGTCAGATATTTTCGAGTAACATGCCTTTGCTCTAGATATTTGCCAACTATTGTGCCGACTATAACGGTAAATATCGAGATACTACCAGTAATTAAGGCGACTACGATCGTGGCTTCCGTATGCGAAGCAAAATCTCCGATCCATACCAACAACGCCCCTATTTTATGGATAACAAATTTTATTAACAGATAAGCCAAAAGAATAAGGACTAGCAATATTCCTAATCCAAGAACAGAATTAAGCCATGGATGCTTTTGTGAAAAATTCTGCTTAATTCCTTCGATTGATTCTTTGTCGTTAGTCTTAATTTTTCGCTTAGTATTAGCCATACTCTAATTTTGAGATAAGTAGCCAATGGCATCAAGCATAAGCATGCTATTATTTAGTAAACTTAATAGAGCCACCAATGAACTGGTGGCTCTATTATCAACAAACCTACATCTCAGGCAGAGATGATAGGTTATCGGTCGGATCATTATTCGGCACAGTCTTCAAGTACTCAGTACCCCTGTAGGATACTTTAACTTCGCACCGTGCGCCGACATTTCCATCGCGAAAAGTAAAGGCACTCACCGCACCGGATTTGACTTTATCTACAACATTCTGGCGGCTATCATATCTTTTGACCCAATCAGAACCATCTTTGCGATAGTAGTAATACGCATCGATGGCCTCATCAGGATCAGCATAATATCCGTCATCACGGGTAATTCCGTAAATATAGAAATAGTCCATTATAACGATCTTCCCCTTTCTGCTGCCGCCCCTTCGGCAGCTTAGTTAATAAAGTACAGTAAGCTACACTTACCTAGGACGTGCTAAGGGGACGCTTATGTACGTAACTTGGAGTACGCCCCTCAACCTGCGACTCGATTTACCTCCTTGTTATACTTATGATTATAACAATGTTAACGCTTAATTGTCAACCAGAACTTTCATCTATTACAAAAAGCTGCACCACTATTTCTCCTCCGTAGCGTATATTTGCGCAATGCGCTTATGCCATGTCATAATATTTCGGTAATCGAAGCACGTCAAAGCGAGTTCAGGCAGTAACTCGTCGGGATCCCCGCAACAGCATCCATAAAGCTAAGTATCGGCTTCTTGCTCATGCGGCTTCATACATATTTAGGTGTCGATACATAAATCAACAAATCGGCATCGCAGCAAAAGCGATGCCGAGACAACACAGAAGACGTTTTAGGGCTTGGCGGTTTCTGTTTGGGCGCCTGCCCTATTTTTTCTTTTTCTTGACTGCATAGACGCCGCCAGCAACAGCCGCGATTTCCATTAGCCCGACAGCAACAGCGGAGCCCTTACCGCTCTTTTTCTTTTCATTCGAGGAATTAGTGCTCGACGACTGAGTATCCCAATCGTCTTCGTCATTATCGTCCCGCCCGTAATTATATTTGCCCCTACTATCCGAAGAGGCGATTTCATCATCTTGCTTATCTTCTTCGTCCTCTTCTTGATTATCTGATTCTGCATCTGCATCCGAGCCAGCCTGCGCAGCTGCACTAGTCGCGGGCTCATTACTATCTGCCTGATCAACATACGAAGGCTCAGCGATAAATCCTACTATATAGCCATCATCTGATTCTGGACTAGTTTCTGGAGCTGATTCTGGTTCCGACGCAGGAGCGGGCACTGGCGCAGGTGCTGGTTCTTCTTTTACGGGCACATACACAACCTCATCAGGCGGACACGGATCATAATAAAAAGCATCACCCACCGCTGACCAACCGCTACTCACATTACTCTGTTCGGCCTGGTGCCAGTGATTATCTCCGCCACGTATACTGTAATAGATACCGTTCGGACATTGCTTAATTGTAGCTCTGCGAAGAGCGCCAGAAGAAGCATAAGTCGCAGGCGCAAAAAGAATAGCGATTACTATTGCCAGGCAGATAGCAAGGCAAGTGTTCACAGTTATATTATAGGTCACTTTTAAAGTCATAAAACTATTTCATTCGTGAGCCGCTTTGAGAAAAGTATGGATTATGTTCTAGGTATTTGACTTTATTATAAAGTTTGCGATTTTTTCGCATAGCTCTATTGCTGAAGTCGACATATCTTCATAGCTATCTAAATATTTTATTGCACTTCTAGCAAAAGGCACTTTGTCTTTTATTGTTCCAGATCGCGTTGCAGCATATTTTTTACCAGTTTCGTAATGTTCATCAATAAACGCGCCTAAATACTTCTGCGCATAACCATCTCTTTGATTATTATTATACTGTTTTTTAAGTATAGGTTTTTCGTTGTTAAATATGATCTTTTCGAGCACTTCTCGCTTTAGCAAGTTTTCAATTTCTCTGACTGGCAATACGTAAAAGTTCTCTTCGCCAACCATTTTTTCTAGTTTTTCTTTTCGCTGCTTTCTTTTTCCTCCGTCATTATCACAAATAATAAAACTATTTTTCGAGAAAGACGCCGCATGAATTGTTGCCAAATCTTTTTCCTCGATGCTATCAACAAAACTCCAGTGCGAAATATTCGCTCCCCCTGTCTCAACGAATGTATAATTAATATCTTCTTCGAACTTGATCCCTTTTTCTTTGAAATACAGCTCAAGATATCTTTTGAGATATATCTTGTCGCTTATTCCTTCTACGAAAATTGCACAATTCGACATAAGCATCGACGCATTCTTCGCGCCAAGCAGGCCGATAATATCAAAATCGCGTGCCGTAGTCTGGGAAACTCTAAAAATGTCGGGTTTTTCCGTACTAGATACTTTATATACCGATGTTTTTTCGGACGAAATAGCGGAGCTAAGCAAATGATTAGAGTGCGTAACGATAAAAAATTGAAGCCTATCGAAACAGCTATCTTCCAGAAGGTCAATAAGCTTCGTTTGATAACCTGGATGCAAGTTTATTTCTGGTTCTTCTATAAAGAAGTATCCTTCTTGGTCCTTTCTAGTATAAATAGCGTAAAGAATCGTAATCAGCTGCTTGATTCCGTCACCTAAATCATATAGCTTTCTCTCCTGCTTTGCCCCTATTTTTACAGCAATATATCTCTCTGTTTTATTATTATTTATTTTTTCAATAGGTATCAACGAGAACTCTTTGCCATCATAAAAGTTATCCGATATAAATTTTTGAAAATCAGATATCTTTTTCCTATCCGCTTCGTGACCAAGCAGCTTTCGCCTAATATCCTCATATAAATTTTCGGCCGTAAAAATAACCCTAGAATCAATACTATACGCTTTACTAATTTTATTAAGATATATCATTTTGGCATTACTAGCGTATTCGTCAATCAGGCTCCATTCCTCCCTACTTAGCCTAGCGTCTTTAATTTTTTCGATTGGCGTTTTATCAAAATATGAGTCAAAATTTTCAATACCCCGAAGCGTTGGTATATATACAGAATTCTGTAATTTTGTACTTCCGTTAAATGGAGCCACATTATATCTCAAAATCGTCAAAATCGACGAAAGCCCTTGATTGAGCGGAGATATATAGTTACTTCTTGTTTCCCAGTTCTTGTTTTTACGAACCTCTCCGAACCACTCATTGATAGTAACAGTTAAATATTTATATAATCCATAGCAATCTTGCCGTTCTAGTTGATCGTTAATTTGTCTACTATCCAATAACAGCTTCGGCAATCCGGAAAAGCCATTGATCCTATCCCTTTCGCCGAGGAGACTCCTTATTTCTCTTCTAAGACTATCATACCTTCCTAATCCTTTAGTCTCGCTAATAGCTATTACGCTTTCCGAGTTGAACAGCCTTCGCATTAATCTACTTTTTCCGCAATTATTTGCGCCGATAAAGATATTAATCCGGCCAAGATCATATAGTGCATAAAGCGGCTCACCTTTTTCATCGATATACTCAGTTTCAGAATTTATTTGAATTGCCTTTATCATTCCTGTTCCCTAATTGATTGCTTTTCTATATTATATTCCATAAACTTTTCTCGAAGCAGTGACACTATTACGTAGGATTACCGCCAAGCCCATAAGAAATTCATGAGCAAACACCGCCGTAGCTTCGTCTATGAACATTCAACTAGCGCTATACGAAAAAAATGCCCCCTCATACAAAGAAGAAGCATTTCAAAAGAATATTACGCCAACAAGCCCTTAAAGCTACTTGCAAGTCTTGCGAATAAGCCCTGCTTCTTTTCGGATTCGGTCTTTTCGATTTTAACAACAGTTGGATTTGCTGGAAGCTGGAGCTTTTCGCGGAGTTTAGTAGAAGATACTTTCTGAGTATATGGGAAGTAGACCACGGTTGAGCCATATTTCTTGAGCTCTTCTTCACATTTGCTGAATAGTTCGGAGCCTTTCCAGTCATCACCAACAAACATCGCATCAAACTTGTATTTGTGGTAGGCTGCGATTTTGTCTTTATTGAACTGAGGAACCACTTCATCAACATACCTACAAGCCTTAAGAATCTCCATGCGATCTTCGAGCGGAATTACTGGAGTTTTATTTTTAGTTTTCTGAACCAGCTCGTCAGTAGAAACACCAACAATAAGATAATCGCACTGCTCTTTAGCGCGGCGCAAAAGATTTAGATGTCCGACATGAAACATATCATAAACGCCGGTAGTGTAGCCAACTTTATATTTTTTTGCCATATTTGCTCTCAATAAATTTAGCCAATTATATCATTAGATTGCTTTTTGGTCAATTTTGTTTTCTTCTTATGCTTAAGCATGCCAAGGATGTTTTTAAGGTTCTTGCGATTTGCCAAGAAGACATAAATACCAACAAAAGCAATATTCGCAATATTAAGCCATGGATTGTTTATTTCATACAGAATATATGCAATAGCGAAGACGACCGTAAACAGAATAATACCTTTTACATCCATCTTATACTTCACGTATTTCTGGCAATCCTTTGCACGATACAAGGCCATGACCATATACGAAATGAGCGTAGAGATCGTAGCGGCATGTAGGCCAATGAACTTAATAAGCACAAGATTGATTACGAGGTTAATAATCGCAGAGACAATCGTGGTGTTTGCGATTTCTTTGGTTCTCTTTTTAGCAACATAGATACCGCCAATAAGACTAATGAGAACGTTCCAGCTATTTGCATAGAGTAAGACCGGAATATAGTCATAGGACGACCAGTATTGTTCACCAATAAGGGCATTATAAAAAACTGGCAAAGCAACCAAAATACAGAGAGCGATGCTAGAAAATAGCATTAGTAGCTGGTTTATCATCTTAGAGAAGTATTCGTCGCAATCTTCGTCGTCAATATGAAGCGAGGCAGATTCCTGCCAAGACATATTAAAGATAGAAAAGACGCTATTTAGAACATTCGAGAATTTGCAGCTGACCGTATAAATACCATTAAATGCAGCACCAAGGAAGATTCGAATAATAGTTCGATCCGAAACATTCACGATCCACCAAGACAATGAGTTCGGGATCATTGGGAGAGAATATTTTAGGAATTCTTTAGCTAGCTTTTTGTCTGCTAGTTTTGGAGAATAGCTCTTGTATAGCTTTGCGCTAAAGAATACAAAGATTAAGCAAAGAACGTTTGCGATAGTCGAAGAAACTAGGATGCTTTCTGCGCCATGACCAAGCCAGACAATCTGAACAACGTTAATCAGAAGCGCACTGACGCCTGTGATAATGCTTGCGATAGCATAACTTAGATTCTTGCCCTGCCCGCGAAGAATCTGTAGGAAGATATTCGAGAGCATCAAAACTATGAGGTTAGCACAGATATATGGATAGTATGGAATAGTAACGAATAATGGTAGGATTAGGGCGACCAGAATAGTAATACCGGTCGTAGCGAAAAGAATGTTTAGAATATTGCTAATACATTTTTTGGATTCTTCTTCAGACTTTCGATGATCGATAAGAAAGCGGAAGGTTGCACTATCTAGGCGAAGCGTAAGGACCGGAAATAGGAGAGAGATATAGGTTTGGATTAGATCCACCGTGCCATAGTCCGCAGCTTCGAGCTTTTTGGTATAGAGCGGAAGCAACAAAAAGCTCATGAACTGGGTAGTAAATTTGCCCAGTAGGAGAATAATGGTGTTTTTGAGATATTCTTTGCTTTTGCTCATATTATTTTTCTAGCCACGACTCAATTAAGTCTGCGACATTCTTTGCAGATTCACCCTTCTCGTAATTGCCAATCTTCTTCAAAAATGCATCTACTTTTTTGTCATATGATTTTTTATTAAAATCAGCGATAGCTTTAGCTAAATCCTCGAGATTACTTGTGTTATCAAACGGTAATTCATCAAAGCTAAAGTATAACTCACGCTCTTTCTTTAGATAGTTTTCTAGATCAGGAGTATAGAGTATGCATGGTTTATGCGAAATAGCCGCATCAAACATAGAACCAGAATAGTCCGTAATTAGAATATCTGCGGCATTGATTAGCTCTTGCATATTTGGATAATCTGTCGCATCCTTAATAAACTTTGTATCGTCTATTCTTTGCTTACTGATCGGGTGAAATCTTACAAGCAATACGTATTTATCATCACATTTCTTACAAAGTTCTTTTTCGAGAGTATTTATGCCCGAAAGGTCGATATCGCCCTCGGTCCTAAAAGTCGGAGCATAAAGAAATACCTTATAGTCTTTAGGAATAGATAGCTTCTCTTTAGTCAATTCGATTGTTTTTGGGTTTATATTAAATAGCTCGTCGCAACGAGGAATTCCTGTTTTATAAATAGGACCGTCATACCAAAACGCATTACGAATAGTATTGTAGCCAAAATCGCTGCCGGCAATTATTGCGTCCGCCATAGCGGAGTCGTGCTTCGCGCATTCTATATATTCTGCCGGTAAATGCTCTCTTGCATCTTTCTCAATCACTTTCATCCTTAGATTACTATGCCACATTTGAAGATAGTACTGTCCTTTTCGTTTTTTCATCCCTAAGAATTTTCGAGAATTATCAACCCATATCTTCGCCGTAGCCATTTCATAAAGCATTCTAAATGAACCGTATTTTACTGCTTTTACATAACTCGGGAGAGTTTTACTATAATCGCCTTTAACCGCCCAAAGAACTTTTAGATCTAAAGCTCTTTTTTGTAGCTCTTCGCAAACATACTTTCCGCTATCGCCATATCCTTTGCCGTAATAACTCGTTATGATTATTTTCTTATTATCGATAGGAAACACAGTATGAAATACGGTCATCAAAAACCTCACGGCGACCGTTTTTATCTTATGCATCATCTTTGGCCTTCTCCTTTTTACTGATCTTAATCATAAACATGATGAGCAAGCAGCCAAATACAGTATCGAAGAACAAATTAGAAAAAGCGCCTCTACAAAAATCGATACTCAATATAACAAACAAAATATAATATAGCGCATTCCTACGCCCCAATCGCACAGCTATCACACAGATAGCAAACATTATCATAGCAGTCACCAATGGCGCTAGCCCTGTTCCGAAATTCAGTATAGCTTCAGCTATTGGGTTATATGCAAAGCCTACATTTGTTTTATACTGACGCTTATACTGAACAGAAAGATCGTCCGGCTTCGAAGGATATATCGCCTTTGGAATCATTTTTGTTATCGAATCATAAGTATAAGTTTGACCATATCGCAATTCTGGATTCTTAACAACATACGAGTTAGATATCATGAAGGTGCAGTAAAATTCCGTAGTAGAAGAATAAATAACATCCCTTATATCATGATTTCTGGTCGTAATATTGTCACGCAATGCGCCAACTCCTAATAGCCCCAGAACCGCCAATAGCCCCGCAATAATATATCGAGGTTTTAGCTTTTGAATCTTGCTCGCTAGCATTATTGCGAGCCCAATAAAAAACATCACAAACATTCTTCGTTCGCATGTCAAAACCGTCAGCCAATACAGCGCCGCGATTATTATTAAAATCTTTGGCACATGTTTTTTTGTAATAAAAACCGAATGAGCGGCAAACAAACTCAGAGCGACCATAAAGAGATTCGCGTAGTGACTCAAATCATCGTTAATAATCGCCCTCTTTCCAGCAACCGAGAGATCCAGAAAGTTTGGAGTTGTTACGATTTTTAAAACATTGCGCATTGTAATTATCACGGCAATCGCTGTAAAGATAGCAAAGCTTTTACTAGACAGATTATTATTGCCTAACGCCGTTTTAACCTTCTCGTCTATTTTTATTGCTTTTATCGAATTCGTAGCGAAGCAGATAATCCCATAAATACAAAATGCGCTAATATATAGAGATAGCGTTTCAGTCATTGAGGCATCATTGATCTTAAAGAAATAAAAACGCGGAACTTTATCGTCCAACACAAAGACTATTGAGCCTATTATTGAATATAGCCAAAAGAATAGACCATAAAGACAAAAGATATTCTTAAACCTATCTTGCAACTTTTTTACTTTTAGCTTCGACAAAAGCACAAAAACCAAACCAGCTAAAACTTGTAACGCGATTTTGCTTTCTAGATTCTCGCCCGTAAGATTAAAAAGATTAGCCCCGAGAAGGCCAGCAAATACTATAGCGCCTATTACATTTACAATATTTGCGTTTTTCATTTTTTTATCACCTTAAAACACTTAGCGTATAGCGGCGTTGCAACAGAAGAACAGATTATTTGAATCTTTTTAGATATAGACATATTTTCCGAAAGAAAGATGACTGGGTTTCTAAACACAAATCGCCTATAATCTTTTGCGATGTCCTTGTCATATAAACCACAGGAGGCCATCTTGTTGATTACCGATAGTTGATTTACTGCATGATACGAAATATAGTTATTTGTTTCGCTCGGAAAATCCGACTTTACCTTCTCGAGAACAAGATTACTCATAACAATATGATCGTATTCTTTTGGGTTATATGACTGAGTAATTGAGCCGTCTCTCGTCTGATAGTAATAGCAATAATTATTTGTTTCGATTATCTTATTGCTAGCTTTCATTACAGCTGTAACCATAACAATCATGTCCTCAAAAAGCCGCCCTTCTGGGAACAGATTCCCTACAAAGAGTTCTCTCTTGAAGAGCTTATTGCAAACATTCGGCGCAAAGTCTTCTCGGGTATCAGAAATCTTTTTCAAAGCTTCTTTTTTTGACAACTCGCGAACTATAGGCTCGCCTTTACTTCCTCCCAATAGCTCTTTCTTTGAACAAAATACACTAGAAACAATATCAGCTTTCATCTCAATTGCGATCTCGGCCAATTTTTCAATTGTATCAGAATATATTTCGTCGTCAGAATCTAAGAAAAATATATATTCTCCATTAGCCACACTTAGTCCAGCATTTCTTGCGCTCGAAAGGCCACCGTTCTTTTTATTAACAATCTTCACTCCAGGCTTATTAATCTTAGCACAGTAGTCCGCGGTCTCATCTGTAGAACCATCATTTACGACAATCACTTCTATATTGTCATAAGTTTGAGCTAGGACCCCCTTAATACAGCTATCGATATAATCAATAGCGTTGTATGCCGGAACAATTATCGATACTAGCGGTTTATTAGGCATTCTCAAGCTCCTTATAGACATCGCTTATCTTCTTTGAGGTTGCCTCTATATCAAAACCGGCCTTTTTTAATACCCGACAAAAACTACCTCTGTCGCTATCAAATGCACTTTTTTCTCTGATTGTTTTTATCCATAAATCTCTTTCCAGTTTTACATAGGAAATATTCTGTGAACCACGAGTTATCTCTGGCACTCTATCGGAAGCTACGCAAGGCAGACCAGCGCATTGAGCTTCAATAACCGCAATTCCTTGGCCTTCATATATCGATGGAAATAAAAACAAATCCATTGCGGATAAATAATCCGCAATCTTGTCTGTATTTTTAATAAATATAACTCTATCAAAAACATTTAGTCTTTGCGCCTTTTCAACAATCTCCTCATAGTCGGGACCGTCTCCTATAAAGACTATTTTATATTTCGAATCCAATCCTTCAAGAACATCTACCAAGAACAATTGATTCTTCTGTTCCGTAAGTCTTCCCACATTACCGACAAGGATATCATCTTTTCTGAGCCCTAATTCTTCTCTTATCGCAGTCCTTTTTTTACTGCTAAAAGCAAAGGAATCTGTTTTTATTCCATTTTTAACAATGTATTCTTCGCTAATTTTATTCCCAAAGCAAAAAACTCCTGCTTCTTCAGAGCAAGCCAACCACTCGTTTGGCTTCTTGCATGGAATAATCCTAGCCAAAAGGTTTACGAATCTTTTCAGGCCAACCTTGTCTCGATTTTTGTCGATCCCGGAATTATGCGCATGAAGAATCACATAATTATTCTTTGGCATTATTCGACAATATTTCTTCCCGAATGCATTATAAATGTTTATATGAAAAATTTGCCCTTCTTCTTTCTGAATAGAGCTCTTCTTCAAAGCTTGCATAGTCGCCCTAGTTCTAAGAACCGGATTGCCTATAGCACCATGAAGTACAACCGTTTCAATATTATTCTCAAGTAACTCTTTATCAAATAGGTTAGTTTCTTTCTGTCCAAGTAAAAGGATTTTTCGATATCTATCGTCTATTCGAGAGAGAGTCCTAAGAGAAAAGGTCTCAAGCCCGCCATTTTGCCATTTTTCACAAAAGAAAAATACTTTTGTCCTCGATTTGTCCTCGTAAAATAATTGCAGCATTTCAGATGATTTTCGTATTTCATATGCAGTATCCACAATGCCATCATTCTTTCTGGCGTTATTATATAGAAGACCCTCGAGCCACGCTTCGATATCATTAGCCACTATGCTTTCCGTCGCATCAACAGCTTCCTTTGGCGTATTGTCATTAGTTATCGTTACTAGTCCATTAGCGAACGCCTCAAGCAGAACGACGCCAAACCCTTCATACAAACTCGGCAAACAGAACACATCAAAAACAGAATAGAGCTTATTAGTATCGTTTCTCTGACCCAAGAAGAAAACATCTTTTTCTAAACCTAGATTCTTCACTTTTTCTTCAATTTCTTCACGGAGTGGACCCTGGCCAACTAAGACTAGCTTTACGTTTTTCTTTTCTTTCTTAACTTCGGCAAAAATATCAATCAAGAATCTATGGTTCTTCTGTTCTACGAATCTGCCAATATGACCGATTACGAAATCACTATCTTTAATTCCGATTTCTTTGCGAAGATTCTTCCTAGCTTCTGAATCGAACTTGAACTTCTCGACATCAATCGCATTGCGAATAACCTTCACTTCACCCCTATTAAATGTTTTATCGCCAAACAAATATCTACCAGCAAGTTCCGAGCAAGCAAAATAATCCGTCGTATACCTCTTACTAAATGGGCGCAAAACATTCTTTAGAAGATTCTTCTTCCATTCCTTTGGATTACTCGTGCTGTGACTATGCGCAATGCGGACCGGCACGCCAGCTTTCTTGGCAGCATAGAGCGGAAAGACGCTCAAAGTATTAATATTCGAGTGGACTATTGCGTATTTCTTCCCGCGAAAGAGTTGCTTCAAGAATTTGAGATACTTTGGCAGCTTCTGATATGGCGGGCAAAGAATCACATGCCCCCCCAAATTCTCGATTTCATCGTAAGGAATATTGGTCGAATCTTCGTCACAAATAAAATCAAACTGGACCTTCGAGCGGTCAATATGGCGATAGTAGTTCATAATGACAGCTTCAACGCCACCGCCAACCCATTTTCCCATAATCTGAGCAACAACAATTGGCTCAGATTTTTTCTGAGCTTTGCGACTGGTTTTCTTGGTCGTTTTTGCAGCTTGCGTCTTGGCCTTTGGCGCTTGCTTTTTCGTATTGCTTCCCATTTTCTCAACAAAAAACGCCTAGGCTGGCTCTACCTCCAGCACCAGGCGCAAAATATCTTTTATATGACTGTTATTTTATAACAAAATGGGGTTTTTGTAAAGTGTACTAGCATGTTTTTAGGCAAAGAAAAATCCCCCGCACCAATCCGGCGCAGGGGGATATTCATTAGCCTACAATTACGACTTAGCAGCAATACTTAGCGGCGATAACTTACGCAGCGCGCAGACAGGCTGCAAGAGCGCTCTTCTACGAGCTCAGGATTCACACCACCGTAATAGAGATTAATCAGCATGCAAATGGCGCCTTTACTACAAACTGCCGAGCTGGTCCAGTACTCTCCGAAGGATTTCTCGTTACAACCTAACACGGCGTTATAGCTCTCCTTTGTAAACTCAAGCTTATACTTATCCATGAGCTCGCGGCGAGAGGCTACCTCAGGGAAAATATCCACCCAAGAGACAGGAATCTCGTAGCCATTAGGCTTAAGAAGTTCCTCATTTACCTCGAGCAGATCATCGAACGTAAAGAAGCGGACTTCTCTACAGCTTTCCTTAGAGATTGCCGTAAGGTCCTGAGGAGCAATATACTCGGCCGCGGAAAATTCTGACAGCTTAATTTTGCCCTCATCCCAAACATCTGTCGGGAGCAGGAAGATATACTTATCGGTCTCATAGACCTTCAGGGCCTGAACGCGCTGTATCTTCGCCGTAACTGACTGCTGAGTTTTTGAGCTTCCCTTTTCGAAGTCCTTTTTCCAGACTTCCGAGAAAATTTTCATAACATTCTCGGAATCGTCCTCGAACATACGCTTAAAAACATATCTCAGGATGAGGTTGTCGAGATTGCTATCTTCAGCCAGGAACTTGTCCGGATTTGCAATCATCTCGTTTAATGATTTCTCCATCGTAACTCCTTTCCCCTATTACAGGGGCGCCAATGCCTTAAACAATTAAGAGGTCATCCTCGCATTGGCCCTACCTGGGGATATTCCAGGACAGGATTGGGGCTACCAAAATAGCGCCAATTCTGCCCTAGAATTAGGAGCGTAGGCTAACTTAAAAAACTATCGAATAATTCCTCGATCAGAATATATATATTATGGCACATTTGCCACATTTGTCAATCTGCCTCGATGCCACCACAAAGCCATTTACCCCATAATCCGAGCAACAACAATTAGCTCAGCATAGCCTTAAAGCACAAAAATACCCCCAGAGTTTTCTCTGGGGGTGTAGGTGTTTTTACTCGGAATCTTCAGTTTCTTCAGTCTCTTCGTCAGCCATCTCTTCGGCCGCTTTCTTCATCTGCTGAACCATTGCCTTCTGGCCGCCAAATGCATCAATAACCAGCTCATTCAGAATAAGTACGATGTTATCTCTGAGAACCGCTACGTCACCGAATATATCCGATGGATCGAAGCCTTCATCGTAAACAATGCTCGAAAGACCAAAGCGCGACTCGGCTTTCGTCGTCTCTTCTAAGGTGGCCTCTATATCCTGAGTAATGTCATCAAGCTTGTCCTTATATTTCTCGCACAAGTTAAGCAGTTTTGTCAGCATAGTATAGATATCCCGCACAGAGTCATATTCTTCACCAACCGCTTTAACAGAGTAAAGCGCGAAAGCCAGATTAATCTGTCGCAGAGTTACCGGCCAGCTAGGCTCTTCATCGTCGCCTAAGTCGCCCTTCAGGTCGCTAGCATATACTTTCGTAAAACGCATAGCGTCGCTAATAAACTCTTCCCCGGAGTCGCGCTCGAGACCATAAATGCCAATCGGAACAGTATGCTCATCGATAAAATCCTCGATACTGTCCGCCAGATTGAACAATGTTTCTGCGAATTCCGCCTTGATTATTGCTAACTGTTTGTTCGTATTTCCCATACAAACACCTCTTTCTAAAAAATACTATGGCCGGCAAGCGACCATGCAACTATATTATATAATAATAGTAGGAATCGTCAAGGAATGAAAAACCGCCTCCACTTTTTTTTGGGGGGCGGTTTTGTTTTTGGGATATTCGCAGCTCACTCTTCGGCATCTGCAAGCTTTGCTTTTGCTTCGTCAATAATCTCCTGATAACCACCGGCGATTTCGACAAGGTGTCCGCTAAGAGTCGCCATTATAGAGTTGTAGAGCAGAATCACATCCCCTTCAATGTCTGCCGGATTGAAGCCCTCGTCGATGTACTTCTTCTGGCCATTTTTGGTTATCTCTTCCGAAGTAAAGACAAGACCAAAAGCGTCATCGATTTCCTCGGCAAATGCATTGCCGGCATCGCATTCGCGCCAAGCAGCAATGAGCTTATCCAGCATCATATTGACCTTTGCGATCTCGCGCTCCGACGGCATATTAATAAACGAAGAGTACGCGCTAAATGCAGTTCTAACCTGGACGATCTTTACAGGCCAAAGCTCGTCGGTATTACGATGAGGCATATCCTTCTCGTAAACCTTAACGAAGCTTTGGGTCGAGTAAATAACCTGGCCAGTCCTATGACAAAGCCCAAGATCGGGCGCAGCAAATGCGCAGGAATCGATATAATCCTCCAGGGCTCCGGCAAAATCCGTTAGAGCCCGAGCAAGCTCGAGATTAGTCTTGGCCTCATCTTTTTTGACATTCTCCATTAATATCCACCAACTTTCAAAAAGTACTACGGCTACAGGGATAGCCGCGTGGTTTCATTATCTATCCAAGACGGGGGATTGTCAAATGGACTATTTGCTGCCAACTTTCTTAAGCACTGCCTTAAAAGTCTTGGCTAGAATATACAGGTCGAACTTTAGCGAAGCCTTCTCGCCATACTCAGACTCAAGTACAAGCCTCTGGCCAAAAGTCAGATTGTTGCGACCAGAAACCTGCCACCAGCCCGTAAGGCCAGGCTTTACAGCAAGAATAACATCAGAGTTAACACCCATATGATCACGTTCGCTAACCATATATGGTCTGTTGCCAATGAAGGACATATCGCCCTTGAGAACGTTTAGGAACTGAGGAAGCTCGTCTAGAGACGTCGCGCGAATAAACTTACCCATCTTGGTAATACGCGGATCATTATCGAGCTTGTGATTCTTTTCGTATTCTTTTCTTAGTTCCGGATTCTTTTCGAAAAGCTCGTCTAGCAGAGCGTCAGCCTGGCGGCCATCATCCAACATAACCATACTGCGGAACTTCAAAAGATTAAAGATTTTGCCATCACGGCCAAGCCTTGCCTGCTTCAAGAACATAGGCTTAAAGTCACCAGTAAGCATGTTGCCGGCTTTGACAAATACAATCACAGGCACAAGCGCAAGGCAGCCACAAAAGCTTACGACAATATCAAAGCTGCGTTTTACGAACATATATGCAGCATAGCGCGCACTGCCGCGCTGCGCGAGTGTTGTAACAGTAGCCTCATTTAGGCTATAACCAGAGTTTAATTGTGCAGAAACAGTATAAAAATCCGCCTGCCCATACGCAGTGTCATTCGCGATCACTTTTTCTGCCATTTTATCTCTGTAACCTTCTCTTTTTTGAATAAAAAACACCCCTGTTATTTCGGAGTGTTGCGTTTTGAATATATTGAATTTAAATGTATCACCTAAAAAGCTCTAAAGTCAACCTTAAGCTCTTAAGAACCTCCCCCTAATTGCTAACGTTTTATTGCTTGACAAATTTTGTCGCTTGTGCTATTATATTCAGGATATTCCGCTCTTGAAGCGGAATCGCATTATTATATGAGAGAGGAGGGGTCACATGGATATCATGATGACCAAATGCAGTAAACCTACGACTGCCCCGCAAAAAGAGGTGGACGCAGACCTGCTGCAGCAGTTCTGGTCTAGCTTGAGATGCGAGGGCCCTGACATCTACAACGTTATTAAGTATGATGGGGCCACGGTCACTCAAGTGGACAAAGGTTGGATGCCTCGCGGCACTGAGAGGAATTCCGACCTTAGGGAACTCGTCAAACAGGCGGAGATATTAGATAAAAGCCTGTCCTCGAACATAAGAAAGGTAGACATTGAAAGGGAGTGTGACTTTGTCAAGCTCTCGCTCAAGTCCGACAACACCTACATGGTGTTCTGCAAATGCAGCGAAGGAATCATCGGTGTAGGTTGGCGCCTCAAGAGTGGCAACCTCAAGAAAGCCGAGATGCTCGCTGCCTTCACATTATATTCGATCGGACTTCTGCATCCGAAGGAGGACGAGATACTCTGGAATATCAGTTACAGACACCTCCCCTTTGAGCTGAAGTTTGATCTCTCACAAGCAGACGAGATAATGAAAAATTATTTCAAAAAACTCATCGTTTGCTGACGACCGGCCCCTCATTGGAGGGGCCTTTCTCATGCTTATTTTTTTGCGCAGAAAAACACCCCCGGCTAGGCCGGGGGCTTGAGGTTGCAGGGAATATTTTGCTTACCCGCAAATTTTCGCGATTAACTTGCGAGCTGCATCCTCGTTGCTGTTTTTGAGTTCTTCGGCAAGGCTTGAAAGCTGTTCTGCCATAGTGCCATGGAAGCACTGACTCCAGTAGCTTAACATCTCTGCCTTTTCGGCCATGCTATTAGCGCTAGCGAGATCTTCAAGCATTCCTGCGAAGTCTGCTGCACCAAATGCACGGGGGAAACTGCTAGGTCTGCTTCCGAGCTGAGCGACCAGTGTCATGTCGAGCTCATTGTTGTCGTTGAGTCTGCCTTCATCGCTGTCCAGTTCTCTCTCGTACTCAATGGTTATTGGATCGAGAATGAAATTTGGGGCGTAGAGACTGTCCTCAAAATCATAGGTGCCTTGGTAGAAATCAATCATACCGCAACCCTCCTTGTATAATACTCCGGATAATGCTCCGGGCGGGCTTTCTCTCCCCCTTGGGAAAGCCAGCTCGGAACGGTCACGTACGATTGCTAGTAATTTGCGACTATATTTTTAGAAATATAATGTGTGTATTATATCATTTTGGTAATGTTTTGTCAATATTTAATCTAAGGTCACAAAAAAATTGCTCCCCTTTTTCGAGGGGAGCCAAAGACAAAGACAACTTATTATTCAGTGGCATAGAAGCGCCTAAAACGCTTCTTGCAATGCGAACAGAAACAACCTCGCTCGTATTTTCCGCGGCATGTCATATTGCGCTTCGCAAAGTCTCTTAATTCGTCAAGACTCTGCACCTGCTGCATGCAACACTTTTCGTTCAGGCAGTGCATATCGTAGATACCGTCACCGTAATGCAAATCGTCAGCAGCCTTAAATGCGTGACCGATTTCATGCTCGATGAGGTAGGTGAGCATTGCAATCTTTTCTGCTTCGCTGTAGCAGCCGTGATTAATGCGGTAGTCAGACAAAAGAATAGTCTTTCCCATGGTGGCGCCGAAACAGAAGTTGGTATCAGCAGTCTTGACGTCCTTGCGAACAAAGAAGATGCTGACCTCGTCACGGTTATAGCCGCCATCATAAAGACCCTTCGCCAGTTCCTGAGCATCAAAGCTGCGCATCAGGATCATGTCTGTGCTCAAATCAATAGGATAAATGTCGAAATCGACATTGAGATTGTACTTTGCCATCTCTATTGCCTTTTCGAGCACCTTTGAGCGATAGTCGTCTACAGCGGGAACATAAACAGTAATCTTAGCCATAAAAGAACCTCCTTGGTAGAATATAGTAGGATGTACATATTATATCACATCATGCTTATGTTGTCAATGTTAAGACCACTTATGGTAAAATGTTTCTATGAAAGCAGATCTTATTGCCGAGCTGGAAAAGGAGATTCAGCCCGACAAGATTGAAGCGTACGAGAAATATTTTGGCATCGCCCCTGGAAAATATGGCGAGGGGGATATTTTGCTCGCCATCAACACCCCTGCGCTTCGCAAAATCTGCAAGAAATACAAAAAGATGCCGCGTGAGGAAGTCGTCGAGCTGCTCGATTCCCCGATTCATGATTATCGCTTTGCCGGTTTAGTAATCCTTCGCGAGCAATACTCCAAGCGAAACTGTAGCAGCAAGGATTTGTATCTCGAAAAACTGGAACGTGTCAATAACTGGGATCTCGTCGATGATTCTGCGCCGAATATCCTGGGTCGCTGGTGCTTCGATAATCACAACGAGGATATTTTGCACGAGCTTAATAGCCATAAAGACCAGCTTTGGCACAAAAGGATTTCTCTTGTTGCTTATCTATATTATTATCGCAAAGGTGTTCTTGGCGACGGATTGGAGCTTATTGACGTTTCGCTCGAAGATTCTCACCCTCTTATCCAGAAAGCTTGCGGTTGGATGCTTAGGAATATTTATAATAAGGTCGATAAGCATGTAATTGAAAGCTATATCATCGACAACTATAACCGCATGTCCAGAAACACGCTTCGCTCTGCCATTGAGCGCATGCCGGAAGACGAGCGCCTGAGATATCTACACGGAGATTTTTAATGTCCACGACTAGACAAGTTAATTTTGGCCAGTACAATCCAAAGCTCTGCTGGGTTGGAGACAAACAAAAGATTTGTTACGACAGCGAAGAAGACGCAGAAGACGCCGCTCGCCTATCTGAATACCAGCATGGCTTGCCACCCCATGCACTTCATGCTTATAAGTGCGACATGGGGAACCATTGGCACATTGCTAATAAAAAGAAATAAAAAAACCACCCCTTTTGAAGAGGTGGTTTTTTATTGCAGCTTATTTGCTTTTCTTGGCTTTCTTGTCTGCCTTCTTGTCGGACTTTTTGTCTGCCTTTTTATCGGCTTTCTTGTCAGACTTCTTCTCTGCCTTTGGCTTTAGATCTTTTGGATCGACCTTTTTTGCATGAGGAAGGTTGATTTCTACAAGCTTGTCCATGATAGCATTTACGCGCATACGATTGCGGATGCTTGCCTTCGTGCGTGGATCTTCGAGATCTTTAAGAGCTTCTGGGCTCTTTGCGTAAGATTGACGCATAAGGTTGAGCTGTTCTTCGACATCCTCGTCTGCGATTTCGATACCAAGTTCGTCGCCAAGCTTCTGAACAACGATGCTAGAAAGAACGCGGTTTGTAGCAGCCAATTCGACTTCCTTTTCCCATTCTTCCATAGTCTTTCTGGTGTTCTTGAGCCAGGTTTCGAGCTGCATCTTGCGAGCGTTTAGATTGCGAAGAAGATCGCTGCGAATCATCTCCATTTGTTCTTTGACTAGAGTCTGAGGAGCCTCAGTCTTGGAACCTTTTACAAGCTCGTCAAGAAGAGCGTCTTTGTAGCGATCATCAGCAGCGCGCTTTGCCTGTTCTTCGAGATTCTTCAAGATGTCTGCTTTGAGCTTGTCTAGAGTATCGAAAGCACCGGTCTTCTTTGCAAGTTCGTCGTCGATAGCTGGTTTCTTGATTTCGTTAACCTGCTTCAAGAGAACCTCAAAGACAACCTTCTGGCCAGCAAGATCGGCATTGCCATAATCTTCTGGGAAGGTTAGGTTTAGATCGAACTTATCGCCAACTTCGTGGCCAATGATGCCGTCTTCGAAGCCTGGAATAAACTGACCAGAACCAAGGCGAAGCTTGAAATCTTTTGCGCTGCCGCCATCAAATGCGACACCATCTTTCTTGCCAGTAAAGTCGATAACAGTTTCGTCACCTTCTTTTGCTGCGCGCTTTACAACTTCTGTTTCTGCGAAGCTTTCAGCGATGCGGTTTAGGACATCGTCGACATCAGCTTCGACGATAGTCTGCTTGACGTAGTCTGCCTTCAAAGATTCATAATCACAGAATTCTACCTCTGGCATAATGTCGGCAGTAATTGTAATTTCTGCGCTTTCGCCAGGGATGAACTTAATAACATCTACATGAGGAGTAGAAATTGGAAGCAAGCCTTCTTCGTTGAAGACTTTTGGAATAGTCGTGCGAACGAGAACATCTAGCGTTTCGGTAGCTAGCTTGTTTGGATCAACATGCTGTTCGACGATATTTGCAGGAGCTTTACCTTCGCGGAAGCCTGCGACTTTGATGTTTCGAGCGAGGCGATTTAGGGCCTTGATGCGTGCTGGCTCGAAATCTTTCGCGTCAAATTCGATGCTGAATTTGGCGGAAGTATTAGTTTTCTCAACGGATGATTTCATAAGAGAAATTATAACATAATATCTCTTTAGAGACGAACCATGAGCGCTTAACTAGTAAGAGCTTTGGAGATCCCCGCCATATTCTGTGCGGAAATGCTTGAAAATCACACGCGCATCAGCTTCGTGCTTGATACCAGGGTTGAAGATATGGTTTGGATCGATAATATCTTTTACCTTACGATTGAGCTCAATAATAGCAGGGTTAGTCTCGGCTTTAATAAATGGAGCCAAGAAGCGACCTTCTGGAGCAGCACCACAAACATGGCCACCGCATTCTTTTACGATAGCAATGTAATCGCGAAGAAAGCCGATCATTCTCTTGTAAGATTTTAGGTCGTCG
Source organism: Candidatus Saccharimonadota bacterium (assembly GCA_017531585.1). GTDB lineage: Bacteria > Patescibacteriota > Saccharimonadia > Saccharimonadales > Saccharimonadaceae > UBA2834. The sequence continues at coordinate 160,905 of JAFXKT010000002.1, read as the reverse complement.
GCGCGAAGCTTTGGACGGACAGTATAAGTATCATATTCAATAGAGCCGTAGGCTGGCATAGGCATGCCATGAACATCAGATAAAGCCTCGAGTTGTTTTAAGAACTCTACGCGTTTTTCTTTTGGAATATATACCTGATCGACAACTGGAACGCGAGACTCGAGATTATCTTGGCTGAGATAAGCGATAAGATTCTCATGAATCGCAATAAAGTCTCCCTTATTTTCAGCATTGGCAACGATGAGTTTATGACTCTTTTCAAGCTTCTTTTCTAGGGATTTGATCTTTGAGCGACGCTTTGCATGCGAGTCGTCTTTGGCATTCGCGACAATCAGGTAGCCATTTTTCTTGGCTTTCTTGATAAACTTTAGACTCTTACCAGTCTGCTCGATATCTGCAAAGATTTCCGTGTCATAGAAGATAGCGTCAGTAAACTTCTCTTTCTCGATAAGCTGCGTCGCTTTTTCGAAGCTCTTGATATCGTCACAAACGATCGCGATAAAGTTTGGCGATTCAAAGATTGGCTCGACATGAAGGATAATCTCAGTAATTACACCGAGCGTGCCCTCGGAACCACAGAAAATAGGAGCAAGATTAAAGCCACGCTTCGCGCAGACATCTTTGATGCCTGAATACCAAGAACGGCTTTCCTTGACATCACTGACCTTATCTAGTATTAATTGATTCTTTTCGAGGAATTCCTTGAGCTGTTTATGAATACGAGCTTCAAGGTTCTTGCCGTTGCCAATTTTATCTGCACGGCTGCTCGTGATTTTGTGAACTTGAATAAGACTACCGTCCGCAATCACGACTTCCATATCTTCGATAAAGTCGATAATTGTGCTTGGGCGAGTATTAACGGAAGCCGGGGCGCAGTTTGCAATGAGGCCACCGATAGTCATTTTTGGATCGCCAAAAACTGGAAGCTCCATGCCAGACATATTAAGAGCAGCCTGAACTTCACCAAGCGTTGCGCCAGCCTGGACACGAATAAGACGCTGGCGTGTGTCGATTTCCTGGATATGATTTAGGCGCTCAGTGGACATAATAATGCCACTACCAATTGCGGTACCGGTTTTACTATGACCGCCACCACGAACCGTGATAGGCATATTCATGCCTTTACTGGCGAGCTGGTTAGCAAATTTTACTAGACGTCGTACATCAGCAACGTTGGCTGGAATTGCCACGAGTTTTGGTTTGTATTTTAAAACCGAACGATCGCAAGAATATTTGTCCAAAATATTAGGAGCACTATAAACAACTCCATCAATATTCTTGTTTAAATAAACGGCTAACTTATTCATTCTCCCCTTACTTTTTCCTCAAATACCTTATATTAGTTTAGCATAAGCGCTGCGAGTTTTTAAGACGCTCGTGGTTTAAATTTTGGGAGTTTTATAGGTGTTTCCTTGATTAGAATTATTTTTCTGACGTAGACTTTAACTTGCGATTTTGGAAAGCTAATACACCTTAGCGTTATTGGCTTATCTATATAAACTTTCCATTTTGGAAAGTTAATGCCTACGCTCGCGAATTAATCTCCGGATTCGAATGACGATTTGCGTTTTTCCAATCTTTCTGATATACTAGCTTTACATCCGCGAGTGGTGAAATTGGTATACACGTATGCCTTAGGAGCATATGCCAATCGGCGTGCTGGTTCAAGTCCAGTCTCGCGGACCATATTTAGACGTCACAATGGAAATATTGCTCATTTGACGTTAGTGAAAAGCATCCCTATTTATAGGGGTGTTTTTCTTTGGGCCTTATAATTCTAATACGAAAGTGAGCAGTTTAGTAATCGGGTCTGTTTTATGTTCTGTTCGTTTTTGGCTCAGAATAACCCGCTCACCCGAAACTCACCCTTAGACACCATCTACACACTTCGCTGATGCAGTAAGCAAAAAGGTTCTTCAGTCGAATCGTCGTGGTCGTAATTTACTCCCCCCAACTTCCATACTGCGAGCAATACTACGAATAATCCTTTCTTTTATTTGTTCGGTCGTCATTTCTATCCATTTTAGGCATTTTTAATCGCGCCAAAACGGCGATCGCGGCGCGTATACTCAATTAGCGCTTGGTCGAAATCTTCCGCATTAAAGTCAGGAAACTTGGTTTCTGGAAAATAGAATTCGGCATAGGAATTCTGCCAGAGCAAGAAGTTACTTAGGCGCTGCTCGCCACTCGTACGAATCATAAAGTCCACATCTGGTAGATCCTGGTAGAGATACTTTGCGAAGTCTTGTTCAGTAAGCTCAGCGATCTCTTCTGGATTTTTCTCTGCAGCAATTCTTTTTACAGCATTAACAATCTCTGCGCGACCACCATAGTTAAGGCAAAAGTTCATAATGCCACCGGTATTTTCCTTAGTCTGATCGGCAATCCAATCTCTAGCTTCAATAACCTTCTTTGGAAGTGGTTCGTCTGCACCGCTAAAAATTACGCGAATGTTATTCTTCATGAAAGTTTTAAGCTCAAAACGACACATCTTTACAAAGATGTCCATAAGATGGCTTACTTCTTCTTCGCTACGTTTAAAATTCTCTGTAGAAAATACATAAAAGCTTATAACTTTTACCCCACGGTCAAAGATATGGTTGGCGAGCTTTTTGAGGTTTTTAAAGCCAGCATCGTGGCCCTTCATGCGTGTCAAGCCACGCTCTTTCGCCCAACGGCCATTGCCATCAACAATAATTGCGACGTGCGTTGGAATTTTAACAAGTTGATTGTTAATAGAGATTGCTTTATCCATGTTCGGCATATTGTACAATAAAAACCCACCTTCGGATAGAGTATAATTCTAACCAAACTACCCCATATATTTTTTGTTATAATTTCCTTATGAGCCTGAGGTCTTTTATTAAGAGCAAATTCGCCAAAGAAACCAGCCCCGCAGAGGCCCAAGATTCCGCTTCCGAAGAACAGACCAACGAATGGGACTCTCTTGCCGAACTAGCCCAAAATCCTGAAGCAGATACTAATAGTCCTAGCTACCAGCGTAGGCTTCGCGAAAAAGGTCTAAACTCCAAGGGCAACTCAATTTTTGCCGACGAGCGTATCGTAAACATGGGCATGGCGGACCTCGAGAAATATCTTGTCAAAGAAGCCAAGGTTCCAAATTGGCAAGAACAGTATATATTTGTTTCCGACGAGGATTTTGAAGAACTTCACGCCAGTCCAGTAGTCGAAGCCGGTCTTAAGACTGATAAAAAGATCAACGAGGAGACTGCCATTCGTGCCATCTCAAACGAGGTCTTCTTTAACAAAGTCCTGATGCTTCTTGAAGGCCAAATTAACATGGTTTCGCAGATGACTAGCCGAGAGATCAAAACTTTTGACGGTAAGACCGAAGTAGATACGGTTTCGGTTACGAATTCTAGCATCGATTCACCCGCTCAGCTTATGCGCAGCCTAGACAAGCTACAACAAGACGGCAAGCTAGAAGATCTTACCGAGACGGAGGCTGAGAGGATTGAGATTATTCGCGAGGCAACAGGCCCTGAAGCTTTCAGGAATTATTGCGAGGAAAATCCGCTAACAGACAAGCTCGACGGTAAAGATATCCACCTAAATGGTAACGACATTTTAGATTTCTTCAACAAAGATCCCGACGATTTCTTAGCAGCGCTCAACGAGAAAAGCACTATCGATGGTGTTTCAGAAGCAGAGTTAGCCAAATTCGTCGAAGATCATTCCAATCTATTCAATAACGAGTTCTGCTTACCCGACGTAGCGCGCAAGAACATGTCCGAGTATTGCCGCGTTATTAATCATGATTTCATAAACAAGGTAATGGAGACCAACGAACCGCTCCTCGAGAAGACCAATATTTCTCCAGAGCTCCACTCCGCCCTTACCGAAGGCATGCCAGAGGACGCCACTAACCTAGATAAGGCCTTGTTTACATATATCAAGCTTTGTAAACTGCTCAGCTATGATGGCCGCTATATGGCCGGTTATGGCGAAGAAAACCTAGGCGCAGTCCATAAAGACATTAGCTATATCAAGCAAATTACACCAGAAAACAACCGCGCAGTTTGCTACGAGCTGACCATGATTCTTGGCAAAATGCTTAGCGAATACGGAATTAATTTTGAGGTTAGCTATTTCGATAAATCTGGACATAAGCTCAAGGATGCCGAATATGGCTCAGGCCACGCCAATCTTCGCTTCCGCTGCGATGATATGATTGTTGGCGCAGATACCGTAAAGGAAGTTTACCGAAGCGATCTTACTGCGGCAAAAGTCGGAGCTCCGCTTAGTGGCCTAAAGCTCATGACCGACAACGAAGAAACTAGAGCGCGTTTCGATGAGTCCTATCAGAAGATGTATGACCTTATTAATCAGCAAGAAAAAGAAGCTGGTAACCCAGAGGCCGAAAAACAACGCCGCATTAGTGAGGCATTAAGTGAGTATGCCGAGTCCAACGGTGGCTTTGAGCAGATTAGCCTACAGGAAAAGAAACAGACTCTACTGAATATCCTTGAGCAGAATGGCCTAAAAGATCTCGATGTTTCTGTGCGCCTTTACCAGCTATTCAATTCGATGTTTAGCAAAGAATACGATATGCAGCAGGCTAACATTTCGGTTGTAAGGCGAGACATCTACGACGATGAGGGTGAGAATGTTATAGATATTGCAGTAGAGACTGTCCTATCTTTCAACGATACTAGTTTCGATGCCAACCCAGAAAATACCAAGCATTTCTACGTCACAAATAAATCCGAAGTTTTAGAGGCGGGATCCGAAGAACTTCAAGAAGTCTTTGACGGTGAGCAACTTACAATTGTTTCTGGAATGCATCTACGCCCAGTGCCAAATATTAACTTCCCATCAAGCATTAATTCGAGGAATGCATAATGAACAACCAAGAACTACCACAAATCCAAGTCGAGTTAAGAGACAAGGCACAAAATCTCGCAAAGAATTACGACGAAACGTCAAACGAATTCAAGAAATATAACGCGATTTCAAAAATCCTAAACGAATCCCACTGCTTCTCTTATATTCCAATGGAGCGAGCCTACGCCATGCTCCGAGATTTAGGAGTCGAAGAGGATAAGTTTGGCGAAGTCTATGGCCAATTAGTCTAGCATCAAAAATCCACCAGCGTTAACTGGTGGATTTTTATATTACTTAAAGAAGCTCTTTAGGAACTTGTTCATGAGATTTCTACCAACGGCGCTACTTGCGCTACCAACCATGTTGCCAACGGCGCGGTCAGCATATTTCTCTAGCTTGCTCTGGGGAACCTTCGTAGTCTTGGTTGTCTTAGCTGGAGCAGTCTGCTGTTGCTGCAGAACAGCCTGGTTTGCCGCCTGATTCTCGCGAAGCTTTGCATTAAAGGCTTCGATATTACGCCTCTGGATATCTTCAGCGCTTTCGCCCTTGTATTGAACCGGCTGTTCAATAATACCTTCGCTAATCGCCTGCTCGGCAAGCTCGGCCTTCATTCTTTGAATACGCTCGAAGGCAGAATCTGGATCAATGGCAGTATCGTACTTGCCAACGAATGGACTCTCATTAATAATCTTCTGGCGTGCAATGCCATCGATTACACCCATCTGACTCTGTGGCGGCAAGATCGTTGCCTTCTCGACAATATTTGGCGCGCCCTTTGCATCCTGGAAGGAGACCAAAGCTTCGCCTGTACCAAGAGCGAGAATAGCCTCGGCGGTATCGAATTCTGGATTCGTGCGGAAGGAATCTGCGCTAGCCTTAACAATCTTTTGCTCGGCTGGAGTATAGGCACGGAGCGTATGCTGAACACGGTTACCAAGCTGGGACATAATTTCGTCAGGAATGTCTGTTGGACGCTGAGAAATGAAGTATAGACCAATACCATGCGAACGGATAAGTTTTACGACCTGAGTAATCCTCTTGAGGCGATAAGTTGGCATACCATTGAATAGTAAGTGAGCCTCATCGAAGAAGAAGACCATCTTTGGCTTATCTAGATCACCGACTTCGTTCGTCTGGCTAAATAGGCTGGTTAGGAGCCACAATAGGAAGCTTGCGTATAGATCCGGGCTTTCGAATAGCTTAACTGCGTGGAGCGTATTAATTACACCACGGCCATCTTTATCTACGGCAAAGAAATCGTTAATATCTAGGGCTGGCTCACCAAAGAACTTGTCTGCACCCTGCTTTTCTAGGGTCAGGAGACTACGCTGAATAACGCCAATACTCTGAGTTGTTATATTGCCATACTTAGTGACATATTTGTCCTTATTTTCGGCGACATAAGCAAGGACTGCGCGCAAATCCTCAAGATTAATTAACGGAAGCTGTTCATCCTCGGCAACTTCGAAAGCGATGGCAAGATTACCTTCCTGAGCTTCTGTTAGGCCAAGCATCATACTAAGGATTTCTGGGCCAACTTGCTCAACATTAGCGCGGACTGGATGGCCATTCTCACCATAGATATCCCAGAATCTAACTGGGAAGGATTTTGGCTCGAAATCTGGAATATTAAGAGCATCGAGGCGCTCTTGGATATTCTCGTTAATCTCGCCCATCATTGCCGTACCGGCAAGATCGCCCTTTACGTCAGCCAAGAATACTGGTACGCCAGCATCCGAAAAGCTCTCAGCCATAACCTTCAAAGTAATAGTTTTGCCAGAGCCACTTGCACCCGTAATTAGCCCGTGGCGGTTTGCCATTTTAGGTAGGATAAAGAGCTCTTTGTCGCCGCTTTTGCCTACCAAAATCTTGTCATTCAATAGCATTTTTCTACCTCAATTAATAACTATATTGTAGCACAGGGCTTTAATGGCGATTTAGAGCCTACTTTAAACCGTAGGAATTTACTTGCGATTTCCGCAAGCAATTACACCTGAGCGCAATCAGCCAATCTGACATTACTTGCGGATTTCGCAAGTAAATTCATATACTGCAAAACGGTTATTATCACAAAACACAGGACGCCAAAGCCTACCTATTGACTTTTTTAAGCTTTAGCTGTATAATATATTAATTGCACATTACTAAGGGGGTCGTTATATGCCGGAAAAGAGCGTTAAGATTCATGATTTTCTCTCTGTGCGCCATCACGAGAATACAGACTTCGTATGTCTCAATATCAATCTCTTCGGAGATAATGGATGTCGCCTTGCAGAAGAGTGCGTAAAAGCACTCAAAAAGTATGCTACGGAGAATAATCACCACGGAACACTTGCGATTAACTATCCACAGACCAACACGACAGTCAACAACTTCTTTACTGGAAGATGTTGCTTCGTTCTTGGAGAAATCTACGAAACAATCGCGCTTCAGTGTTCGAAAGACAATTGCGTCGTAATCTCAAGTAAACATCTTTCCGCTGGCAAGAGAATCCAATTATAACGAAATTCCCGCAGTTTTCACACTGCGGGTTTTTCATGCTTATTTTGCCAAGTATTCTTGTACACTAGTTACAACTTCGGCGCCGTCTGCCACGGCTGTAGTTAACTGCCTTAGGCGCTTCTCGCGAAGGTCACCTGCAACAAATACACCATCAATACTAGTTTCGAAGTTTTCATGGCACTTAATATATCCGTCTTCGGTAGTCTTGAGATTTGGATTTAGTGCTGCACCCTGCGGCACAGAACCGACAGCCTCAAAGACTCCAGATAGCTCAAGCGTGCGCTTCTTGCCATCCTGTAATACCTCTAGGCCTTCTAGCTTCTTCTCGCCAAGCATGCGCTCTGGAGTAGTATTTAGCAAGAATTCGATATTGTCCAGTTTCTCTAGCTTCTCGACCGCCGACTTGCTGCCACGAAATTCGTCACGGCGATGAATCAAGTAGACCTTTTTACAAATGTCTGCAAGATAGAGCGCGTCATATAGCGCGGTATTACCGCCACCAATTACGGCCACGTCTTTACCTTCGAAGAATCTGCCATCACAGGTCGCACAGAACGAAGCACCCTTGCCAAGCAGCTCAGCTTCGCCAGGAATTTGCAGATGGCGCGGAGCGGCACCGCAAGCAAGAACAACTGCCTTTGCGTTGTATATCTCTTCGCCCTTTAGCTCGAATACATCTTCTTTTTTGCTAAAGCATAGCACTTCATCAAAGATAATTTCCGCACCAAGCTCCTCGGCCTGCTCCTGAAGCTTATCCGAGAATTCCGCGCCAGAAACATGCGGCATACCCGGATAGTTATCTATCTTTGACGCGTTTACAATCTGTCCACCACAAACAAGCTTCTCAAAGACTACAGCCTTTAGACCTGCGCGCACAGCATAGATAGCAGCCGAAAGGCCAGCTGGTCCGCCACCAATAATTGCGAGGTCATAAATATCGTTATTCATTCTTTAGGTCCAAGATATCCTGTTTCTTGCAGAGTCCGATTATGCGGTTCACTTCTTTGCCGTCGCGGAATAAAACAATGCACGGAATCGATACAACTTCGTTTTCCATAGCCAAGTCTTTTTCTTCGTCGATATCTACCTGGTAAACAGTATTAGACTCAGAGATTTCGCGCAAGATTGGTTCCATCTTTTGGCAAGGGCCGCACCATTCAGCAGAAAAATCTACAAAGACTTCGCCTTCGCTCTCGGAAACGAGTTTATCAAATTCAAAACAATCAATTTTCTTTAGCATGGTTATTCAATCGTAATATTCTTAACTTCGTTAGCCTTAATTTCTTCGGCTGGCTTAGCGATAGTTAGACTCAAGACACCATTCTTATACTTTGCCTTGATATCTTCTTGCTTAATATCTTCACCGACGAACCAGCTACGGCTATTGGTACCAACATAGCGCTCGCTGCGGATTAGCTTATGCTCTTCTTCGTCTTCTTCCTTAAGCTCAGACTTTTTCTCGGCAGAAACTGTTAGGACGCCCTGTTCTAGAGTAACCTTAATATTTTCTTTTTCGTAGCCAGGAAGATCAATCGCTAGTTTGTATGCGTTCTTTGTCTCTTTGATATCTGTGCGCATTACAGCAAGTTTGCCGACATGGCGACCAAAGCGGCTTGGAGTCAAATCGTGGCGCTCAAAGAAGTCGCCATCGAATACGTCTTCAAATAGGTTACTTACGCTTGGATATAACATTTTATATTCCTTTCTTTATTAGTTGCGATGAAGTATTAATTATCTGTATTATCGGCCCTTTCGGTTGGGTCTACCGATTCTATAATATCTTTCACATTTGGAACTTGCGGTACTTCTGGAATTTCAACTACAGGCGTCTCGCCAGATAAACTAATTGTCTTAGCTTTCTCGACGATCTCGGCCTTTCGCTCGGAGTAGATAGCAATCTCATATAGTTTCGAATAGGTTGTATTGGTTTTCAAGCGAGCAATATGTGAATTATCTAGAAGATAAATATAAGTCCTACCACTACCTGCAGACGTAATGAATGTTTCGATTTTATCGCCTTCGCAGATATCAAACGACTCAGTATCGCTCGCACTATTATTTACATAAACATTCAATTCTTCGCAGTCCAAAGAAGTAATTGGGATCTTTATAGCAGAACTATCATAATTCTGTTTTAGTTTCGTAATAACATGCGCAGTACTAAGTGGAATTTCGATACCGTTACTATGAGATTCAATCTTATTAATACCCTCGCGCCACATTGGCCCAAGGATTACAAAAAAGACAACAACAATAATTATTCCAGGAACAAGCAGTGTAATTCCAAAAATTATTGCAACCGTAGTAAGCACTTTTTTGGTCTTATCTGGGTCCATTTTTATAGGAGAACCCGCATTGAACGGCGTCCTAGAATTAAACGATGGACTTGTTGGATCAATCGTATAGTCTTGCATATACTTATATATTAGCACTATTTTTCTTTATATCTTGGCGCATAAAAATCCCAAATTTTATGCGCGAAAATGCTTGCGTTTTTTAAATTGATTCTGCTATACTGGTTACGTGGAGAGTTGAGAGACAAACAAACACAAAACAAAAACGAGGTATATACAATGTCAATTGACATCGAAAAAATTGAAGGCAGCGTAGAAATCGAAGTACGCAGTCTTTAGAACAAAAAATAAGGTCATCTGGGAGGTTGACCTTATTTTTTATTTCAATTATTTTTGATAGATTTTGATATGCGCTGCGGCGTATTTTCTATCGCTAAGTAGTTCTAGACTATCAAAAACTGGCGGTTCTGGCGATGCGGGATGCGACAAAACCAGATAACCAGAATCCGATAGGTATTCATTAGCGATTTTAAGGCATAGTTCGTATTGTGGGTTATCGTAAGGTGGATCCATAAAAATTAGATCATATTTACCACTTGGCTCGCCAACTACATTGCCGTTTTCGATCTTTAGTAGACTCAGATTCTGTTTGATAGTTCGTTTCGCTTCGGAGCTCTTGTCTACAAAATCTACACTTATAGCGCCGAGAGACAAAGCCTCAATACCCAAAGCGCCACTACCTGCAAACATATCCAGTACACGCGTGCCTGGAATTTCGTCGCGTAGGCGGTTAAATATCGCCATGCGCTCGCGGTCGCCCATTGGCTGAGTTAACTCAGTTTTTGGCGTATCAATTAGCCTACCACCAAATTCGCCAGAAATAATGCGGATTTTCTTGCTATTTTTCATGCTTTGCCTTTTTCTTACTGTCCATCTGGCTATATAGTATCAGACCAGATTCTTCGATACAGCTCGCCCAGTTCAAAGCCACGCAGCGAATTATTTCAGGAATCAAAATCTGATAGGTTTCCATCGCAAGCTCAGTCGTCCAGCCATCTTTCAGGAAACGTTCATACATCTTGAGATTATTTACGCGCTCGAGAGATTTATAAAAAACCTTTTCGTAATCAATATGCGAGAATTCCTTGCGGGACATATGAGGCGTAATTCGTTTCTTTGGAAGCAAAGCAATAGTCTGCGCTACGCCATACTCAAAGGCGATATGCTTTGTCATAATGCCGCCAGCACCCCAATAGAGCCAGTTATTCCTAGCCGCCTGAGCCAAATTATCTCCGCGCATAATACCTTTGATTTTGACACCAAAAAGCTTCTTGTAGTCTTTTTCCTGCATCAATTCATCGACGCGCTCACGATAAGGATAGTGATGCGCAGGCGTTAAACCATCAGTAATTGCGTGAGCCATCCAAGCCGCTTCAAAAGCTGCGCGTTCGTGATTCCTTTCGCGCAAAGCCTTAGTTAAGTTATAGTGATGATCGCGAATATATCCGATCAACACGCCGTCATCTTCGCCAGGAATAATAAAATGTTCTGGCTCGTCGACGCCCGGGGATTTACGTTTTAGGCCATCAGGACCTTGCATGCCTTCAAAGGCAAGGATTTCCTGCGTGCTAGGAAAAGCACGCGCCACATCAACGTTTCGCGAAATCATGCGACGAGCTACTTCATCTATACGCTGATGTGTACCGATTAGCTCGCCAGAATGTTTTGAATTTTTTATTACTCCAAGAGATGAATACATATTTGTCTTTAGTTAAGCGTGGTTAAACGCTGATATTTTTTAACTTCAGCATTTAGCTCCTTATATTCTAGCAAATTATAGCCCTGTTTCAAAAAGTCATCCACGAGCCTTTCTGCTTTATGAACCAACTTCGTATCTGTAACTGAAGCGATACGAAGATCTAGCGCGCCATGCTGTAAAGCACCGTAAATTTCGCCTGGACCACGGAGTTTAAGGTCAACCTCAGCAAGATAGAAGCCGTCCTGAGATTTCTCGATTTCGCGAAGCCTTCTAGACGGAGCATCAGAGCTAGAATTAACCAGATAACAATAGCTTGCGTCACTACCGCGACCGACGCGGCCACGGAGCTGATGGAGCTGCGAGAGACCATATTGATCCGCGTCAACAATCACCATAACAGTAGCATTTGGGACATTCACACCAACCTCAACAACAGTCGTACTTACCAAGATATCTATCTGACCCGCCGAGAAACGTTTCATTATATCGTCTTTTTCGGCTGGCTTCATTTTACCGTGCAGTAGTCCAACATGATAATCCGGGAACATTTTGGCAATCTTTTGGCATTCGCGCTTTACATTTGCAAGCTCACTCTTACCATCGTCGTCAATCTTTTTGCAGATATAGTAAACCTGATGATGATTCTCGAGCTCTGGCTTGATTTTCTCCCACATTTGCTTAGTAGAGTTTGGCGAGATAATCTTGCTCGTGATGGCCTGGCGACCTGCTGGAAGCTCATCAAGAATAGAAACGCTAAGGTCGCCAAAAATAGTAAGCTGCAAAGAGCGCGGGATCGGCGTTGCGGTCATAGACAATAGATGTGGCATCGTATGAGCTTTGCTCAGAAGCTTCTGACGCTGAGCCACACCAAAGCGATGCTGCTCATCAATAATTGCAAGGCCTAGATTATGGAACTTCGTGTCGTCCGTAATTAGCGCATGAGTACCAACTACCAAATCCACTTCTCCGCTCGCGATATGTTTCTTGAGCTCGGTTTTATGCTTAGTAGAACCAGTAAGCAAGGCGATACTTAACTTATCTCCAAATAGTTCAGACAAAGATTCGGCGTGCTGAGCTGCCAAAACCTCAGTTGGCGCCATAATCGCTGTCTGCATGCCAGCCCTTGCCGCAACAAAACCAGAAAGCGCGGCAACCATGGTTTTACCAGAGCCAACATCGCCCTGAAGCAAACGGTTCATTGGGATATCTTTTTCCATATCCTGAATAATCTCCCAAACCGCTCTTCTTTGAGCATTTGTAAGACTAAACGGCAAAGATTTGATCAGTTTCTGGAGCGCAGGAAGATCGCATTTGATTGGCGTAGTTCTGAGTTGCTGGTTTGCCTCACGATTTAGCCTAGAAGCTAGCAAAAGACTAAATAATTCTTCGGTAGCCAGATAATTCCTACCCTCCGTAGCGTCATCTATATTCTCTGGAAAATGTACCGACAGAAGCGCATCCGCCCTGCCTTCGAAGTTTGGGATCATGTCTGGAGTCAAAGCAATCTGATTCTGGATATTCTTGATAAACTTGCGGAAATCATTAGTTTTAACCGTGCCGCGCGCTGGATAGATTGGCTGGAGACCATTTTCCGCGCCTTTATCAATATCTCCAGAAGCTTCAGCTGATGGATTCATGAGCTGGAAGCGTCCGTAAGAAAACTCTAGCTTGCCACTAAAATAATATTCCTTATTCGTAGCTAGCTGCTTTGCGCGATATGGCTGATTGAACCAGATAGCACGAACTGCGCCCGTAGAATCGCGTAGCGTGGCCTCGGTCAGGCTTAACCCACGACGCTTGCGGCTCGTAGAAATAGCATCTACGCGCGCTTTAATCGCAACCTGGCCAGGTTTTAGATCTTTAATACTCTGCGCTTCTTGAAAATCTTGGTATGTCCTCGGTAGATGATAGACCAAATCTCGGAGCGTAAAAATACCAGCATGATTTAATACTTCGCTAGTTTTTGGCCCTACACCCTTTACGTCTTCAATTGGCGAGGCAAGGTCCATTATTTTTCGCTCGGTTTAGTTGGCGCGTTGGCGGCTCGCCATTTTGCAATTTCGCCATGGTTTCCAGATAGCAAGATTTCTGGTACTTTCATACCGCGAAAATCTTCTGGGCGTGTATATTGCGGATACTCGAAGTTATCTCCGTCACTAAAGCTCTCGATCTCTGCTGACGTCTCGCCGCCTAAAACACCGGGTATGAGGCGAACGATGCTATCTACCATAGCCATGGTAGGAATTTCGCCGCCAGTAAGAATAAACTTACCGAGAGAAACTTGGTAATCCACAAGCGCCAAAATGCGCTCATCATATCCTTCGTAATGTGGACAGATAATAATAAAGTCGTCACCAGAAGTAGCAAATTCCGAAGCGCGTTTCTGATCCCAGATTGGACCTTTTGGCGTCATAAGGACCACCTTTGCGTTTGGCAACTCTTCTTTGGCTTTCTCAACAGCAGCAAAAATTGGCTCTGGCTTCAAAAGCATACCATCACCACCACCATAAGGCGTATCGTCGACTTGCTTGCGTGGACCTAAACCAAATTCTCTTAGGTCAATAGTCTCGAAGCTAGCCAAGCCCCTATCTTGAGCCTTCCAAAGCATCGACTGGCCAAAAACCTTATCGAACATCTCTGGGAATAGCGTAATAATCTTGAATTTCATATTAGTTCTTTGCGACTTTCACCATTGCTGTGCGTACAATGTGACCTTCGTAATAATAACCAGGCTGCAAAACTTCAGCAACAGTTTCTTCGTCGCCATCGCCTTCTACCATAACAGCGTTATGTAGATCTGGATTAAACTCTTCGCCAGCGGCTGGTTCAATCTTTTCTAGAGACAAACTCTTGAGGGTCTTTTCGAAGTTCTTTGCTAGTGGACCCATAGCCTCTGGCTGAGCCTTAATAGCGCGGTCAATATCATCAAGGAGCGGCAAAACCTTAGCAATCGTGGACTGCTTAATAACTTCGCCATATTGCTCACGCTGAACTTCGGTCTGGCGGCGGTAGTTTTCAAAATCCGCGCGCGTGCGCTGAAGGTCGTTGGTTAACTCCGCGATTTTTGCCTGTTCTGGAGATTCTACAACTTCTGGCTGAGTTTCTTCGACAACTTCAGGAGTTTCCTGAACCTGCTCTTCGTTTTCTAAATCTTGATTAACTTTCTTGTCTTTCATAGCAAAATATCCTCCAACATTATTCCAGCATTACGAACTAGCGACATTACACGGCGATAAGACTGCCTGGTTGGCCCAAGAACACCAATATAGCTCCTGTCCGAGAACGGCGAGCGGAAGCGCGAAACAATCAAGGAAACGTTGGAAGTCTTACCGATAGGATTTTCTGTACCGATATATACATTAATAGCCTCGTTTGGCGAGACCTCGCGTAGCCATGGCTTGATATTGTCTAGAAGCTTAGCAACAGCCTGAACCTGATTTGCCTGAGAAAACTCTGGCTGAGAAAACAGATTACCAAAACCAGAGATATATAGCTGATCACCAACGGTTGCAAGACCAAGGTTACCAGTGAGGTCTACTAGACTATCTACGGCGCTACGAATAGCGTAATCTGCGCGCGTTTGAGCCTGAATACGAGTCGCAAGAGCCTTAGTCGTTCTGTCTTTTGGCATTTCTGGCTCTTCTTTTTCGGCTGCACTCTTGTTCTCCATCTTTTCCTGGAGCTGATTAACATAAAGCCTATAGCCAGCATCAGTAGGAACACGACCAGCAGAAGTATGCGGCTGCTTAATAAGACCCATTTCCTCGAGCTTTACCATTTCGGCGCGAATCGTCGCTGAAGAGACGTCAAAAAGTTTTGCGAGCGTAACGCTACCAACAGGGGTGGCTAGCTCAGCGTATTCTTCAATAATTGCAAATAAAATTTCTCTTTGACGATCTGTCATAAGCTTATTTTATGCCTTTTAGCACTCTTTGGCAAGGTTTGCTAATGGCGCCTCTCCTTATAAAAACTAGCCCCCATTTGGAGCTAGTTTGTTTAGTTTTATTCCTTTGGAATCTTGAAGTAACTGCCGTTATTTAAGTAATTTGGCAAGGTATCCGAATCCTGATCATCGAGCTCGTCTTCGAATGAATAGCCATCTGGAGATTCGCCATCCGTCCCGAATATATCATAATCATAATCCGGATCAACGGTTATTAGTAAACCATCGCGAGCATACATATCATTTTCAGCCGGACAGAGATAGATTTGTGTGCCAGAATTATTAAATACGCGTCTCTGGCCATCAGATTCATAGCCAATGAAGTATGGACCATGTTCAATAGCAAAGACCTTCTTGCTACCATTTACCTTTTCGGAATTATTGGCGCTCATGTCTATAATGCGATAACCGCCAGAACGACTTGCGACAATATACTTACCATAAACCCACTTCATATCCTTGTAGGTATCGCTCTCTATATCTGTGTAGATTGCATCGTAGTTAGCATCAACGACATATCTATTGTCTGCGATCGAGAAAATTGCATTTAGGCCAGCATCAAGGTCGAGTACAAGGTATGTTTTCTCGCCCCAAACAAATGGCAAGACAGAATAGTAGTCGGTATTATCAATCGCCGTAACAGTCTTTTCTTTTGACTCGAGATCGTAGATATAATATGCGCCATCACGAAGAATAATGCGACCATCTGAAAGCTCTGCAATCTTACCACATTTTGCAGTCTCGCACTGATAGCCCTCAACCTGAGCGTATTGCTGTTCTTTCTCCTCTTTTTCTTCTGGGACGTAAGTCGTTGGACGCCTTAGAGCATTAAGGAGCACTAGAACAAATACAAGCGTAGCAACGGCCAAAGCAACGCAAATAACGGCAATTATTACGTAAACCGTGGTCTTTTTGGCTTTTTCGGCGCGCAGACGAGCCTCTTCCATTGCACGGATTCTTGCATTATATTCTTCGATACGACGAAGCTCTTCATTGGCTTTTTCGCGTTCAGATTCGACAAGACTTTTTGCGCGCAAATTCTCAACCTCGACGCTTTGAGCTTTCGTCATAGGAGATAGAACGTCCTGATCGGCCGTCATTTCGACGCCGTCGCGCGTTACTTTGCTTTCGTCTTTACCCCCAAGAAAAGGAAATTTCGGCAACGCTTTCCCACCATTCGCATTCTGATTATCCATATGATACAATTTTAACATTAAAAATTATGGAACAGAATATCGAAATCATCAAAGAATGGCTCGGCACAGGTAGTATCAATATCTTTGGCATGCCTTTTTCGGGAAAAGACACCATTGGCGCTCGCCTCGCCGAAACCTTTGGCGGTAAACTACTTAGCTCCGGCTCCATCCTACGCGACGCTCAGGAGAGAGATGAAAAGTTACGCGAAGAAATGAATTCTGGCGCTCTTGCGAGCACAGACAAATTCCGCACTATTGTTTTGCCATATTTCGCAAACGAAGATTTGAAGGAATTTCCTTTGATTCTTAGCAGTGTTGGCCGTTGGGAAGGCGAAGAACGCCCAGTCATGGAAGCTGCTGCTAATGCTGGACATCCTATCAAGGCAGCAATCCTCCTCAATATCTCGCGCGAAGAGATGGAGAAACGCCGCAATCTTGCACTCGAGAGCCTAGATCGTGGCGCTCGTGGCGATGACCTAAACGAAGAAGCACTTGAGCTTCGCATTAAGGAATTCAACGAGAAGACTCTTCCAGTTCTTGAAGTTTACAAGAACGAAGGCTTGCTCGTAGAGGTTGACGCCAAGGAAAGCCGCGACGAAGTATTCCAGAATACTATCGAAGCACTACTTAAAGTTTGTAAATAACATAAAAATAGAGCTGGTTCATCCAGCTCTATTTTTTAATTATCTCTTTTTAGTAATACTGTAAAGGCTTCGCTTGGAATATCTACTTTGCCAAAGCGCTTCATGCGAGCTTTACCACGTTTCTGCTTCTCGGTCAGCTTTGCTTTACGGTCACGGTCACCAGTATGAATCTTTACCGTAACGTCCTTGCGATATGCACCAAGCGTTTCGCGCGCGATAATCCTTGCACCAATTGCAGCCTGAAGTGCCACCTCGAAGTTCTGACGCGGAATAACTTCCTTTAGCTTCTTTGTAACTGTACGACCGATTGCGTCAGCTTCACTACGGTGAGCCATAACAGACAAGGCATCAATCTTTTCGCCAGCAACCAAGACATCTACACGAACCAAATCTTCCGCCTTATATCCACCAAGCTCATAATTAAAGCTAGCATAGCCGGATGTAGAAGACTTAAGCTGATCATAGAAATCTGTAAGAAGGTTCGCCATTGGAGCCTCAAAGTCGATAACAGCACGAGTATCAATATATGAGATGTTTTTCTGGATACCACGTTTGCCAATAATAAGCTCAAGGATGGCGCCGATATATTCCTTTGGCGTAATAATTTCGCCCTTTGCCCACGGCTCGCGAATCTCGTTTATGAAGGTTACATCTGGCAAATCCGAGGCGCTACGAATATCCAGTTCTTCGCCACTAGTTAGCAAGACGTGATAGTCTGTCGATGGATTCGTCACGATAAGATCGAGCTTAAACTCGCGCTCGAGACGTTCACGAATAATATCCATATGAAGGAGACCAAGGAAGCCGATGCGAAGACCAAAGCCAAGCACTGGAGAGTTTTCCGGTTCATATTGCAAGGCAGAATCCGCTAAAGATAGTTTTTCTAGTGCGTCTTTAAGATCTTTATACTGGTCGTTAGAAACTGGGAAGAAGCCAGCATAGACAAATGGGCGAACGTTTTTGTAGCCCGGCAATGCTTTCGTCGCGGGATTCTTAGTAAGCGTTACTGTATCGCCTACCTTTGCTTCACGAGTCGCCTTGAGGTTCGTTACAATATATCCAATTTCTCCGGGTTCGAGCGTCTGGCGCGGAGACATCTTTGGATTCAAGATACCAACTTCGAGCGCAATATCCTTGGAGCCAGTTGCCATCATCGTGATATTAGAATTCTTTGGCAAGCTACCACCAAACATACGAACATAAAGCACAACACCGCGATAATCGTCGAAATAGGAGTCGAAGATAAGAGCTTTAGTCTCATTGCCTTCTTCGAGCTTTGGCGCCGGAACACGATCAATAATTGCATCAAGAACCTCGTCGACATGTTCGCCAGTCTTTGCAGAAACCTTAATAATCTCAGATTCGTCACAGCCAAGAAGATTCATAATCTCGGCAGAAACGCGAGGAACGTCGCTAGCAGGAAGATCAATTTTGTTAATGACAGGAATAATCGTCAAATCCTGTTCGAGCGCAAGATAAACGTTTGCAAGAGTCTGCGCCTGAATGCCCTGCGTAGCATCAACAACAAGAATAGCGCCCTCTACTGCCTGGAGCGAGCGGGAAACCTCATAAGAAAAATCCACGTGACCTGGCGTGTCGATAAGATTCAAAGAATAGCCTTTATATTGCATACAAACAGGCGTCAACTTAATAGTGATACCCTTTTCGCGCTCAAGCTCCATACTATCTAGTAGCTGAGATTTCATTTCGCGTTTAGCAACAGTGCCCGTTATTTCGAGCATTCTATCAGCCAAAGTCGACTTGCCGTGGTCAATATGCGCAATAATACAAAAATTGCGGATTTTATCTATATTCACAAGCTAATTTTACCATATTTTCAAGGGGTACGCCATTGACTTTTATGCTATTTATGGCGTAGCGATTTTATTGTTTCAAAAGCTCAAAAACGCAAATAGTCAGTGTAGCAAATATTAAATACCAGCCAAGGACTTTCGTATCGTTCTTTTTGGCAAAATACATCTTCGTAAGGGCAAGTACATAAAGCGCCGCAATAAAGGCCATACCGAACGCCAAGCTACACTGGCCAAAGTCTGTAGACAAGAAGTTTAACGCATTGGGATTCGTAAAGCTCGCAATCGAGATCACAACAAGACTCGGGATACTCGCTAGATAACTATACTTTAGAGAGTTTTTCGTATCTAGGCCGACAATTTTTGTGCTGATAAAACTTAGTCCAAAGCGCGAAAAGCCAGGAACGAGTGCAAAGAGATTTACAATCCCAATACACAAAGCATCAGTAATCTTTAGGTCCTCGTAGCTCTTCACCTTCTTCATGGACGGGAGCTTATTAAACTTGATAAGAATTACACCAGTAACAGCAAAGGCTGCCGCAATAATCCAAAAACCAGACAAGAGCTCACTAGAAGCGATCGATTTCTGTAGGAATACTATGAGAAGTGCGACTGGTAGCCCAGAGATTAGAACGTTCAAAATAGTTTTCTTCTTTTTAAAGATTCCTTTTAGCTCTCTCCTAAAGAAGATAAGGTTAGCCAGCAGAATTGCCAGACTCGTAAAGCCATACAAAAAGCTAACCCGATAAGCTTCTTCGCTTAAAATCTCTTGAAACAGCCTAGCATGACCAGTGCTGGAGATTGGCAAAAATTCCGTAATACCACGAACCAAACCAAGCCAAAAAGCTCGATGGAACCACATTATTTTTCGTACCTTCCAGTATGTTTGCGATTATCATAAATCGAGGTAGGAATACCTTTGGCATGAATGTTATTTACAACAATATCATTGTTCTTAGTAATAACATTCGAGATGTCTTCAGAATGAGCACGCTCGCCAATCTCGGAAATCTCTGCCTTACTATAGCCAAATTCCTTTAGCCAAGACCGAAGTTTTTCTTCTGCTTCGTCGTGCGTATAGACATTGTTAAACAAATACTGGTAGGATTTGTTTTCGTGATTCTTCTCAAGGAAAATTCTGCTAATAATCTTATAGCCGGCCGGCAAAGCATTACTATCTGTAATTTCGCTAGGATTACCGTATTCGTTTACTGCCAAAATATAGCGCGAAACGATCTCGGAGTTCTCGAACTTGTATTGACCCTTCTCGTTCTGAATTGGGAAGACAATTAGCTTTACCTTGTATCTATTGAAGAAGTTAGAATTGACCTGATTTTCAAAGGATTGAGCACAAACTTCGCAACCCGGATCAAAGATATCGATTGCCGTAGGCGCATCGCTTGGCGCCATATAGCTCATATCTACGCCCGTTAGGTCAAACTGTTCGGTATCCCAAGAGCGGAATCTATCCGGCAATGCACCAAAGATTTCGCCCCAGTCAGCAAACCAGAGGCCAATAGCCTCGATTGGATTGCTTGCTTCATTGCCGCTATCGATACTACAAGCTTCGGAACTTAGTGAGCATGCGGAAGGTTGGCGGACATTACAGCTACCGAGAGTCCAGAGAGCCATACCAGCCTTAACACCCTCAACAAGCGACCAAACCGTAACCAGAACAATCAGGACTGAGACCACCTCAATTGTGACAGAAAGCGGCTTTACAGCCTTTGGATGCTTAATAACAACCTTGCGAAGAAGCGAGTTCTTTACGTCATCCTTGAAGTTCGTATCGCATTTCTGAAAGGTAATATGTTTCGTAAAACAGCTAGTAGATTTTTTGAAAACCTTCCAATACTTGCGGCCGATATCTCTCTTGAATATCGACAAAAAGGCTACAAAAATACCAACAATAGCCAAAATAATAAATGCTGCAATGCAGACCATTAACCTAGCATCCTTTCTAGAACCTTAAGGACCTTGTCCACGTCAGTCTCGCGAACATGGTAACCCAATGAGAAGCGAATTAGTGGCGGAACATTAAGCACCTGCCCAAGATAATAATGAACACAGAAATAACCCGTGCGAGCCATAATGCCCTCGTCAGATAATGCTTCACCTACAAGATGAGAATCTAGGCCATCAATATAGAAACTAAAGGTTGGCGAAGCAGTCTTGTTTAATAGATGAACGCGTGGCTGATTCTTCAAGAACTCAAAGATGCGATCGCAGTTATCATGAAGCTGCTGTTTGTCTTTCTTGGATAGCTTTTCGAGCCAAGTCAGAGCGGCGTCAAAGGCAATAATCTCGCCCCAGGCCTGAAGACCAGCTTCGAAAATCGTATGGACATTATCTGGATTCTTTGCGGACAGGAACATTTCGTCACGATGAACATCGTCGACCATGCCGCCGCCAACAAAGCGCGTATCGAGCTTTGGAACTAAATCACGGCGAGCAACGATTACGCCAAGTGAAGCAGCATACATCTTATGCGCAGAAGTACATAGCGCGTCGACCTCGGTCTTGTGAAGTAGTTCAGAGTTGTGAGCAAATGCCTGAGCAGCATCAAGAATAATCACGCCGCCAGCCTTATGAACGGCTTTTGTAAGTTCTTTTAGATTTACAAGTTCCCTACCATCGATATTAGACACGGCATTTACGACGACAAGCGCCTTCGTGAAGTCATATTTCGTAATATCAATAGATCCATCCTCTTCACGCTTCATAATCTCGCGCGGCATATCGTTGTGCTCTGCGAAAGACATAGTCGGCAAAAATACCGAGTTATGCTCAATCTCGGACGTCATAACCTTCTCGAATAGCTCTGGCCTAATCTGATTCAAAATCAGGTTAATGCCATAGGTAGTATTGAGCGTAAAGGACGTAAAGTATTCCTTATTCTTTAGTCCCAAGAATTTTAAAGCATGAAGGCGCGCGCCCTCAACAATTTCGTCCGTGCGCTTACCCCAAGCGTATTTTACGCGTTCACCACAAGAATTATGCTCTGTATAATAACGATTTAATGCGTCAATAACAGGTCGTGGACGGAGAGACTGACAGGCAGCATCAAAATAAACATCACCGTCTTTTAAGTAGTCAAAATCCTGCATATAAACCTCCTCTTCAAGATTATTATATCATGAAGAAAAAGCTTTTGCTTTAGTTGTTGTCTTTATGAAGAATCTTTTTCTCGAGCTCAGCGCGCTCTACGCGGCGTTCAAGCCAGTTCAAAGCAACTACGACCATACCGCTAATTAGCAAGAGACCAAAAAGACCCGCAATTACCCAAAGGATATTTACGCTCGTCAAGAATGAGCTAGTAAAAGCACTGATCGCAGTTTCCATATAGTGTTTGTATTATACCAGTTTTATGACTAAAATTCAAATTTCTACCCCTGTTAGGGCATTCTTTAAAAATATTATATAACAAAAAATATCCCCCGAGTGGAGGATATTTTTTATTTTAGCTACTAGGCTTCTACGCTAGAGACTTCAGCTTCTTCGTTTTCTTCTTCGACTTCGCTATTGTCTTTTAGTGGAGCAGCACCAGTACCTACAGGGATCTTGCGACCAATAATTACGTTCTCCTTTAGACCCTTGAGGTGGTCAACACGACCAGAGATTGCGGAGCTAATAAGAACGCGTGTTGTATCCTGGAAGGATGCAGCAGACAAGAAGGAGTCAGAGTAGATAGAGACCTTCGAGATACCAAGTAGGAGCTGAGAGAATTCAGCTGGCTGCTTGCCTTCTGCCTGAACCTTGTTGTTCTCACGAACAACAGCGGCCTTACTGACGATATCACCAGTAACGAATTCGGTATCACCTGCGTTTTCGATCATTACGCGAGAGAACATCTGGCGAATAATGATTTCAAGATGCTTTGCGGAGATTTCATGACCCTGAGCAGCATAGATTGCGAGGATATCGTTCAAGATATAGCGCTCGGTTTCTTCTACGCCCTTGTACTTCATGAGATCTTGCAAGTTCAAAGAACCTTCGGATAGGCGATCACCTGGTTCAACATGGTCACCAGCGTGGACAGCTACACCATAATCGTTTGGTACAGAAACCTTCATTGGAGAACCAGCGTTTGCAACGAGTACAATGCTATCCTCTGTAAGCTCTGCTACACCATCAAATGGAGCAACGATTGGTTCAGCACCCTTAGCCTTGCTTGCGATAACAGCGCCAACCTTAACAGTTGCGCCATCTTTCACCTTAGCCTTGCGGCCTTCAAGCTTGAAGGTCTGAGACTTACCGGCTTCTGGGGTGACCTGAATAATATTAAAGTTACCTTCTTCCCAAACATCGACAGTACCGGCAATAGTAGCAATATATGCCATACCCTTTGGTGTACGAGCTTCAAGAAGCTCCTCAACACGTGGAAGACCACGAGAGATAGCACCGGAACCAGCAACACCGCTAGAGTGCTTGGTATCGAGCGTTAGCTGTGTACCAGGTTCACCGACGGACTGAGCGGCGATAACACCAACTGGTTCGTGGTAAGCTACGGGTTCGCGGGTTGCCATATCGATACCGTAAGCCTCGCGTGGAACACCTTCGTTGCAGGTAGTCGTAAGAACGCTCTTAATCTTGACGCTTTCGATTTCGTCATCTTCAGCCATCTGCTTTGCGACATCGAGGCTGATAAGTTCGCCTTCCTGAATACCATACTTAGGAACGTTCTCGGCAGCATAGCGACCAAAGATACGTGCGGCAAAGTCGATACCAGTATATTCGCTTTCCCATTTGTGAATTGCGAAGCCTGGATCTTCCGCTTCTTCTTCGACAGTGAAGACATCCTGAGACACATCGACGAGACGGCGGGTTAGATAACCAGAGTCTGCAGTACGTAGAGCGGTAGAGACCTGACCCTGACGTGCACCACGAGTTGCGATGAAGGATTCGAGTGTGTTCAAGCCCTTCTTGTAGCTAGACTTAACCGGAAGCTCAATCTCACGGTTGAAGACGTCGACCATGATACCGATTGTAGCGGAAGCAAGCTTAATGTTACCTGCGGAACCACGAGCACCAGAGTTGGTCATGATTGTAATGTTAGTATCGTGAGAATCAAGATCGTCTTTTACGAGCTTGGAGACTTCATCATCTGTCTTTCTCCAGGAAGCGACAGTCAAGCGATAGCGCTCATCCTCGGTAATAAGACCTTCGTCAAACTGCTGTGAAATCTGAGCAGCACGGCCTTCACCTTCGGCAATCTTTTCTTCTACGCCTTCGAAGTCTGGATAGTCGTCCTTAGAGACGGAAATACCAGCGATGGTTTCATATTTGAAGGATAGATCCTTGATAGCATCAGCTGCCTCGACAGCAACATCTGCACCGAACTGATCCATGATGTTTGCCATAACCTGAGACAAATGCTTCTTGTTCTGAACACCGTTATCGTATGGGTATTCTTTTGGAAGAATCTCGTTGAAGAAGACGCGGCCAAGAGTTGTATCACGCTTTTCGCCCTTCGTATGAACACGGATTGGGCTCTGAAGCTGGATAATACCCATATCGTAAGCAAGTTCTGCTTCGTATACGCTTGTAAAGGCACGGATTTCACCCTGTGCGGATGGTTTTTCGTAAGTTAGGTAGTAGCTACCGAGAACGACGTCCTGTGTAATAGATAGGACTGGAGCACCATCGGCAGGCTTCAAGAGGTTGCGACCAGCTGCCATCAATTCCTTAGCTTCGCGCTGTGCGGAGCTGGAAAGTGGTAGGTGGACAGCCATCTGGTCACCATCGTAGTCGGCGTTGAAACCGTTAGCTACGAGTGGGTGAAGCTGGATTGCTTTACCATCGACAAGTTTTGGCTGGAAAGCCTGAACGGATAGACGGTGTAGAGACGGAGCACGGTTAAGAAGAACGTATTTGCCTTCAATGACCTCGTCAAGAGCATCCCAAACAACTGTTTCGCCAGCGTCGATTAGGCGTGTAGCGGAGCGGATGTTTGTAGCATGTTCGTGCTTGATAAGCCAGCTAATTACAAATGGCTTAAAGAGTTCAAGTGCCATCTGCTTTGGAAGACCACACTGATGAATGCGTAGTTCTGGACCTACAACGATTACGGAGCGGCCAGAGTAGTCAACGCGCTTACCAAGAAGGTTCTGACGGAAGCGACCCTGCTTACCCTTTAGAAGATCGGAAAGACTCTTGAGCTTGCGGCGACCATTCTGAGAGTTAGCGGTACGACCACCACGAGAAGCATTGTTATCGATCAATGCATCGACGGCTTCCTGAAGCATGCGCTTTTCGTTGCGGCAGATAACTTCTGGAGCGTTGAGGTCGATAAGTTTCTTCAAGCGGTTGTTACGGTTGATAACACGGCGATAAAGATCGTTCAAATCTGATGTAGCAAAGCGGCCACCAGCTAGAGAAATCATTGGGCGTAGATCTGGTGGAATGACAGGAATAACATTCATTACTAGATCGGTTGGCTTGATGCCAGCAGATAGCATACCTTCAAGAACCTTTAGGCGCTTCATGATGCGCTTCTGCTTTGTACCCTTAGATTCGTCAGCTTCCTGATGTAGCTGGTCGACGAGAGCAGGAAGATCAACTTCCTTCAAAAGCTTTTCGATTGCGCTTGCACCCATCTCGACAGTAATAAGATCGATGTATTCATCATCAAGATCGCGGTAATCTGCTTCGTTGATGATTGCACCCTTCTTAAAGCTTGTAAGGATGGATTTCTTGCCCTGATAATCTGCTTCAAGATCATCAAGTTCCTTAGCCTGATCAGCTGCTAGCTTCTCTAGGTTTGCACCCTCGACCTTAGATTCCTTTGCATAGCGAGCGTTAATAGCCTGCTTAGCAACGTCGGTCTGAGCCTCGAGATCCTCAAGGCGCTTCTGAATTTCTTCGTCATCAGCCTCGATGATTAGGTAAGCTGCAAAGTAAACAACTTTTTCAATACTCTTAACGGTTAGGTCAAGAAGTAGGCTAAGTGCGCTTGGAGTACCATGCATAAACCAAATGTGTGCAACTGGCGCAGCAAGTGCGATATGGCCCATGCGCTCGCGGCGAGTAATACTCTTTGTGACAAGGTTACCTTCCTTATCTACAGCTGCTTCGCGAGAGCGGACACCTTTTAGCTTTGGATCGTTTGGATTGATATCTTTTACTGGTCCAAAGATGCGTTCGCAGAACAAACCATCACGTTCTGGTTTCTGCGTACGATAGTTAATAGTTTCTGGTTTCGTAACTTCGCCGTAGCTCCAGTTTAGAATATCTTCCTGACTAGCTACCGAGAGGCGAATCGAATCGAAATCGTTTGCGCTGATAAAATTATCTGCCCAAGCCATTATAGGTCCTCCCCTTCTTCATAATCATCATTTGTTTCAGATGTCTCCTCGACCTCATCTTCGATAAAGTCGCCGTTTTCATCTGTTTCGCCTACGCTAATGCCCATTTCTGCAGCTTCGTCTGCTTCTTCAGCAGCTAGCTCTTCGTGACGAGCATAGATTGCAGCGTCGTCGTTTTCGCTCTGAACGCGCTTTGTGGTCTTTTCGATTACACGATCTGCGTCTTTTGCATCACCATTATCAAGAAGATCAACCTTGAGGCCAAGACCCTGAAGTTCCTTAACCAAGACGTTAAAGCCTTCTGGAAGCTTTGGACCTTCGATTTCTTCGTCCTTAATAATAGATTCATAAGCCTTTGCACGACCAAAGACATCATCAGACTTGATTGTGAGCATTTCCTGAAGTGTAGATGCAGCACCATAAGCTTCGAGTGTCCACACCTCCATCTCACCAAAGCGCTGACCACCGTTCTGAGCCTTACCACCAAGTGGCTGCTGAGTAACCATTGTGTATGGACCAGTAGAACGAGCGTGAATCTTGTCTGCTACCATGTGGTGTAGCTTGAGCATATACATGACACCGACGGTGATGCGTTCCTCGAATGGTTCGCCAGTCTGGCCATCATAAAGCTTGACGCGACCATCACGTGCGATACCAGCCTTTTCGAGCTGTTCGGAGATGGTTTCATCTGATACAGAGTTGAAAGATGGAGTCGTAACATTGTAGCCAAGTGCGCGAGCTGCCATACCAAGGTGAGTTTCGTAAAGCTGACCGAGGTTCATGCGGCTTGGTACGCCCATAGGGTTTAGAACTACATCAACTGGAGTACCATCTTCCATGAATGGCATATCTTCTACAGGAAGAATGCGTGCGACAACACCCTTGTTACCGTAGCGACCAGCAATCTTATCGCCAACGCTGATCTTGCGCATTTCGGCAACATAGATCTTGATCTGCATCAAAACGCCAGATTTGAGTTCATCGCCGTTTTCGCGAGTGAAGATCTTAACACCGACAACTTTACCAGTATCAGAACCATTCATGCGAACGGAAGTATCGCGGACATCCTTAGCCTTTTCGCCGAAGATTGCGCGAAGGAGGCGTTCCTCAGAGCTGAGTTCCTGTTCACCCTTTGGCGTAATCTTACCAACGAGAACATCACCGTTGCGTACTTCGGAACCGATCATTACGATACCGTCTTCACCAAGGTGGCGAAGAGTTGCTTCAGAGACGTTAGGAATATCACGAGTAACCTGTTCTGGGCCAAGCTTAGTTTCGCGAACCTCTACATCGTAGTCGCGAATATTGATACTTGTAAGAGTATCGTCTTCGACTAGGCGGCGAGAGATAACGATAGCGTCATCCATATTGAAACCATGCCATGGCATAAAGGCAACAAGCATATTCTTACCAAGTGCGAGCTCGCCATGATCAATGGAAGCGCCCTCGATGAGAACATCACCCTTCTTAACTTTCTGACCGCGATCAACAACACAATGCTCGTCATAACAACGATCATCGTTTGTCTTTTCGAAGTGAGTTAGTGGGTAGCTCTTGGTTTCTTTACCGTATTTAACTTCAACAACATTAGAATCTGCCTTTGTAACGGTACCGTCAGCTTCAGCGAAGACAACCTGAGATAGGTTCTTTACAACCTCTGCGTCGATACCGGTAGATACGCGAGCAGCTTCAGTCTTGATTAGTGGGACTGCCTGTTTCTGCATAGCGCAGGCCATGAGAGAGCGGTCAACACGAGACTTCTCTACGAATGGAATCATAGAAGCGGCAACACCAAGAATTTCCTTGTGTGCGGCATCCATGTGAGTAACTTCCGAGGCTTCAACCTGAGTTGGCTGTAGAGCTTTACGAGCAGATACGTACTGATCAACGAAGCGGCCATCTTTGTCTAGCTTTGCGCTAGTATCAGCAATAACCATCTTTTCTTCTTCAGCAGCATCAACGTAAACTACTTCGTCAGTAACCTTACCATCCTTAACGACACGATATGGAGCTTCGAGGAAGCCATATTCGTTAATCTTGGCATAAGTTGCAATGTTAAGCACGAGGCCGACGTTCTGACCTTCTGGAGTCTCAACAGTACAAATACGACCATAGTGAGTTGGGTGCGTATCGCGTACTTCAAGACCAGCGCGTTCACGAGTAAGACCACCAGGACCCATGCTGGATAGACGGCGCTTGTGAGAAAGCTCTGCGAATGGGTTGGTATCATTCATGAGCTGGCTTAGCTGTGAGCTGGAGAAGAATTCCTTAACTGCAGCAACGACTGGGCGAGAGTTAACGAGTTGCGAAGGAGTAACTGTCGCTGGATCGCTCATAGACATGCGGTCCAAGATATTACGCTGCAAGCGAAGCATGCCAAGGCGGAACTGGCGCTGAACAAGCTCACCAACGAGTTTGACGCGGCGGTTTGCTAGGGAGTCGATATCGTCTTCTGGATCCTGAGTATTATTGAGGCGAATGATTTCGCTAATAATAGCAATAAGGTCATTCATCTGAAGAGTACGGAACTCTGGTTCGTTTGGAGTATCAAAACCTAGGCGCTGGTTGATTTTATAGCGGCCAACACGGCTGTAATCATAGCGCTTGTAATCCCAGAAAGTCTTCTTGATAAGCTCGCGTGCGTTCTCGACAGTAGCAAGATCGCCTGGGCGAAGACGCTTGAAGATCTCAAGAAGAGCTGAGCTCTGGCTGTCGGATGGATCTTTTTCTAGTGTGTTCTCGATGTAGTGGACTTCGCCATTATCAATGTCTTTGAAATCCTTGACGATTTCGCTCTTTTTGCGGCCTAGAGCACGAAGAAGAGTTGTTACTGGGACCTTCTTGCGGCGGTCAATCTTAACATAGATTACGCCCTTGGTATCGGTCTCAAATTCTAGCCATGCACCACGGCCAGGAATGATTTTGGCACCATAATATTTCTTTAGGCCAACTTTATCTGCCTGGAAGAAAACACCAGCAGAACGAATTAGCTGAGAAACGATGACGCGTTCGGTACCTTTAATAACAAAGCTAGCGCGGTCAGTCATCCATGGATAGTCACCAAAATAGATGTCCTGCTCTTTTACTTCGCCAGTAACTTTGTTCTTGAGCTCAACATTAACATGTAGAGCAGCTTCGTAGGTAGTAAGATTATCTTTTGCTTCGCGATCAGTTTCTACTGGATCCTTGAAGTAATAATCTTTGAAGCTAAGACTAAACTTGGTTCCGGTGTAGTCTTCGATAGGATTCAATTCCTCAAAAACTTCCCGAAGCCCGTAGTCTACGAACTCTTTCCAGGATTTTGTTTGATGTTCGATTAGGTTTGGTATTGGAAGAACTTGGTCGCCTTCGGTGAAACTCACGCGGCCACCACTCTTTGCAGTTTTTACTTCTGCCACATTCCCTCGCATTTATTTAGTGTTTGATATCTTTCTTGGCGCGAAGATTACCGCCCCGAGCCCTGCACTAATCTTGCCAGGACTTGCATAAAAATAACTCGGAGCACACTACTTCTTGGTAAGATTTTACAGTATTTTTTTGAATACTTCAAGTAGATTTTGGGCCTGTCTGTGGCTTGAAAGTTTACGAATTAAGCATTAGAATTTAATTAGTTAATTGATGGGAGAGATATGGGTTTTGCTGTCTTTATAGCAAGTATCATGGTGGTGCTGATTACCATATATTTAAATCAGCGAAGCAATAATGGACAATCGGGTATTATTGCAGAATTATTCGATCGAGCCAAGAATTCTTTGACTCTTAGGAGAAATAATAATAGTGCCCAAGCGCAGCTTTCTCCAGAAGAGGCTCAATTGAAGTCCAAATATAGGTCTTTGAATATATTTCTATATATAGGCTCATTCATTTTTATTTCTGCCGTTACTGCTTACCTTTCTAGTATCGACACAATGCTTGTTCCACCAACCGTTATTACTATTACATTATTAACGGCGCTAGCAAGCATCTTAATGTACAAATACGTCAATTTCTTAAAGCCGGCAGCAATAGCATTCAATATCTCTGCTCTTATAATGTTCTTGTTCTGGTGGCCATCTCTCGACGCCTATGATATTTCTGTCGCAAGTTCCAGTCTCATAATCTTTGCAAGCATCACTTTTGTTTCACTGATTTCCGCTATTATATTCAATGATTCCAAGTATTGGCACTGCGTTTTTGCGTTCTTTGGCTTCCTAATTACGTCAATCATCGCTTTCTTTGAAGATCTAGACGATGGGCTCAAAATCGAACCTGCGCTGCTTATCCTTACCATCATCTTCTCGCTGCTTTCGACCCTATTAATATATCTCTGGAAGAGCAAAGCTCTCTTTGTTCCGCAATCAATGCGCCGTAGCGTAATGAACTTCGCTTTCATCTACCAGATTGTTCCTTTGGTTATGATTCCTAGCCTCCTAGCAGCTTCACATTTTTCCGCCACTACTGCTATCTGCTTCCTATTCTTTAACTATGTCTTCTCGAAGTTTATCGGAAAAGAAAAAGCATCCATCCCAGTGCTTCGCGCACTCGCTCAGGTTGCCGCAATTGTTATATCAATAGATATTTGTGCAACATGCGACCCGTACCGCGATCAAACAAACGTAATTTCCGTCGTCGTTCTTGCTTCGTCGCTTATCCAGTGCATCATCTCCGGAATAATGATGGTCGCAAACAAAGACGAGCATAGCCGCACACTAGAGCGCTCAATTATTTGTCTTTCCGCAGTAGCTAGCTCATTTGTTGCCTACAAATATTTCGACAACGTAATGAAGTGGGTTGGCTCATATAGCAGCTTCGACCTAACTTTGGGCGGAATAGCACTAACCCTATGTAGTCTCGTCGGTATCGCAATGTTCTTCTTGGATAAGTCAAGTTTATGGCTTAGCCCTACCGTGTTATTTATTGTATCGTTCTTCAATCTTCGCAGTAGCGATGTTGGACTTGCGCCTATTTTCATTATCGCCTTCTCGGTCCTTTGCTTCCTTGCGCCATTCATTTACTTCACGAATCACAAGAAAGACAAGCAGGAAGCTCTATTTGGCGTAGTCGGATTACTTCTAGCTCTTTGTTTATCCAATTTCATGATTCAGGCAAGCATCGATCAACAAAATGCATTTTTCCTTATCCCTACAGGCATGAGCTTGATTTCGTTAATGATTTTGGCATGCATCACTAATGAGCTAGCCATTATTAAGCTGATGTTCTATCAGCTAGCAATCATGCTTCTTCACACCGCAGCAACGTTCGAGAAAAATACATCCGTCATGCTTTCATTCCTTGCCGCAGAAGCAATCCCAATCGCAATGCTCGCGCACGGTTCACTAAATACCATTTCAAAGAAAGAAACAACGCCAAATGCTTTGTTAATTACGGCATATGTATTGTTTGAGCTCATCTATTTCCCAAACATGGTCGACACAAGCTATGAGAATGGCGGACTAGCCGTAGTGGCACTTGTAGGCGTTTTAGTGAACCTCGGCGTATTGATCGTAGGTATGATGCGCAAATGGAAAGTTTTGCAGGGTTTCGCAATCGCTACTATCTTGCTACAACTACTATCTATTACTGGCAGCAACACCGCGCTTTGGTTCATTATCCTTGGTCTTGTTATTATCGTGGCGGTAATTATCGGCTTCTACAGACTAGCAAACAAAGAAAATAACCAGACGCCAGCCCAGCCGCAAGACCCGAACCAGAATCAACCACAGGCTTAAAGCAAAATACTCCTCGAATTACGGGGAGTATTTTTGTGCTTCGAAAATTTTAAGACCCTAAAAACCACCCATTGGGTAGGTGGGTGGTTTTTAAGCATATAAGCTCTCAACTTTATGTATATGTAAAGCTGACCTCGCAGTTAGCTTAATGCTCGTTGTTGTTAAGCATTAACAGTATTATATATCAAGATCGTCCAAGTCTGCAAGTTCTTGACGCGTCTTTTTTGCAAGTTCGCTGGTTTCCTCTGTAGCTTCTTCATCGCTTGCAAAGCTGTCATCAGCAGCGGTATCGTCTGCCTTTTCTTTGCCTTCGAAACCATCGTTGTTTATAATCTTTAGGTTGTAACGAGCATCGTTCTTTGTACCAAGGGCACGAAGCAATGTACGGATGCTTTGTGCGGTTGCACCACGGCGACCAATAATGCGGCCTACATCTTCAGGATCAACTTCCAAGCTTAGCAATACACCTTTTTCGTCGATTGTGCGGTCGATCTTAACTTTGTCTGGATTGTTGACGAGGGTCTTTACGATATACTCGACAAATTGCTGGTCTATAGTAGCCATAGGTTCTCCATTAAATTTTAGTTTTTATAAGGATATTATATATGGTTTTGCTTAAAAATGTGAGTCTACTCTTTATTTCTTGCGATAGTACACCTTATGCGATTTTTCTTTTGAGCC
The DNA here is from genome assembly GCA_017531585.1 of Candidatus Saccharimonadota bacterium. Lineage (GTDB taxonomy): Bacteria > Patescibacteriota > Saccharimonadia > Saccharimonadales > Saccharimonadaceae > UBA2834. The sequence goes on along the minus strand of JAFXKT010000002.1, from coordinate 128,218 downwards.
CTTTTCGCTATAGTAAACTCTATGTTCACCATTATTTGAGCTCTTACGTTTATCTAAAATATGACGGACTAACCCAAGAATAAATATTGCAGCCGCAACAACAAAGATTGGCCACATAAAGATTAGTGGAAACATAAAAGCAAATTGAAACGCATCCATACCGAAGCTTGGCTTCTGATTGCCGAAGAACGGAACCGTAATGCCACCGAATGCACTCATCGTAGCGTAAGCAAGTAATAGTACGAATGGTGTCGCACCTATAACCATCAATGTTTTGGCTGGAGTTTTTGTTTTTTCTTTAAATACTTCTGGTTGTGCCATATGCTTTTATTTTAGCACTTAGACTGTTATGTCAGTCGCTCGGGGTTATTTTTTGCCACAAAAAATATGCTCCGTTACGTAGAGCATATTCTTTGAACTTATTAAGCCTCAGCTGGGGCTTCTTCAGCTTCTTCTTTTGGCTGGTTCTTGCGTAGCTTGTCTGCGTGCTTTGCAGTAGCATGCTTTTCACCAGCTTTCTTGTACCATTTTGGCATCTTGATACCTTCGGCTTCAAGGATGCGAGCAACACGAGTGCTTGGCTGGGCGCCGTTGTTCAAATATTTCTGAGCGGCTTCCTTATCCAAAGTGGTTGCTTTTGTATGTGGGTTGTAGCTGCCGACCTGAGCAACAATACGACCCGAAAGAGGGTGGCGTTGCGCTTCTTGGACGACTATTCGATAAAGCGGCAAAGCTTTACGACCATTACGCTGTAAGCGAATCGCGAGCATTAATCTCTCCTAATAATTAATAATATTCTTATATTATATCAAATTTTGGCCAAATTTTCAAGAGATGCCTATCGGTTCGAACTCTATTCGTTTTTCTATATACTCATTAGCTTTCCAAATTGGCAAGTTTAAACAGATTAGACTATTCCGCTCTAGCGTATAAACTTTCCAAAATGGCAAGTTAAAGCCTATATTCCAGGTACTTTACTTAGCTAAAAACAAAGGGAGTCATGAAACTACATGAACTCTCTTTATTTTATTATTTTGCCCATTTATATGGTTTTCGTTCTGGAACAATTGGCTGAGCAGCACTTGGATGAGTTTTGCGGTATTTTCTAATAGTTTCAGCAGCCGCATTCACCTGAGCTTCCTGTTTGCTATGGCCTACACCTGTAGCTTTTAGATGCTCGCCGATATATACACCAAGCGTGAAGAGCTTATCGTGATCTGGACCTTCTTCCTTCATGACGCGATAGATTGGAGTAACCCCATCAATCTTCTGCGCAAGTTCCTGAAGATGAGACTTTGGATCTCGCCAGCTTTCTTCGTTCAAAATCTTATCAATAGCTGGAACGAGGCTGTTTTTATAGATAAACTTCTCCGCCTCTTCGTAACCTTTATCTTCGTAGATTGCACCGATAATAGCTTCATAGCAGTCTGCCAAGATAACGTGACGAGCGCGTTCGGAGCCATTCTTTTCACCCTTACTGAGGCGGACTAGCGGATTATATCCAAGTCTTTCGCCCGCAGCGGCGTTAGCTTCCGTATTAACAAGTGCGGCACGCCAGCTAGTCATAATACCTTCTGGCTGATCAAACGAGTGAAATAGAAAGTCTGACACAACGAGCTCCAGGACGGCATCGCCCAAGAATTCTAGGCGCTCGTTGTGAATGACGGTTGTCTTCTTGTGTTCGTTTACATAGGAACGGTGCGTAAGTGCGGTAACTAATAGGTCGATATTTGAAAATTGGATTCCCAGTTTTTCCTTAGCGAAACTTTTGTATTCATCTAAGCTACTTTTGTCCATCAAATTCTCCGTTACGAATTTTGCGTTTTGCAATAAGCATTAGCTTTTCAATATCCGCATATTCGATCGCATCAAGTGCTTCACTAAAGCTAAACCAACGGATACCATTCATCCATTTTTCCTTGGTTGGCCTTTCATTCTTGTCCATGGACTCAACGAGATATACCTGAGTTGTCATAAGAACAAGTTTTTCGGCGCGGCGATATTTGAAATGAATCTTGCCAAGCCAGCACAATACTTCGACATCCTTTAGGCCAGACTCTTCACCGATTTCGCGAACTGCAGTAACTTTCGCAGTTTCTCCTGGTTCAATATGGCCCTTTGGAATTGTCCAACGGTTTTTGCTATCTTGGATTAAAAGAATTTCAATATCCTTACCATCAGCGGTTGGACGAAAAACAATGCCGCCAGCGGTTGGTTCGCGTACGATTTCACGAATTTCTGGTTTTTTACGAAAAACTACTTGGCGTAGTTTTGAAAAGCTAGGTTCTTTGTATCTTTTTGTTGGCAAAGCCTCCGGAACTTTATATCCGTTGCGCTTTGCTGGTACGTTTCTTTGAGCCGAACTTCTGCCGGCCCTAGAGCCGTTTTTAGCTTTAGGCTTCGCCTGATTCTTTCTTGGAATCTGCTGATTCAGACGACGCTTCAGCTGCTTCTTTTGGTTCTGCATTCGGTTTTTCCTCTCCCCCCATGTTACGATATGCCGTACCCAATACGCCGTTGATAAACTTCGAAGAGTTATCCGATCCGAATGCCTTTGCGAGCTCTACTGCTTCATTAATAGCAACTTTTGGTGGAACTTGCTTTGCACGGCGCGTAAGCTCAAAAAGGCCAATCCTAAGCACATTACGGTCTACAGACGAAATGCTAGCGATTGGCCATTCAGGCGCCATAGGCTGGAGCTCTTTATCAAGAGCTTCGGACTCACTTAAAACACCCCTAGCGAGGTCATGAACGAATTCGACGTCGCCGAGGGCTTTGGCGTAGGGTTCGATATTCTTTGCGACAATACTATCCATATCGACGTTTTTATCGCCGGCTTTAGTTCGGAATTCCCACTCATATAAACTCTGCAACACGATAATGCGGCCGAGATGTCGATTACTTGCCACTTTAGATTACCTCCCTTTTTATTTTGTCTTTTTAGCTTCTTTTTTGCATGCGCATGGCTTAGAGCCACAAGCTTTGCAGGCTTTTAGTTTTAGATTTGGTGTAGATTTTGCGGTCTCAAAAGCTTTAACTGGAGAGTGCTTGTTGACACTACGAGCAAGCTTCAAACGCAAATGGCTACGGCGTAGACCAGTCTTTCTTGGGCTACTTTGCTTTTTTGGTTCAGGCATGTAAAAATGCTCCTTTTTCCTTAATAATAGATTACTTGGTATATATTTTACTATAATTAGATGTTTTTATCAAGGGAGAGCTCTATAATATTTTGGCTTTTTGTGCGGGTTCTGCATATGCTTACATAGTGTATAATAATAAGCATGAGAATAAAAAAGGCGAAGTTTCGCGTCAAGTTGGGAATCTGCTGTGTTATTGCCCTCGTCTGCGCTGGCGGCGTGCTTTATTCTGGATACAAGATTATTACTTGGCTAATCGATTCCATGAACACAAAGGTCGTAGCTCAAGAAGCTACCGAAGCAGCCAATGTCACCGAGGTCGAAGACGACGAAAACACCGAGGTCATAGAGTCGGACGACGCACCAGAATCGCCTTATTGGAAGTTCTTAAACATGAGCCTTCTCGATGTAGATTTGAACGAGCTACGCAAGACCAACCCAGATGTTGTCGGTTGGATCAAAGTTGGCGGCACGAATATTAATTATCCTTTCATGCAGACCAGCGATAACGAATATTATCTAACTCATTCGCTAGACAAAAGCTATAACAGTGCTGGTTGGGTATTCGCAGATTATAGATTAAGACTAGATAATACCGACAGAAATACTATTATCTATGCGCATGGTCGCTATGACGGCACAATGTTTGGAACGCTTCGCACGGCAGAGACGAATGGTTGGCTAAACAATTCCGATAATTACATCGTTCGCACTGTCACCGACAAGCAGACGTCTATGTGGCAGGTCTTTAGTACTTACCATCTACCAACCACTTCGGACTATATCCGCACTTCGTTTGCAAACGATACAGATTTCCAAAACTTTGTAAACATGCTTAAGGCTCGTAGCTCGCACGATTTCCAAACTACCGTAAGCAGCAGCGATCATATTCTTACGCTTTCTACTTGCTATAGCGATACAGAACGCATGGTTCTACACGCAAAACTTATCAAGCGCGCGCCAAGATATTAAAATCGCTTTCAACAAAAAGCCACCGGTCAATTCGGTGGCTTTTCTGTTACTGTTTTACAACAATGTTTACAAGATGAGTTCGTGGAATTACGATCGTCTTAATTTCTGGATGGTCGCTTAGGATCTGCTTAATCTTTTCGTCGGACTTTGCAGCGGCTTCTAGCTTTTCTTTATCTTCAGCATCTTCTGCTGGGACATTTACGCGAGCGCGAAGCTTACCGTTAACCTGAACTACCACCTCGACTTCATCGGCAACAAGTGCGGATTCGTCATAGCTTGGCCACAAATCATCTTTAGCGCCTAGCTTTTCGAGCATTTCGCAAGCAAGGTGCGGAGCAAATGGCTTGAGCATACGAGCAAGTACGTCGACGTCTTCCTTCTTTGCGCCTTCCTTGTACAATTCGTTTACAAATTCCATCATGGCAGCGACAGCCGTGTTGTAGCCATTACTATACATGTAATCCGTAACTTTCTTGATAGTGCGGTTGCGGATGACCTTATTCTTGTCTTCCTTGTTGTACTTAGCCTCAAAGGCAAGACTCCAGCAGCGATTCAAGAAGCGATAAACGCCGCCGATTGCGCTAGTATTCCAGTTTGCCTTCTGATCGTATGGGCCAATAAAGAGCTCGTAAGTACGTAGAGTGTCCGCACCGTAACCCTGATTAATAACATCAAGCGGGTCAATGACATTACCCTTGGACTTGCTCATCTTCTTACCATCAGGAGCATTAATATAGCCGTTGTATAGCAACTTCTTGACTGGCTCACGGAAGCTTAGATAGCCTTCGTCAGCAAAGAACTTGCACCAGAAGCGTACATAGAGCAAGTGAGCGACAGCATGGTCTGCACCGACATAAACATCGGTTGGAGCCCAGTAGTTTACCTTGTCCTTACCCCAAGCTTCTTTATCATTATGAGGATCAGTATAGCGCCAGAGGTACCAGCTAGAACATGCGTAACCATCAAGCGTATCAGTTTCGCGAGTCATTTCCTCGCCATCAATCGTAACTTTCAAGAAATCTTCACACTTCGCGAGTGCGCTGCGACCAGATTTGTCCGGCTTATAATCGTCAACCTTTGGAAGCATGACAGGAAGCTGATCTTCTGGAATTGCATGAGGATTACCATTCTTGTCATAAGCGATAGGAATTGGGCAGCCCCAGTAGCGCTGGCGAGAAATGAGCCAGTCGCGCATACGATAAGTAACCTTCTTCTGGCCAATCTTTTCTTTTTCGAGCCATTCGACAATCTTTTCGCGAGCCTCGGCACTGTTCATGCCGTTGAAGGATTCGGAGTTTACGAGCGTACCTTCGTCATGGTAACACTTAGAGTCATCATCGGAATCTTCTGGTTTTTCAATAACTTTTACGATTGGAAGATCGAACTTCTCTGCAAAAGCAAAGTCGCGTTCGTCATGGGCAGGAACGGCCATGATTGCGCCTGTACCATAACCCATAAGGACATAATCCGAAACCCAAATTGGAATTTCTTTCTTTGTCAAAGGATTGATCGCATAAGCTCCAGTAAAGACACCTGTCTTTTCCTTGTTTTCCTGACGTTCGATTTCGCTCTTCTTAATAGCGTCATCGCAGTACTGCTTAACCTTCTTGCGGACATCCTCTGTCATAATCTTTGAAATCATTGGATGTTCTGGAGCAAGAACCATGAAGGTTGCGCCGTAAAGAGTATCTGGACGAGTCGTGAAGACCGTAATTTCTTCTTTACTGTCTTTGATCTTGAACTTAACTTCAGCGCCTTCACTGCGACCAATCCAGTTCTTCTGCATGGTCTTGATTTTATCTGGCCAGTCGAGAGAATCGATTTCGTCAAGAAGCTCATCTGCATAGGCAGTAATCTTGAAGAACCACTGCTTCATCTTCTTCTTTTCAACTTCGCAGCCGCAGCGCCAGCAATGACCGTTCTCAACCTGTTCGTTAGCAAGAACAGTCTGATCTACTGGACACCACCACTGATAGCTCTCTGCCTGATAAGCAAGGCCTTTCTTAAAGAGCTGCAAGAAGCACCACTGAGTCCATTTATAATATTTAGGATCAGAAGTATTAATTTCGCGAGACCAGTCAATAGCATAGCCTAGGCGCTTTGCTTGCTTGCGGAAGTTTTCGATGTTTACAAGAGTAACATCCTGAGGAGCGGTGCCAGTTTTGATTGCGTAATTCTCTGCTGGGAGACCGAAAGTATCATAGCCGAATGGACGAAGGACATTAAAATCATTTTGAGCATAGAAGCGTGCTACGCAGTCTACGATTGAAAAATTACGTACGTGACCAACATGAAGGCCAGCACCTGATGGATACGGAAACATTTCCGCGACAAACTTTTTTGGACGCTTATCATCGTCCTTGGCAGCGAATGGCTTTTCTTTTTCCCAAATCGCCTGCCACTTTTCTTCGATTTTTAACGGCTCATAATGACTCATAATGCTATATATTTTACCCTATAATCTTAGGGGTGTAAAATGCTAAAGTTAATACAATATAAGCATAATAGTGTATAATAAAGTAATGGCAAATAATAAAACTGCGAGTAAAAAATCTGCCACGAAGAAAGATTTTGGTGCTTCAGCCAAAAATCTTTTGAGCAAACTTCCAAAGAAGAGTGAAAAAAGCTCCTCCAAGAAGAAGAAAAGTGGCAACATTTCACTATATTCAAACCTAGCCTACAAGCGTCGCGTCAAACAGGACCAGAAGGCCCGCAAGCGCGCCGAAGATGAGGCTAAGCTACCAAAAAATCCAATTTTGCGTTTCTTTGCAAAGCTACGTCCGGATCGTTTCTTCAAGGCGTGGTTTTCCAAGAAGGGTCAGCTTCGTATTTTGAAGGTCTTTTTGGCGCTTGTGCTTATTATGATTATTGGTATCGGCGGCCTATTCCTTTATTACAAGAAGGATCTTAAAGAAATTAACCCAGAAGAACTTGCTAATCGCGTTCAAAACACGGTTAATACTTATCTCGATCGCAATGGCCAGCTACTTTGGGAAGACAAAGGTTCTGGCGATTATCGTTTGGTAGTTGATGGCGAAGACATTTCTACCTATATGCGTCAAGCTACGGTCGCTATCGAGGACAAGAACTTCTATAATCACCCAGGCGTAGATTTCATGGCGCTCGTTCGCGCGGCATGGGTTACCCTTGGCGGTGGCGCCGTTCAGGGTGGTTCTACTTTGACACAGCAGCTTATCAAGCAGGTCTATTTCTCTGAAGAAGCAAAAGACCGCTCAATGTCTGGTATCCCTCGTAAGATTAAGGAAATGATCCTTTCTATCGAAGTAGAAAAGATGTACGACAAAGAGCAGATTATTACTCTATACCTTAACGAGTCACCATATGGTGGTCGCCGTAACGGTGTAGAAAGTGCCGCACAGACATATTTCAAGAAGAGCGCTAAAGATCTTGATCTCGCAGAGTCCGCCCTTCTTGCTTCTATTCCAAACAACCCAGGCCTATATAATCCATACAATATTGATGGTAATGAGGCTTTGATTGCTCGCCAGCATAAAACGCTTAATGCTATGGTCGAGATGGGTTACATTACTCGAGAACAGGCCGATGAAGCTATGGCCGTTGATGTTCTTGCACGCGTTCAGCCAGAACAGAGTCAGTACGAAAATATCAAGGCCCCATGGGCAGTCCTTGAAGCTAAGGCCGAACTTGAATCTCGCTATGGCCTAAAGGTTATGCGCGAAGGTGGCTTCACAATCAAGACCACTATCGATCTACGCGCTCAGCAAATCGCAGAAGATGCTGTTGCTGCTGGCGCCGAAATCTTCTATAGAAACGGTTCAGACAACGCAACCCTAGTTTCCGTTGACGTCGAAACATCTCAGGTTATCGCAATGGTTGGTAGCGTAGACTGGAACCGCGAAGGTTACGGTCAGCTCAATGCCGCAACGTCACTACTTGAGCCGGGTTCTTCTATTAAGCCAATCTTGGACTACACGCCACTATTTATGGAGCGCGATGGCGTGAACTATGGCCCAGGCTCAGTCCTAAAGGATGAAAACATCGACTCTATTTACTGTGCTGGTACTTATGGTCGCTGCCACCTTGCAAACTCTACAGATAGATACTATGGCAACATTACAATTCGCCAGGCTCTATCTACATCTCAGAACATTCCTGCTGTTAAAGCTCTATATATAAATGGCATCGAAAACAGCCTAGAAATTGCACACAAGCTTGGCGATAAGTCCTACTGCGCTAACGGCGAAACCGCTGGTCTATCTATGGCTATCGGTGGTGGCTGTTCCGTACGTCCAGTCGAACATGCAAACGCATACGCAACACTTGCTCGCGGTGGTACATATAAAGACATTGCATATGTCCTAGAAGTTAAGAACTCCGATGGTGACGTTATTGAATCTTGGACCGATACCGAAGGTGAACGTATCGTTGATCCACAGGTCGCTTACATGACAATCGATATCCTCACAAAGCTTGAAGCTCGCGCTTCCCTTTGGGGCTATGGTTGGGCAGCACAGGCCGGTTTCTATAGCGAACACACTCCATATGCCGTAAAGACTGGTACTACAGAAAACGGTATGGGTTCTGCAAAGGACTCCTGGACAATGTCCGCATCTCCAGTACTCGCAACTGCAATTTGGAACGGAAACCATGATGGTTCTCCGCTCGCAACAGACTCGCACGATGCATGTTTCAGAATTAACGCAGCATATCAAGACCGTGTCCACGATGAAGTTTACGCAGTAGATGGCAAATGGACCCCTGGTCAGCAATTCGTCCAGCCAGAAGGTCTACAAACCCTCACAGTTGGCGGTAAGACAGATATCTGGCCAAGCTGGTATAACAGCAAGAAGTCTGGTATCTCCAAAGAAACTATGGCATTCGATAGAATCAGCAAGAAGAAAGCAACTGATTGTACTCCTGCCGAAACTCGCGTAGATGTCGAAGTCACAAAGACTTACGATCCTATGACGAAGAAAGATGCCTTATCCGCCGACGGTTACGACCCAGAAGCAGAAGACGACGTTCACTCTTGTAGCGACGCAAAACCTACAATCAACTCGATCGTCGTGGATAATAGCTCAGGATACACAATTAAGATTTCCGCCGGGAAAGGTACTCATAGCCTAGAAAACTATACAATCGAAGTTGATGGCCAAACCCTAGCTAGCGGTTCAATCGCATCTGGTAGTGCCTCAGCAAAAGCAAAGTCTAAACCAGGCAAGATTACAGTCACAGTTACAGATAGCGCAGGCTATACCGCAACTGAAAGTACAACCTATAACGAATAGACAAAATATCCACCGGAAAACGGTGGATATTTTTTGTCAGCAATCCCCTGCTCTTGACAAATTGATACGTTTATGCTGTAATTATACCTGCCATGCATTAGTTGCGTGAGATTTTCGCGCGCAAGCGCAAAAGAGGTGTTCTTTAATGGGAAATATGAAATTTGACGAAATGGTGAAAAGCGCAAGCGAAACAATCGTTGAACTAGAATCAAGCAAAGATCCATCGGCACTCCGACTCGCCGACTCTCCGGCCTGGACTTATTGGGGCGGGAGGAAGGCCACAGCAGTGGCAACTTTTATAGAAATGTTGCGACCGTTTTGCCTGAAAGCATTCAACAGACAAAGGCCCATTTTTCACAAGTACAAGCTAATAGGTAGAGATCTTTTCCTTGACGACAAAAAGATAGACGAATCCAGCTTCGATCGCCCCGAAAGATTAGAAAATGTCGACAAAGATATAGATGAGTTTCTCTTTAAGTGTATCGCTTATAGCAACTCTTATAAGCTCGAATTAATAGAGCTCTATCTAAAAGCTAGTCAATGCAAGTTTTTCGCCAAAAGTTTACTAGAAAACCTAAATGTATTGGGCGTTCTCAAAGGCAGTATCTATGACTCATTTCAAGAATATGTCGATGAGACGTTTTAGTTTCCTCAAAAACCTCGGTCCTTAAACCGAGGTTTTTTACTACTTGATTTTCTTATTGTTTTTGCGATTCTTATTATCTTTCGTGATGCGCTTTCTGCCAGTAGATTTGTTCTGTTTTGGAGCTAGAGTATTATCTAGGCGAGCGAACATCATTTTGCCGGCGCTTGTCTGCAAGTAACGAACAAATTCAACACGAGTAGTTTCATTCTTGCCAGCAAGCTTATCTGCGCCATCGATTACAACCATCGTACCGTCGGATAGATAAGCTACGCCTTGATGAGGATTACTACCTACACCAACAACCTTAACGTCAATCTTATCTCCTGGAAGATATTCACTGCGGAGGCTCTGCGCTAGTTCGTTAATATTTAGTGCTTCTACGCCTTCTGTGCCAGCGACTTTAATTAGATTGTAGTCATTAGTCATAATAAGTGCTTTCTCGCTTTTTGCAAGCTCTAGGAGCCTCTCATCGACTTTTACGTGACCAAGTTCATCCGGATAGATCGTTACTGTAATTTTCTCAAGATTCTTGAGTTCGTTTACAATGTCTAGTCCAAACCTAGCACGAGTTCTTTTGTCTGCGTCGGAGCCATCTGCTAGTAGCTGCAATTCTCTTACCACACTACGCGTAATAAGGATTTCATCACCAAGGAAACCCGTTCTCGCAAACGACAAGATACGACCATCCATGAGCGTAGAAGTATCTACAAATATCTTGCGGCGCTCATTCTTGCCGAATTTTAACTCTTTCTTCGAGAAACTCTTAGCACACAAAGCACTAGTCTCTACGAATACTAGAGAGCTTAATATTAATATAAATAAGTTCATTCCTATATTATATCATTTTTTGCTATTTTTTCAAATTATAGACATAAGCAAAAAAGAGGAGTTATTACACTCCTCTTTTTAGGGCATCTCTTATTTGTTAAGCTTGTTCAGCTTCTGCGATTGCATCCTTAAGAACCTGGATGCTTGCATTGAATTTGATTTGCTCTTCTTCGTTGATTCTTAAACCAATACGACGAACAATACCATTAGCGCCGAGAACGGCTGGGAAGCCATTATATGTGCCACTAAATTCGTCATAGTTACTGACTGGCAAAATGCGATTTTCATCATTCAAGATACAGTTTACGATTGTTGCCAAGCAGCTACCAATACCGTAATATGTAGCACCCTTCTTCTCGATGATTGTGTAGGCTTCTTTCCTAGCATAATCTTCGATTTCGGCGCGAGCCTGAGCATCGATAAGATCGCGAACATCCTGACCACCAACACTTGCGCAGCTCCAAAGAGCAAATTCAGAATCTCCGTGTTCGCCGACCTGGTAAGCATGAATGGCTTTTGGATGAACATGCAAACGCTGAGCGATACGATAGCGAAGCCTTGCAGAATCCAAGACCGTGCCAGAACCAATTACATGCTCTGCTGGAAGACCAGAATAGCGCCAGGTTAGATATGTTAGAACATCCATTGGATTACTTGCGACAACAAAGATACCATTGAAGCCAGCCTCCATGATTTGGCCAATCATATCTTTGAAGATTGCAGCGTTTTTCTTTAGAAGATCCATACGGGATTCGCCCGGTTTCTGAGGAATACCCGCAGTAATAACGATAATATCGCAATCGCCAGCATCAGAATACTCGCCTGCGCGAACTTTTAGATAAGCTGGAGCGACAGCCAAAGTATCACGAAGATCAATTGCTTCGCCTTCTGCGTCTTCCTTATTAATATCTACAAGAATTAGCTCGTTAACATTTGTGCGCTGATGCACAAGTGCATAACCAAAGCTCATGCCGACATTACCAGTGCCGACAATCATAACTTTATTTGCCATTAAAATGATGCCCTCTTTTATTTCTTATGCTTATATTTTAGCATAAAACTTTAAGCAAAAGACCATTTGCCTTCCGAGTCGGAGCATAATGTCCCGTCCAATTCTAGCAGAGACAATTGCACCAATACTTTACTTAAATCCTGCCCGATAGATTCCGCAATACTACCAGCATCAGCGCTTTTGCCAGACAAGAAACTCAAGATAGAGTCCGCAAGCGCACCAAGGGTTTTCTTCTTTTGCTTTTTCTCTTTCGTACGCCAGAGCGGATCCATACAGTCCATAAACCAATCCGTGCCAAGAAACGGCTGCCCGCCGTCCATAATTAACCTATTCGCACCAGAAGACATCGGTCGATTGATATCCCCCGGCACAACGTATAGCTCTCTATCTTGCTCGACCGCATACTGCGCGGTATGAATCGTACCAGATTTATCCGAGGCTTCAACAATTATTAGCGCGTCCGCCAATCCAGAAACAATCCGATTTCGATATATAAAATTAAATGGATGAACTTTTGATCCTGGCGCATGCTCAGAAATGATTGCACCGCCGGTCTCGACGATTCTCTGTGCTAAAGAATAATTGCTAACTGGATAGATTCTATCTATTGGAGTTCCAAGCACAGCAACTGTTTGGCCGCCGCCATCAATACATCCACGATGCGCGAAGCTATCTATGCCATAGGCGAGGCCACTCACAACCACAAAACCATGCTCCGCGAGCGTTTTAGCGGTCTTATATGCGATATTCTTGCCGTAATCCGTACAGTTTCGACTACCGACTATAGCAACTACCTTTTTATCCACACGCTTCGGAAAATTACCATATTGCCAAAGCTCTTTTGGTGGCTTATTTTCCCAATGCTTCGAATCTTCATTATATAAGTTTTGTAAAAATTGTTCGCTTAAATCCGTTCTTCTATATTTCATAGCAACAAGCTAGTAGAATACGAGAATTATTAAAAGCGGAAGCTTAATAATTACAGATACAGAGGCAGCTCACGGCGTCGTCTTGATACTCTTCTTATCCGCCACAAACCTGCTTGGTTTACAAAAAACTTCCACTTATCTTAAGTGGAAGTTTAAGTATTAATCTTCGCTCTTGCGCATTGGTGGGAATGGAACGCCTTCGCGGGCAGAAACGCCTTCAAATAGCCAGAAATTACGTTCGGAGTTGCCCCAACCGCATGTTGGTGGCATGCCATACTCTAGCATCTCTACGAAATCCATATCCAACATCTGAGCTTCATCGTCACCAGCATCGCGCATTGCCTGCTGCTTTTCGAAGCGCTCTAGCTGATCGATTGGATCGTTCAGCTCAGAGTAGCCGTTACCCATCTCCGTACCAAAGATAATCGGATGGAAGCGTTCAGTAACGCGAGGGTCTTCGGCATGTTTCTTTGCAAGCGGAGAGACCTCAACAGGTTCATGAATCAACCAGTATGGACCAGCAGATTCTTTACGAATAATCTTCCAAGCATAGTCCAAGAGGCGTGAAGCAGATGCATTTTCGTCAAACTTCATCTTATGCTCGCGCAAGATTCCCTTGATTTGCTCAATATCTGGATTAAAGACGTCGATATTAAAATGCTCTTTTAGAAGATCCGCATAAGTCTTGCGTGGCCACTCACAATCCAAATCTACCTTCATACCGTCATGTTCGAACTGGAGCGTACCCCAAGTTTCTTTACAGACATATTTGATCATTTCTTCGTAAAGCTTCATGCCATCTTCGTAATCCTGGTAAGCTGCATAGCTTTCCATAGCGATGTGTTCTGGCAAGTGTTCTTCATCCATACCTTCATTGCGGAAGCGTGGACCAATATCGTAAACACGTTCAAAACCACCACCAATCAAGCGCTTCAATGGCAACTCGTGCGAAATACGTAGGTAGTAATCCTGATCAAGCGCATCCATGTGGGTTACAAATGGGTTTGCATCTGCACCACCGGTCGTAACCTCGAGAACTGGAATATTAACTTCTACGAAACCATGTGCGTTCAAGAATTCACGGGTTGCAGTCCAAAATTTACTACGGCGAATGAAGCGTTCGCGAACTTCTGGGTTTACAGCCATATCTACATAGCGGCGACGTAGGCGCTCTTCCTTGTTTGTAAAGCCATCACGGCCAGGAAGTGGACGCAAAGCCTTGCCAAGTAATCTTGGCGCATCACAGAAAATTGAAATTTCGCCAGTTTTACTCTTACCAACTTTACCAGCTGCTTCAAGAAAATCTCCAGAATCAAGCTTCTTTGTAAACTTAGCAGCTTCATCCTTCAAGAAAATCTGAACTTTGCCAGAATCATCTTTAAGAACTACGAAGGCAAGCTTGCCAAAGCTGCGGATACCAGCAATACGGCCAGCAACACAAACATCCTTGCCATCAAAATTATCGAAGTTATCTAGAATATCTTTTATTTTAGTGTCGCGGTTCGAATGGGCTGGATACGGATCAATACCAGCTTCGCGAATCTCATTGAGCTTTCGCACGCGCTCATCACGAAAATCTTTTAGTGTAGCCATAATTATCTTATATTATATCATAATTCTGGCTTTTATCTAATGCCTTAAGCTTCGTCGGTTTCTTGCTTGGCAGTAAAGCCAAAATTAGACAAAGAATATTTAGCATCGATAAGATAAACGCTCATTTTGTCCGGGTTTACATAGACGCGAACCTTTGCGCCGACGAGAATCTTTGCACGAGCATCTACGGCCGTCGTATAGAAGTTATATGCGTCATGCGTACCAGGAACAATGTAGCGACAAGATAAATGATGAGTCGTAGAATCGTCACTAGTCGTAACCCAATATCTCGTACCAGTAGCTTCGAGATAGTAACCTTGAGCTAGCATAGCTTTCTTTTCGCTGTCACCGTCACCAATCTTATTAATAATCGTCGCAAAGCCAAAAATGATAAGGGCGCTAATTATAGCAGTAATAAAATGCCCAGTAAGCAAGCCGCCGATTGCGGTCCCTACACCCGTTATAAAGAATGGCGCCAAGAAAATAAACAAAAATATACGAACGATGGCAAAATTATTAGCCGTAACATTAACATTCGTCTCATGCTTTAGCTCGCTTCTATCCATCAAGACAGGGCCAGCCTGACGAGGCAAAACGCTATAGATATCAACAAAGTAATTATTTGGATTCTGAGGATCAATAAAGACTCTAGTTTTCCTATCTTTATCGATAATAGGCTCTTCTTGAAGGAGTTTGCTCCTGAAGACCATGCCTGGATATTTATCACTCGTACATTCTAGCTGATATCCGGAATTTGTCTTGTAAGAGTTCTCAATATGAACCTCAAGCTCTGTCCCGGTTTCAATTAGACTAATGTCTTTTTTGCTAGTTTTTGAGCTTTTACTAAGCTTCGGAATGATAATAAATATCATTGTAATTGCAACAATGATTATAAATACGATTGTTGTACCAAGTACAGCAAAACCCTTATTGCCGTTCAGCGTGCTTTTTACAAGTATCGCCACAATCGTCGAAAAGAAAATCGTAAAAGCAAATAGAGTCATTACAATAAAAAGCGCGACACCTAAATTGTTACTGGTTTTCGTGCTATAGACACCGTTTTTGATTTTTTCTAGAATAACTTGCCTATCTTCGAACTTACTCATGCTAATTTTAATTCTAGCATAAAAATAGAGCCCGTTTTAGGCGGGCCCTATTTTACAGATTACTCTTCTTCTTCGCATTCTACTACGTCGTCAATTTCCTTATTCAAGAATGCACCGGATTGGCGCGACCATAGGCGGTAGTAGGAACCACGATTCCTGAGTAGATCCTCGTGGCTACCTTGCTCGAGAATCTTGCCATCTTCCAAGACAACAATCTTGTCCATACCGGCAATCGTAGATAGACGGTGGGCCACCACGATGCTCGTGCGACCCTTCATGAGCTTATCCAAGGCATCCTGGATTAAAGCTTCAGATTCAGAGTCGAGCGCAGAGGTTGCCTCATCAAGAACTAGAATTGGAGCATCTTTCAAGATTGCGCGAGCAATCGAGATACGCTGTCTCTGACCGCCGGACAATTTGACGCCACGTTCGCCGACGAGAGTATCGTAGCCATCTGGCATCTCAGAGATAAATTCGTCTGCGTGTGCTAGCTTGGCGGCATGAATGATTTCTTCGCGGCTTGCATCAGGCCTGCCATAGGCAATATTCTCTGCGATCGAGCGATGGAACAGAGCCGTATCTTGTGGAACATACGCAATGTTTTCGCGAAGTGAAATCTGGCGAATCTTACTAATGTCGTGGCCATCAACAGTAATTTTACCCTTATCGACGTCAGCAAATCGCAAGAGGAGCTTCGTCAAAGTTGTTTTACCAGAACCAGATAGACCAACTAGACCAACGCGTTCGCCAGCCTTAACCTTCAAGTTGAAGTCATTGAAGATCGCGCGAGGCGCATCGGCATGTTTGAAGGTAATATTATCAAATTCAATGTTGCCCTTCTTAACTTCGATAGACTTGGCACTGGAAATATCCTTAACAGAATCCTCGGTATCAAGAATTGCCGTCATGTCGTGAGCATCACCAAAGACGCGGTTTACGGACTTTAGAATATTGTTTACATCCCAAAGATTACCAACAATCGTAATAGCGTAATCCGAGATGAGGATTAGAGTTGCGATTTCGATGCCAAGATTCTTACCAAAGATTACAAACATCGTCGAAGCAACAACACAGCCAATAATAACAAAGCCGAAGCAAATATCGCGGAAGATAACCGCGCGCATCTGATTCATACCTGCGTTGTAAGTTGCAGTACTAAAGTTTGCATAGCGGCGATGCTCGTGCGCTTCGCGACCATAAGATTTAACAGCCAAGATGTTAGACATAGAGTCGGCAAGCTGACCAGTCTGCTTGGTTTCGGCACTTGCATACTTCTCGCTTAACTTTCCGACTTTCTTGAAGCTAACCGTAGCAATAATCGTGTAAAGAATTACAACTGCAACTAGAATTAATGCGAATAGCGGCGCCTTGAAAGCCAAGATACCGATGGTCGAGAGAATCGTAAAGGCCAACCAAAGAATCTGGAATATCAAGGTATCAAACAAACGTTCATAACCACCCACGAATTTGTTCGTCTGAGATACAAGCGAACCCGAAAAGCGGTTGCTATGGAATCGCATAGACTGCGTACAAACCTTGTCGAAACAGTAAGTCGCAAGATCATATGCGACCTTTAGTTCTAGCTTCCAAATAGCCCAAATACGGATGTGACCTAGAAGCTCAGAACCGATTAGATAACATGCTAGAAGCCCAATTACTGGCCACATAAAAGCAGACCAGTTCTCGACTGGATTAATTCCAGCAGAAACTTTGCCGATAATATCGGCAGTAAAATATGGAGCCAATGCCGTGCGACACGCCGTCACAATTGGCGTCACGATAATGCCGGTAGCAAAGAGGCCTTTATGCTTCTTTGTTGCCTGCCAATAGTAATGGAGCGTCCTTCGCGTAAGTTTACGCTTCTCGCCCTTTCTTTCTTTTTTCATAATCTCCCTTTAATAACCACCCGAGAGATTATTCTCAGATGATTATTCTATTGTTTTAATTGAAAATTTCTTTTTATTTGGTAGTTCACCCTCAAAACCAACCTTTTGACCCATTAGCTGTTTGCCGATTGGCGAAACATCGCTAATTTTGCCATTCAAAGGATCTGCTTCGGTTGCACCAACAAGGATATATGAGCGGCTTTTGCCTTCTACATCCAAAGTAACTGTGCTACCAAGAGCAACTTTATCCGTTTTCTTGTTTTCGATAATTTTTGCATGAAGCAAAATATCTTCGATCTCTTGAATACGACCTTCTACGGTATTCTGTTCACTGCGAGCAGCACTATAATCTTCGTTTTCACTTAAATCGCCATAAGAACGTGCTAGAGCAATTTTTTCCGCAATTTCTGGACGACGCGCTTTGAGCGCTTTTAGTTCTTCTTGTAAGTCTTTTTTACCAGCTGCGGTAATTTTAACAACATTAGGCATAAATACCTCCTATTTTCTGTCAATCGTGGAAAATCACCACTTATTTTAATACTTTTGGTATTTTACTAATGAACTCTTTTGTTGTCAATAGCTCGCTTTTACCCGTTTTTCTAGATAGAATTTCGACCTGATCATTCTCTAGAGTCTTGTCGCTAACAATAACACGATATGGGATACCCATAAGTTCTGCGTCAGCAAATTTCTCGCCATTACGGACCTTTTCGCGGTCATCAAAGACGAATTGTTCTGGATTCAAGTTATATAGCTTTTCAGCTTCTTTCATGCCTTTTTCGCCAATACCAATGAGATAGTACTTATATGGGGCAATTTCTTCTGGCCAGTTTAGACCTTTATCATCGCAGGTCTTCTCTGCAATAACACCCATAGAACGAGCTGGGCCAATGCCATAGCTACCCATAAATACTGGTGTTCTTACACCATTTTCATCATTAAAGCACAAATCAAGAGCTTCGGAGTACTTAGTACCGAGCGTGAAAATATTACCAACTTCAGATGCCTTTTGCTTGTCTAGCTTAGCCGGGTCGACGTCTAGCATCTTGAAGGTTTCTTCATTATAGACTTCTTCGTTAATGGCGATATTCTTTTCGTGATCGATATAGATAATATCCTCACCTGCATCGCAGATGGTCTGGAATTCATCACTAAAACGACTAAAGCTACCGCCGCTTGCAAAGGTACGATACGTGCTATCGCCAATACCTAGGCGCTTAAAAATATTCGTATAACTAATTGCGGCTTTTTCGTAGAATTCTTCATGCTGTTCGCGCGTTGCGCAGAAAGAATATAGATCCTTCATAATAAATTCGCGCGTGCGCATAATGCCGGATTTTGCACGAAGCTCGTTACGGAACTTCTTCTGGAACTGGAAGACATAAAGCGGAAGGTCCTTATAGCTAGAGACATAGCTAGTTAGCATATTCGTAATAGCTTCTTCGTGTGTCAAAGCAAGACCAAGCTCACCTCCAGCATGAAGTTTTGTCTTGAACCAGTCGTCGACGACATCGTCGTCCCAACGACCAGACTTTACCCAAGCATCCTTTGGCTGCAAGCTAGACATCTCGACCTCTTGACCACCAAGAGCGACCATTTCTTCGCGAATAATATCAATAATATTATTTAGAACCTTGCGACCCAAGGGCAGAAAATCATAGACGCCAGCCATCTCCTTATAGATATAACCAGCACGCAAAAGCAATTGTGCACTGCGACTTACTTCGTCGCTTGGTGCATTTTTGAGGGTTTTTACGAATGATTCACTGCGTTTCATACTTTCTATCTTAGAACAGCTAATATTTTATTGCAAGAAAATATTTTGATTTCTTGTCAATATTAGCCCGGATATTCATCCATAGAGGTAATTAGGACCTCGCGTGGCTTACTGCCACCTGGCGCAGGACCAACTACGCCGATCTCTTCCAAGTGATCAATAATGGCTGCTGCACGGCCATAACCAATATGTAGCTGCCTCTGAAGTAGCGAAGTGGACATCTTTCTTGCACGAATACCAATTTCAGCAGCCTGACGTTCGATATCGCCGCCACCCATGCCAGAGTCGCCACCCATACCCATAACGCCTTTAGCTTCGACATCTTGGGAGATAACTTCGTCGTTATAGTTTGGCGGAGCTTGCTCACGGAGATAGTTCGTGAGGTTTTCGATCTCTTCGTCACTTACATAGGCACCCTGAACACGTTTTGGCTTGCCCATCATCTCGGTAGTTAGGTAGAGCATATCACCCATACCAAGAAGTTTCTCGGCGCCGCCCATATCGAGCATAACGCGAGAGTCCATATTGTTATTTACAGCGAAGGCAATACGGCCTGGAATATTAGCCTTAATAAGGCCAGTGACAACCTTAACTTCTGGACGCTGCGTTGCAAGCACTAGATGAATACCCGCAGCACGACCCTTCTGAGCGATACGAACAATCATCATTTCGAGTTCCTTGCCAACCTGCATCATAAGGTCCGCCATCTCATCTACAATAACGACAATATACGGCATCTTGCCTTCGTTGTGTTGCTGAGGATTACCATCTTCATCAGGAATAGTAACCTTGCCGCCATTTCTCTGCATCTTTGCGTTATAGTCGACGATATTCTTGACGCGCTCTTCGGCCATAACCGTATAGCGGCGTTCCATCTCATTGACCGCCCACTTCAAAGCACTCAAAGATTTTGGCGCATCAGTAATAATTGGCGTCAAAAGATGTGGAATATCCTGATATGCCGCCATTTCAACCTGCTTAGGGTCGACAATAATCAAGCGAAGATCGGATGGCGAGTTGTGATATAGCATGGAAGCAATCAAAGTATTAGTCATGACGGACTTACCAGAACCAGTAGTACCTGCGATGAGCAAGTGAGGCATCTTTGCAAGGTTGCCGACAACGGTTTTACCAGAAATATCTTTGCCGAGCGTAAAGGCAAGCGGTTTATCCGCAATCATCTTTTGCCATTCACTAGACTGCAAAAGCTCATGTAGACCAACACTACCCTGCTTTTCGTTCTCAACCTCAACACCAACGGCACGAGTACCAGGAATTGGAGCCTCGATACGAATTTTACTCTTTGCAAGGTTCAACGCAAGCTCTTTATCATAGGTAGCAATCTTGGAAATCTTAACACCCTGAGGCGGACGCAAAGTATACTGCGTAATACGTGGGCCAACATTTGCCTCTTCAACATCGACGTCGATATTGAACTGCTTCAAAGTATCCTCAATAATATGAGCGATTTTATCCGTATCACCAGGATCCGCTGGGGAGCGTTTCTTGCTTAGAAGCGTTAATGGAGGCATCTTCCAGTTAATGTCATTTACAGCAACAAGAGCGGTTGGTTCTGGAGCGGCAGCAGGAGCTGGAGCCGGAGTTTCCTCGACCTTAGTATTATCTTTCTTGCGAAGCAAACCACGAGCAACCTTCGGTTTCTCTTCTTCGGCGGCGAGAGCATTAGAATTATTGACCTTAAGGCCTAAGTGGCGGCGTGGACGATCTTCGTCATCCTCGATGCCGGAATTGCGGCGCATGATGCGAGCATTCTCAGAATCTTCCTCGTTTCTGGTTCCGCGGAATATATCCTGAATCTTATGAAATAACTGAGCTGGAGTCTCGGCATACATAAATAGAGCCGTAATAACAATCAAGACAACATAAATAAGAATGGAAAGAGGGGCACCTATATTCTTTACGGTATATTCGCTCATAAAGTTACCAATAACACCACCAGTATGATTGGTAGAGCCATAGCTTGGCGCACCGAATACGCCGCAGAACAAGAGAAGTAATAATACCGAGGCAATCCATACGACCGTAGGAAGATTATTACCTTCCGCACGGAAGATTTTTACTGCAAGATAAATAAGAATGAAAGGTAGAAGATAGGTTGCATAACCAAATACATACATCAAGCCTTCTTGTAATGGTGTCAATAATGCTGCGCCCTTCGGTTTAAACCAAGCTGCCGTCAAAATAACAGCTAGGAGCATCATAAACACCGCGCCAACTTGCTTCCAGAAAACATTTGGCACTTCGTATGTATTTTTAGCCTCTGGGGCTTTTTTCTTTCTACCTCTCTTTTTAGCCATAAGGGTATTATACCATATTTTTAGATAAGCAAAAAGACCTCTCCGAGGAGAGGTCTTTACTGCAACCTTATATTAGTTAACTACTTTAGCCAATCAAGGTAATCGTCGACTTCATCTAGATAATCGCTGTAGCTGCTGCTCTTCTTGCCATACATACCAACGATTTGGCTGATGAAGACCATGATCATAGCAACGGAGCCAACACCGAGAGCAACTAGAGTCATAATGCGTAGAAGCTGAGTCTTGCCGCTTGCAATGGACTTAGCAACGAATGCGATAACGCCAGCTACTAGAGCCATGATTGCGGTTGGTAGGAAGCCGCTTAGCCATAGAGTGCCCTGAACAACACCAGAAGTCTTACCAATACCGATGAGGGAGGTAAGAATCATGCTAATCATATCGATAGCAAATAGTACTAGAAGTACTAGGTTTACCTTAAAGATGCACTTCCATGCCTTTGTAATTGCGCCTGCATCTGTAATCTTGCTTACAGTTAGGAAGCTTACAAGACCTAGCACAAATGTTAGGATACCCATGAAGAAGTATGAGTACATACTATTACTGAAACTACCAAGGATGCCATCGAATGGAATTTCGAAAATCCATTTACCCTTTGTAAAACCAGCGATTGCGTTGAAGATTGCTGCTACGCCAAAGAAAATTGCGCCTGCTGTTGCAAATGCATTAACATAAGCAATCTTGCTTCCGTCAACTTTCATTTTTGGCATTTTCACCTGCTCCACTACAGGTGCTTGTGAAGTATGGTTGGCTTCCGCCATCATTTTTCTCCTTTTAGAAAAATTATATTACAATTTAATAATAAACATTTTTTTAAATAATGTCTAGCAGAAGCTTTTCGTGAAATACAAAAAATCCACCATATAATCTGGTGGATTTTTCATGGATTATTAATCCTGTTTTACGCCGCGCATTGATAGGCTGAGACGACCTTTTTCGTCAATAGAATCAAGGCGAACCTTAATTTCTTGACCAAGCTTCAATACGTCTTCGACCTTCGCAATTCTCTTTTCGGAGATCTGGGAGATATGAAGCATACCGTCAACATTTGGCATAATATTTACAAATGCGCCAAAGTCTTTAATGGTAACGACTTTGCCGTTGTAGATTTTGCCAACTTCTGGTTCTTCTACGAGGCCTTTGATCCAATCAAGAGCCTTCTTGATCTTTTCGCCATCAGAAGATGCGATTGTGATTAGACCATTCTCTTCGATATTGATTTCTGCACCAGTCTCGGTAGTGATCTTGTTGATCGTTTCACCGCCCTTACCAATAACTAGGCCAATCTTATCTGGATTAATCATGAGCTTCTCGATATGAGGAGCATATGGGCTGAGATGATCGCGTGGACCAGGCAAGACACTAAGCATATGTTCAAGAATAAACATACGACCAGCATGAGCCTTCTTGATAGCTTCAGACAAGACAGAGATAGGAAGACCATGAACCTTCATGTCCATTTGCATTGCAGTGACACCTTCAGTAGTACCAGTAACCTTGAAGTCCATATCACCAGCAAAATCTTCCGCATCCATAAGATCAGTTAAGACGTATGGCTTATCGCCATCCATCATAAGACCCATGGCAACACCAGAGACTGGGCGTTTGAGTGGAACGCCTGCATCCATAAGAGCCAGACAAGAGCTACAAGTTGCAGCCATAGAAGTAGAACCGTTCTGAGACATAATGTCAGTTACGCTACGGATTGCATATGGGAACTCTTCTTCACTAGGAAGAACTGGAAGAAGCGCGCGCTCTGCCAAGTAGCCATGGCCAATCTCGCGACGACCTGGGCTACCCATGCGAGAACATTCACCGACAGTATAGCCAGGGGCGTTATAGTGATGCATATAACGGCGAGAGCCGTCAGTAGTCTCCATAGTATCAACTAGCTGAGCATAGCTGAGTGGTGCCAAAGTAACAGCGTTTAGAGCCTGAGTTACACCACGAGTAAACAAGCTGGAGCCATGAACGCGTGGCAAAATGCCAACCTGTGAGCTTAGTGGGCGAACCTCGTCAAGCTTACGACCATCCGGACGGACACCCTTCTCGATAATATTCTTGCGAACATCGCGCTTAACGGCTAGCTCAAAAGCTTCACCATATTCATCACGGAAGTGTTCATCATAATACTTCGTGCGGACGGTCATCTTTTCTTCGTCGCTCATCTTGTCCGTAACGCCGGCTTCTTCGTCAGAAACAATCTTCTGGCAGAATTCATCATGCATAGCATACTTTAGATCAGAGATAAGCTGGTTGCGCTCAACAGTGTTACTGATGCGGAATTTCTCATCGAGCTTACCGACCATCCAAGCATCAACCTGATTCTTGACTTCTTCACTAGGAAGCATAAGGGTATATTCTTGCTCAACAACACCAACCTTTTCGCGTAGCTCGTTCTGGAGCTTAATAGCAGACTGTAGCTGCTCTAGGCCCCATGCCATGCCATCAATGATGACGTCTTCTGGAACCTCATTAGCACCAGCCTCGACCATCGTAATACCAGAGTCCTTACCTGCTACAACAAGATCAAGGTCAGAAGCTTCACGCTCTTCTGGACTTAAGAATGCCTTATATTCGCCATTTACGCGACCAATGCGGAGACCAGCAATCGGACCATCAAATGGAACACCAGCAAGCATCAGTGCACTAGATGCCGCAATCATAGCAATTACATCTGGGCGGAAGTTTGGGTCCATAGAAAGCACGGTCGATACGACCTGAATTTCCTGACGATAACCCTTTGGAAATAGTGGGCGAATTGGGCGATCGATAAGACGAGCAACCAAAACAGCCTCTTCAGAAGGTTTGCCTTCGCGCTTAATAAACTTACTACTAGAAATCTTACCAGAAGCATAGTAGCGTTCCTGGTATTCAATTGTTAGCGGGAAGAAATCCTGCATGATTGGCTTATTGCCGACAACGACCGAGCCGAGAACGACAGTATCGCCGTAGGTAACGAGAACTGAAGAAGTGGTACGGAAGCCAACGCGGTTAACTTCGAGGCCAAGTTTGCGACCACAAAAATCAGTCTCAAGCTTCAGAGTTTTCTTGCCGCTTGGATTAATGATTTCCATCAAAAACTACCTTTCTTCGAGAAAATAATAAGTATCTAGCGCCTTGCTTAAAGCGGTAAATATCTATCATTTTCTCGATATTATTTACTATCTTTATTATACCACGGTGGCGCTTCGTTCGGAAGTTGTAGCTACTTTAATTGTCCTCTCAAACGCATAGATTAGCTAGGATGATATAACTGCTTTGACTTTTACTATTATTATGTTAAAATATTATTGGACTTCTTTTTTGTTTCCGATTGGAGAGATGAGAAAGTTGTACTTTATAAAGAAAGGGGTATCTACAATGGCAAATATGGATACCACAGAGTCAGGTTCCTCCAAAAAGAACCGCGAGACAACCACTGTTTCCGTGAGCAGAAGCAAGCTCATCTTCAGAGCAAAGACCCCAGAAGAGATTCAGGCAGCTTGGGACAAAATCAAGCATGACGGTTTCAGCATCTCGATCGCTGAGATCAAAAGCAAGAACATTGTCACAGCAACCATTCTTCCCTTCACCTACACCCTCAGCCCCGAAGATAAGCCCACCATGGCCCAGCTCTACATGCCCGGCTTCAACGGCAGCATCGATGACTTCATCGAGGAGCATTTCATGGCCATCAAGAAAGCAGTCAACAAAGCTTGTTGCCTTTCTATCCTGAAGCGCAAAGAGGACGGACAGGTTTATGTTTTCCTCGGTACAGATTCACGTGCTATCGAGAAAGGTGACGGAGAGAGAGCTTTTTCCTACTGCTACAAGAAGATCATCCAGCTTTTCGTCGAGAACTACGAACAGGCAGACATACGTAGTTTTACACCGGCAAGAAAGATGGACGAGATCTCTATGCTGCTCAGTGAAGCATTAGCAACTTCGTAAATTGCCACGCCCGGCCACCGCAGAGTGACCGGGATTTTTTATGGTTTTAATTTTGAGATAAAAAAATTACGCCTTGAAGACGTAATTTTTTGTTATTTGCGAAGACCAAGCTTTGCGACAGTTGCTTTGTAGCTCTCGAAGTCGCTCTGTTCTAGGTGCTTTAGCAACTTTTTGCGCTTACCAACCATCTGAATTAGGCCGCGCTTTGCCATGTAATCATGCTTGTTAGCCTTGACATGCTCAGTGACTTCCTTGATACGTTCAGTTAGAACTGAAACCTGTACTTCAGGGGAGCCAACATCTTTGTCGCTGCGAGCAAGCTTCGCAATTGCCTTAGCTTTGTTATCTTTAGTAATCATATTACAACTAATTCTACCACAGTTTGAGAAGAGTTGCAAGGGTTATACTCTCGGACCTTACGGCCCACTACTGGTGCCATAATACAGCCAGTAGTAGGTATTGTCGTAATCCGTTGTCCATGGGGTCGTCATCGGGACAGTACCAGCAGGATAATCCGCAACAGTCGCAGTCGTAGTAGACCCATTATCGAGAGGTGAATGGTTACTATTGCTACCTTTAGCAATCAGCGTTCCATCATAGAAGTTTATTCCTACTCTACCAGAAACCGCATAGTTCTTATCTGAAATTATGATCGGACTATCGTTCCTAACCGTGCCGTCATCGACACCGATAGTTATAGAAGCATTATTCGAAACAACTATAGTCGATATATTATGCGCAGTAACTGTCGCGCTTTTAATGTGCACTGAACCGCCATCGCTAGTTATGGCCGCCCTTATAGTTGAATAACTCTCAATCACGGTATTGCCTGTAATCTCCACGGCGCTACCCACGTTATAGATTGCCTGCTTGACAGTACCCTTCGAGCTATTGTCTCCGACGTTAAACTCGCAGCTATTTACATAAAGGTTAGAACTTATTCCGTTATAAGCCTCATTATTAACTATAGCTTGACCTGCCTTAGTATTCATTTTTATATTGTCAAGCCGCAAGGTACCACCTCTATCGTTTCTAAAGATTGGCTGAGACGAGTTTGCTGTTAGTCTGTATCCGTCACCGGTTATAGTAATGTCTTTACCAGAACTAATACGTATATCGTTATTTCCTCCAGCTTCCGTCGCCGGATTAATGTCGTGTAGAATTACAATCTCACCAGAAGGCATGTCCGCATTATTATTAATGATATCAACACAATCTTTAAGCTTGGTTTTTGTTACATCGCTAATCTCATCATTTTGCCCAACCACATCTTTAACCAAACAGACATCTGCCGAGCTAGCCCAGCGCGCATAGACCGTAACGTCTTGCGTCAAGGCATCATTCTTAGTTACACGATCAAGCCAGATGTCCTTATCCCTATACCAACCCATGAAGACCTGATCACTACCACTATCTACTTCATCGGGTAGAGTAGCAATCGCCGTGCCGCTCAGCACCGAAATAGGATCAGGCGCGGTACCAGTATCGCCGTTCATGTCAAAGGTCATTGTTACCGTTGCGCCGTCATATTCACCCTGTTTAATATACATATGAGAGAGGGTTCCGTTAAAGAGACGATCCGCATACCCCTCATTGCCTCCGCTCGGAGGAACATAAGTCGCACCAAACCAAACCGGAATGTCATGATAATTGCTCGTCCCAGCCATTGACTGAAGCCTCTTTGGCGTTTCATTGCCTACCTGAGTATAAACAACATTCTTATAGCGAATAATCTTGATTGTCTTAGGAGCAGCCCATGCAGTTTTGTTCGTAGGGCTTCCGCCAGGATTTCCACCATTTATCCTCTGCGTAATCTCGATATCGTTTCCATTACTAACCTTTCTTGCCGCAACACCAGGATAGTTAGCAGAGTTACTCTCGAGCTTCGAGTTTACAATGGTCGCCTGATTGACTTGAGTACTGCCGAGAGCATCAATCGTAAAACCAATTTCGTAGTCGCCTTCATAGTTCGCCGCATCATAGAGCTTAACGTTCGTATTGATATAGCCAGGATTATCGCCACAGTCATCACCGGTCACATTGCCATTACCGTCAAACACACAAGCACCGTCATGCCTAAAGACGTCATAGAACTGCGCCTCGTCATATACAGGTTGAATCGTAACGTTGTCCGTCAATACGAAGCCGTAGGTTTTGTTTGTAGAAATAATACTTTCGCCGCCATCTATAGTCCAGCCGGCAAACTCGTATCCTTGACGATTAGCAGCAGTTAGCTCAAATTGCGTACCGTATTTATAACTGCCCGACGTAGCTCCCGATACATCCGCACCATCAACTATCGTAAGGTTCTTATAGAGGCGATAGTAGTTATAGATTACCTCCGAAGTTCCGTTAGCCGAAATGTGGGTAGGCACTGGAGTAGAGGCATCCGCAACAGGATCACCGAAGCCAGCTTCTGGCGCAGTTGGAGGAGTAATATCTGTATCCACCGAGCCATACTCTGTCGTATTAACTTCAGTAAAGCCAGACCCAACATTTTCGTAGCGGTGATGAACTGTATATTTAATATCCGTACGCAAAGCCCACTTAGCATAAAGATTAAAGTCGTCAGTAGTCGTAGTTAGGTTTTGAACCTGCTGCTCATCTCTATAGACAATCTCACCATTTGGATTTGTCGCCCAACCGGCAAAGATATAGCCTGCGCGCGTGAAGGTATTTGCAGTTAGAGCCGTAGCTTGTGCATCATACGTAAATGCCTGAGCATCCATCGAACCAATACCGCCGTTAGCGTTAAAGATTACATTGTAGGTGTTTGCCACATAGGATGGCGTCAAGGTAACGTCCGTAGTAATTTCAAAGCTGTAGCTTGCATTAGTCGAGACGATACTTTGGCCGTCGGACCAGCCCGTAAAGCCGTAGCCCGGAACATCCTCGGCAACCAAGGAAATAGTTGCGCCATACTTATATTCACCAGTACCAGTTTCGGTTGTTACATGGTTATCTGGATCATTTAGCGTAAAGCCTACTCGTTCACGGAGATAGTAATAATGTTCGACTGTTGTGCCATCAGCAGCAATCGGAACCGTGCGAATAGCAGGATCCACAAAGCCATCAACGTGCTGTATTGGGAGCTGAACATCTTGGTCTACCCTACCATCTTCGCGAGGATCTTCTACATCGTCGTAGCCCTCTATCAGCTTTTCGTAGTGATGAATAACGAGATAAGGAATATCCGTTCGTGCTTCCCATTTTGCATAGAGATTTACATCTTCGGTAGTCTCTACAAGATTCTCGATTTCTTCTTCATCATCATAGACGACTTGACCACTAGCGCTCTCCGCCCAGCCAGCGAAGCTATAACCAGCATAAGTAAAGGTATTCTTTCTTAGAGCCTTTGGGCCTTCATCGTAAGTAAATTCTTGGCTTTCAGTTAGACCTGAGCCTTCATTGGAATGGAAGACAACCGTATATGTATTTGCTACCCATTTGGCGTAAAGATCAATATCGCTAGTTAGGTTCTGAACCTGAGCTTCGTCGGCATAAACTACTTCACCGCTATCACTCTCTGCCCAGCCAGCGAAGCTGTAACCAGTACAAGTAAAGGCATTGGCCATCAAAGCCTTAGCAGCTTCGCCGTAGGTAAATGGCTGATTTTCCATCGAACCAGCGCCGTTATTGGCATGGAAAGTTACATAATAAGTATTTGCAGTCCACTTTGCGTAAAGATCTACATCGTTTGTAGTTGTGGTTAGATTCTGAACCTGAGCTTCGTCGGTATAAACTACTTCACCGCTAGCGCTCTCCGCCCAACCAGCGAAGCTGTAACCCTCGCGAGAGAAACTATTAGCCCTGAGCGCCTTTGCAGCCTCATCAAATACAAATTCCTGGCTTTCCGTCGAATCATTGCCGTCATTAGAATGGAAGATAACACGATAAGTATTAGCTGTCCATTTAGCATAAAGATCAATATCGCTGGTTAAGTTCTGAACCGAAGCACCATCTGCATATTCAACCTCGCCACCAGCTGTCGTTGCCCAACCAGCAAAGCTGTAGCCAGCACGAGTAAAGGTGTTGGCGGCCAAAGCCTTAGCAGCTTCGCCATAAGTAAATGATTGATCATCCATCGAGCCGTCACCACCATTCGCATGGAAGTGTGCGTAGTAAGTATTTGCAGTCCACTTTGCGTAAAGATCAACAGTTCCAGCAGTTTGAATTAGATTCTGAACCTCCTGTTCGTCCGTATACTCAACTTCACCTGCGGCAGTCTTTGCCCAGCCAGCAAAGCTATAACCAACACGCTCGAAAGTATTCTTAGCTAGTGCCTTTGGAGCCTCGTCGTACGCAAATGTCTGGTCATCCATTGAACCGGTACCTTCATTGGCGTGAAATACAACACTATAAGTATTCGCTGTCCACTTTGCATATAGATCGACATCTTCGGTGCCATCCGTTAGATTTCTAACCTCTGCTTTGTCCGCATAGACAACCTCGTCGTCAGCGCTCGTTGCCCAGCCAGCAAAGCTATATCCAGGGCGTTCAAAGAGATTCTTGCTTAGCGCCTTCGATTCATCGTCAAAAGTAAACTCTTGCTTGGCCATATCGCCAGTACCACCGTTAGCGTGGAAGGCGACATGATAAGTATTAGCTTCATAAGTAGGAGTTAGTGTGATGCCATCAAGCGGCAAATCGAAAGTATATGGATTATTAGTCGATACAATATTTGAGCCATCAGACCAACCGGTAAACTGGTAGCCGTCGCGATTCTTGGCTTTTGCTGTAATTGGCGTTTCAAATGCATAATCTCCAGCACTCGTCGATTCGTTCGTATCAATATATTCAGAATCGCCATATGCGAAAGCATAGCTCTTGCGAGAATACTCAAGGACAACAACCGTACTACCATCAGGATTAATACGAATCGGCGCGATTGTTGCTGGATCATTGAAGCCATCGCGTTCTAGAACTGGCGGATAAACATCCTCGTCAACTGGACCAGCCTCTTCTCTTTCAACTTCATCATAGCCACCCGTTAGATCCGCATAACGATGCTTAACGGTGTAAGCAATATCCGTAAGTTTAGTCCACGTTGCATAAAGATTTACATCTTCAGTTGTATCGACTAGGTTCCGAACCTCTTCCTCGTCATCATAAGCTTTTGCGCGGCCAATAGCAGTAGTTGCCCAGCCAGCAAAGTTATATCCAGGGCGCTCAAAGGTATTCTTGCTTAGTTTCTTTGCGGCCTCATCATAAGTAAACTCTTGACTGTCCATCGAACCGGTTCCGCCGTTCGCATCAAAGACCACATGATATTTATTAGCCTCCATGACAGCCACAATATCGATTGGGCCAGTAATCGTACCGTTTTCATCGATAGTGTTGCCATCGCCGTCGACCCACTTGTCGAAGTGGTAGCCAGTCTTGCTTGGGCGGCTAAGAATTTCTGAAAGTGGCGTGCCATAATCGTAATGATGCTCGACTGGGCCATTACCAGTATCAATAGTAACCGTATAGTTTTCAAAGATGCCGACTAGTTCAATATTCGAGAACCAAACATCAATCTCTTCGCTCTGCGCTGCGCTTGCAATGTTTAGGCTAATCGCGCTACCAGCAAGAAGCAAAGCAGTACCAATACCAGCATACCTGAGCTGCTTTGGTAGCGTGCCGTGAAGAGCGAAGACGATAACCAAAATAACGGCCGAAGACGCAAGTGCGCCATTAGCCACAACGTTCGTAACGCTTGAAGACTCAGTATCTGGGTTTACATCAATGTCTTCTTCTTTTTCTTCGTCTTCAGAGCCGCCAATGCGCGTGAAGCGGATCTTGATTTGCAGGTCACTAAGATCCAGTTTTTCCTGGTTCACGAGCTGCTCAGAATACTCCATGAGCATCGTAAAGCTAACCGTGCTCTTGGCCTCGATTTTTTCGCCGTGCGAATAAGTGATCGCCAGCTTTTCTGTCGAGTTGTTATCTGTTATGCTGTCGATTCTATACGCATAATCGTCCGTGTTTTCAATCGCAAAGAGGTATTCAATATGATCACCCTGAGCATTAAAAACAACGTCGCCTTGGACATGGTCATTTTCGATGCTTGGAGTCTCCGCTTCCACACCTGCACTTTTACTCGTAATCTCAACCGAGCTTATATGCAAAACATTAGACGAAGCAAAAACGTTCGAAAATCCACCCAAAGCGAGAACAGTACATAAAAATAATCCCAAAAACTTTTTTATATTATCTCTCACTTTATCTCAGCACTCTCTCAAAATGCTATTCACATTCTATTATAAAAGCGCTAATGGTTTAGTGTCAACGAGTTTATGGTTATTTATTATTCATATATTTTACGAGCGCCGAGCGCAAATCTTTGACCGGCATCACGAATTTGTCGCGAACAGTCGAAGGCGCGATTGCACCTTTAAAACCAAGTTTCTTTGCTTCAGCAATACGACGGTCAGGAGCAATAACGGAGCGAATTTCGCCACCAAGACCAATCTCGCCAAAGACCACCATATCTTCGTCTAGCTTCCTGCCAGCCGCTGCGCTGGCGATGGCCATACAAATCGCTAAATCTGCCGCGGAATCATTTAATTTTAGACCACCAACAACATTAATAAAGATATCCTTATCCTGAAGGTTGAGTTTAGTGCGTTTTTCAAGAACCGCAATCAGGAGGTTTAGGCGATTCAAATCAAAGCCAGAAGCAGTACGTTTTGGGTAGCCAAAGTTTGTCGGGTTTACAAGCGCCTGAATCTCTACGAGGAGCGGACGCGCGCCCTCGATTGTCGCCATAATAATACTGCCGTCAGTGTTTTGACGTTCAGAAAGCAAAGCTTCGCTTGGATTCTTTACTTCAACCAAGCCTCCACTCGCCATCTCAAAGATAGCCATCTCGGTCGTAGAGCCAAAGCGGTTTTTTACAGCACGAATCGTCTTGAAGCCACCATAACGGTCGCCCTCAAAGTTAAGAACAACATCGACAAGATGTTCCAAAACTTTCGGACCAGCAAGCGTGCCCTCCTTTGTAACATGACCAACGATAATTACTGCAGCATTACTGCCCTTCGCGGCACGAATAATAAGGTTACCACAGTTACTAACCTGACTAACTGTGCCAGGCGCAGAACTAATCTCTGCCATACTGAGCGTCTGAATAGAGTCGACAATTACAAGGTCATACTCGCCACCTTCGATAGTCTTTGCGATATCATTCGCGGAAGACGAGCTAGCAAAATGCAAATCATCCGAGCTAGCGCCAAGACGAACCGCGCGCATCTTTACCTGACCCGCGGATTCCTCGCCAGAAACATAAAGAACCTTATGCCCAGCACCAGAAATCGTGGCGCAGATTTGCATCAAGATTGTAGACTTACCCATACCAGGCTGACCCGCTAGGAGCGCCACACCGCCAAGCAGAATGCCGCCGCCGAGCACCAGATCAAGATCCGCAAAACCAGTAGTTAGACGACTACCAGCATCAGAAGGCTCGATAGTATTAATCGAGACCGCATCAAGTCGCTTGCCAGAAACCGAACCTTTCGCAAGTGCAGACTTCGCCTCAGCCTCAACCGAAGCCGCCTGCTCTAGAAGAGTATTCCACTCGCCACAGTTTTCGCAGCGTCCTGCCCATTTTGCATAATTCGCGCCACAATTCTGGCACTGATACCTCGTCTTTAGTTTTGCCATATATTAAGTGTAACACCTGAGGCGTTTTTAAGAGCAAGCTTAAGCAGTTTGATTGACTTTTCATTGAATTTATGCTATAATTAACAAGTACGGAAATCCGCTAGATCTTTAAGGAGGGATATTTCTCATGCTTAGTAGAGAAAAGTTCAAGAAGAATCGGCAACGTATTTGCGCCTTGCTTGGCGCTATACTCACCGCTTACTACATCCACAAAGGAGCCGAGAATAACGGCAAGACTATCTTCGTTGCAGTCGCAATATCGATGTGCGTCTATTCCATCTGGCACTGTATCGATAGAATAATTGGCATGCTGTTTCCAGTAGTCGTTGATTTGCGCAACTTCGAGAACGACAAGGTTGACCGCAGCGATCCATATCACATCATTATTTGTCCAGGATCCCGTGCGCCCGAAATCGAGCTCGAAATAGGCAGCGATGAACGCGTAGAGCTGCTCAAAATCGGCGACCTCAAAATGCGCCGAAGCGACCGCGAATATTGCTACCTTCGCATAACAAACAAGCGGTTCATAAAAGCCGACCCTGATATGGCCTACACCATCACGAAGATGATCAAGACTAATTTCGGCAAGGTACAGAAAACCGGCCTTAGTTATCTGGTTGACCATGCATGATTAATCCTTTATCTCCCCCGGATTATCCGGGGATTTTTCTTGCAAACAAAAATCCCCCAGCTTTGCTAGGGGATTAGTTGTTACGCGCCGATTACTTCGTCCACAATGCCATATTTTTTGGCTTCTTCTGCGGACATCCAGTTATCTCGGTCCATATCTTTTTCAATCTTCTCAAGGCTTTGGCCAGTATTCTTTGCCATCATCTCGGCAAGCACCTTCTTGAGATAAATACCTTCGCGAAGTGCGATTTCCTGATCTGTAATCTTGCCCTCGGTACCAGAGCTTGGCTGATGAATCATGATACGAGCGTTCGGCAAAGCAAAGCGTTTACCTTTTGTGCCGCTAGATAGAAGCATGGCACCCATCGAAGCCTGAAGACCAATACCAATCGTCTGGACATCTGGCTCGATATAGTTCATGGTATCGATAATACCAAGACCATCATAGACGGAACCGCCTGGAGAGTTAATATACAACTTAATATCCTTCTTTGGATCTTCGTAGGCTAGATGAAGTAGCTGAGCAATAACAATATTAGCAGTCGCAGAGTTAACTTCGTCGCCCAAGAAAATTACGCGTTCTTTCAAAAGACGGGAATAAATATCATAGGCGCGTTCGCCACGATTCGTCTCTTCGACAACCGTAGGAACTAAATAATCTTTCATGTTTTCCTCCTTACTATAATCATAACTTTATTAGCACTCTAATGTCAAGAGTGCTAATTGTTTATTCGCTCGTAATCTGGTCTTCGGTATGGTCAACCTTGCTATTAATAGTGTCGTAGAGCTTGTTACTGGCCGTAACGTTGTCGTTATATCTCTCAATCAACGCATTTGTTTCGTCGATTATATTAGACAAAGCATCATAATCTGCATTTAGCTGATTCTGCCTTTTTAGTAGCTCAGCGCGCTCGGCTTGAAACTCTGACTGGCTAGCAAACGAACCGCTAGCCGCACGATTATTGAAGTTCTCAATATCAGTCGAGAGGCTATTAAAATCTGCTTTATACTTCGCAGTCCTCTGTTCGATTTCGGCGCGTTTCTCGTCGATTTGACCAGCCAAGCTGCTCGCCTCCTGCTCGAGCTTCTCAAACTTGCCGTTGTATTTATTAAAGTAACCGACAATTGTTTCTCGATTATTGAAGTATTTCGCATAATGCTTCGAGAGATCCAAGGTTAATGATGATTCTGGAATTTGCGAACCAATCACCGAATGGAGTTCATCGTAATATTCGTCCGAGCTATAGGTCTTCATATGCGCTGCCAAGGCGTCTTTGTTGGCCTTATAGACACTTTCTAGGTCGTCCTGAAGATTCTCTTTCTCGCGAGAGGACAAGCGTGCCCAGACCGCATGAAGTAGCTCATGCGCTAGGACCGTTTCTCTAATACCGTCTAGCTCAGAATCCGTAATATTATAGACATAGACTCTTTTCTTTGTATAGCAACCAAGCACCGAGGAATTGCTCTCTTGGCTCGAATAACAGTTCTGATTAAACTCCGCCGCGTCCTGCAGCTCTGGTCTCGAGGCATTAAAAATACGTTTGCCAGTAGAAGTTAGATCGTCTTTTTCGAGCAGCTTCGCCATTTCTGGAGTCGGTTCGTAATCTTGCGCAGCGAAGATGTCAGACAGCGCAGTATAGTCTACGCCAAAGATTAAGAACAATACTAAGCCAATGATAGCCAGGCTAATAATTAGCCCAAGAAAACCAAAACCATGAGTCGTTTTTCTCATGGTTTTAGTATAGCACGGGCTTTTTATTCTTTAGCTTTGGTAAGAGTTAGCTCTTTGTCTTTGAGGCTAATCTTTGCGATATCACCTTTAACAAGCTTGCCAGCCAAGATATTATCTGCAACAAGCGATTCTAACTCATCCTCTATCTCGCGGCGAAGTGGGCGGGCACCATTCTTTGGATCGTAGCCCTTATCGATAAGATACTTCTTTGCGCCTTCCTCGATTTCGATACCAATAGACTGAGCAGCGAGGCGCTTCTTGAGTCTAGCAATAAGATTATCAAAGATACGACTGACATCCTTTTCGGTCAAAGCATTAAAGGTAACGATTGCGTCAAAGCGATTAATGAGCTCTGGGCGCATAAGCTTTCTGAGAGCCTTCATCGCGGAAGCTTCATTTGCGGCATGCTCTGCCTCGAGCGCCTTCGCATCCTTCTTTGTCTTTACTGTGAAGCCAAGCTCGGACTCGCGATACATTTCTTCGGCGCCAAGGTTGCTGGTTAGAATCACAATAGTATTATTGAACTTAACCTTCGTGCCCTGACCATCCGTCAAGACGCCATCTTCGAGAATCTCAAGCAAGATATTAAAGACGTCTGGGTGAGCCTTCTCGATCTCGTCAAACAACACAACAGAGTATGGATGGCGACGAATCTGCTCAGTAAGCTTACCGCCATCATCATAGCCAACATAACCCGCAGGAGCACCGACAAGGCGACTGACGTTATGCTTCTCGCCAAACTCGGACATATCGATCTTTACAAGCGAGTCATCACCACCAAAGACTTCCCTTGCAAGAACCTTGGCGAGCTCAGTCTTACCTACACCCGTAGGACCCATAAAGATAAAGCTACCGATTGGGCGGTTTTCGTCCGAGATACCAGAGCGACCGCGGCGAATTGCCTTACTAATTGCCTTGATAGCGTCATTCTGGCCAATGATTTCTTTTTGTAGGTGATCTTCAAGATGGAGCAATAGCTCCTGCTCGGAACCATGAACACGGCTAACAGGAATACCAGTCTTTAGGCTAATAGCTGCAGCAAGATCTTCGCTCGTGACAGCTGGGATTTTATCAAGATCCTTATTCTGTTTTTCTAGTTCAGCAAGCTTTTCTTCGAGCTGAGCGGCGCGAGTCTTGAGCTTTGCGGCATCCTCGTATTTCTCAGCATCAGCAGCTTCCTCAATCTTACGTTGCAAGTCAGAAAGCTCAATCTTTGCCTTCTTATAATCGCTACCGCCACGCTTATCCAAAGATACGCGCGCAATCGCAGAAGCTTCATCAATAACATCGATGACCTTATCTGGCATAAAGCGATCAGAGATATAGCGCTGCGATAAGTTGATAGCCTCTTCTAGAATCTCGTCGGAAATCGTAACAACATGATGCTTTTCGTAATGACCCTTGATACCCTTCAAGATGCGAAGAGTAACAGTCGCGCTTGGCTCGTCAACCATAACAGTCTGGAAGCGGCGAGCAAGCGCCTTATCCTTCTCGATATATTTACGATATTCATCAAGAGTGGTTGCACCGATAAGCTTGAGCTTATTGCGAGCTAGAGCCGGCTTCAAGATATTTGCAGCATCCATGCTACCCTCGGAAGAACCAGCACCGTTTAATAGATGAAGCTCATCGATAAATAGGATTACAGTATCATCATCGACAGCCTCGTCAATAATACCCTTAATGCGTTCCTCGAACTCGCCACGGAACTTCGTACCAGCAACCACAGCACTGAGATCAATCTGAAAGATGCGCTTGCCGATAAGCTTTTCTGGAACATCATTCTTTACGATGCGCATGGCAAGACCTTCAACAATAGCAGTCTTACCAACACCAGCCTCACCGATGAGAACTGGATTGCTCTTTGTGCGGCGGCAAAGGACCGTAACAGCGCGCTCGATTTCTTTATCGCGGCCAATAACCGTATCTAGGTGACCGGCACGAGCCTCCTCGGTCAAATCTGTACCATATTTAGATAGGAAGCGATAACCAGCGCGCTTGCCAGCTTTGCGCTTTTGTTCCTCGATTTTTGCCTCGTCAGCTTCCTGTTCAACGATATCCTCGATATTCTTTGCAACTTCATTAAGATCGACATTTAGCTTGCCGAGAAGAATTGCGGCGCGAGAATTTGGCTGGCGAACGAGAGAATGAACGAGATGCTCGGTGCCAATGACGTCTAGGCCGTTTTCCCTAGCAAAGTTCATAGACATGCGGAGGGTAAGAACGGCAGCCTCGGACAAAGACATCATAGCCATTGGCGAAGCTGGAACATCTACCGCTTGCTTGCCATGAACCTTTTCGACTTCGTTTAGATTTACACCCTGCTCGCGAAGCACGCGCGCACCAGTCGAAGTATCCTGAGCAAGGATACCCATGAGGAGGTGTTCTGTGCCCATATAACCCTGACCATAGCGCTTGCTATAGTAGTCAGCTTTTTGTAAAGCGAAACGTGCGTTTTCGCTTAGATGATTCATAATTTCACTAAATTCGTCCATCATTTTCTCCAATCTAGTCAGCTTGTAGGGGGAATTTTTTCGGCAAGCTTAACTGTATTCTATTGTATATAGTTTAGCACTCGGGTGTCAAGAGTGCTAATATACTATTTTCAAACTTTAGCATTTTAACTATTGACATATCTGTTATTATCTGTTAAAATAGGAAAATCGTTCTTTAGAAAGACTGCTATTTGGCGCAAACGCCCAAATTCAAAAATAGCAGTAAATGAGGTGTACATATGAAAAAGATGAAGAAGCAGGTCATGAATGCGGAGAATATTCTCGTGCTTATCCCTTCAAGCTTCCGCAGTGATGACCGGAGAGTCGCAAACATGATTTCCGTACTGGTTCATAAGCTCGGCGGCTTCTGCTGTCACACCAGTGCTGAGAGCATGAAGTTCGAAGAGCTCGAGGAACGTCACCAGCTGCGCATCAGCAAGGCACTTGAGGAGGGCGGCCGCGTATTCGCTTTCAATGCAAGCACCGAGCTGTGTGACATGGGCGTTGTACAGATGGGCAACATGCATATCAATGGCGCTAAACGCCTTGAAGCAGCCATCGCAGCAACAACCTGATTTCTATCCACCCCACCACCCCAAAAACTCCCGCCAGTCTCTGACGGGAGTTATTTTATTCTCCTAGAAGTTTCAAGAATTCAGCTTCGTCTATAACTTTCGTGCCAAGCTTTGCAGCTTTTTCGAGCTTAGACTTGCCAGTATTTCGACCAGCAACGAGGTAATTTGTACTTTTTACAACGCTACTGTGGAATTCTCCGCCAAGCGCGCGAATCTTCTCTGCCGCCTCGTCGCGCCCCATAGAATCGAGCGTACCCGTAACAACAAAACCAAGACCAGCGAGCTTTCCATTTGAATTATCTTCATATACCGGTTCGACGCCAATTTCTTTTAGCTTATCTAGCAAAGCAAGATTATCTTCGTCGGCAAACCAGGCTAAGATTGACTCGGCAACCGTAATACCGATACCAGGCATCTCAATCAAATCTTTCTCCGTTGCATCACGAAGATTATCTAAAGTCTTAAAATGCGCCGCTAGGTCAATGGCGGTCTGAGCGCCAATATGGCGAATACCGATAGCCGTAATAAACTTTGCAAGCGGCGGATTCTTTGTAGACTGAATATTCTCTACGAGCTTATGCGCAGATAGCTCACCGAAGCGTTCCAAATCCATAACCTGGCCAGGCGTCAAAGTATAAAGGTCGGCAATCGAAGAGACGAGGCCGCTATCAATAAGAGCTTCAACGTTTTTCTCGCCAAGACCTTCGATGTTTAAGGCAGGCTTACTGGCATAATATTCAATCGCACGCTTGAGCATTTGATCAGCACTGCTACCCTTAACACGATAAACAACTTCGCCGACTGGGCGCTCGAATTCTAGCTCTGGATATTGTTCATGTAATGCTTCTTCATAATCAAAAGGCTTAGAATCGCTTGGGCGAAGCTCGGTCAAAATGCGATTAATCTGCGGAATAATATCTCCGGCCTTATATATGACAGCCGTATCGCCAATGCGCGCGTCAAGGCGAGCAATCTCGTCAGCATTATGAAGCGAGGCATGACGAACAGTCGTCCCTGCAAGCTGGACTGGATCAAAAACCGCTACTGGGGTTGCCGCACCAGTACGACCAATCGAGATAACAATATCTTTAATAATTGTCGTAGCTTCTTCGGCTGGATATTTGTAAGCAATTGCAGCACGAGGCGTCTTGCCAACAATACCAAGCGCCTGATAAACCTTGCGGTCATTTACCTTAATTACTGCGCCATCAGTACCAAATGGGAAATCGCCACGTACTGTATTTAGATGCTCAATAAACTCAAATGCGCCATTGATATCTTTGTAGACTTTTTGCTGGCGCGAAGTGCGGAAGCCAAGCTCGTTTAGTTTATCGTAAACCTCCGAGTTTGTCGGAAGATTTGGCGAAACCATATCGTAGCCCATAAACTTGAGCGGGCGAGAAGCTGCAACCTTTGGATCGAGCTGGCGAATCGTGCCAGCTGCGAGGTTGCGCGGGTTAGCAAATTCTGGCTTACCGGCCGCACGCTGAGCGGCGTTGATTTTATCAAAATCCGCCTTAAAGATAACTACTTCGCCACGAACCTCAACATGCCCCATCAAATCAATACGAAGCGGAACATTCTCGATTGTGCGGACATTCATCGTAACATCCTCGCCAACTTTACCGTCGCCACGAGTGACAGCCTGTTTCAAGAGACCATCTTCGTAAATCAAGGCCATTGCGAGGCCATCCATCTTGATATCTACAAACAACTCTGGATTAACTGCGCCAAGCTTCGCGATGCGCTCGAGCCAGTCACGAATCTCTTCTTTCGAGAAAACATCGGCGAGCGAAATCATGCGCTCAGCATGCTTGACCTTCGTGAACTTGTCTAGCGCACGACCAGCCACACGCTGAGTTGGCGAATCTGGAGTAATAAGCTCTGGATATTGCTCTTCGAGCTGAGACAACTCATGCTTCAAGCTATCCGCTGCCGCCTCTGACATCGTCGACTCATCAAGAACATGATAATGATAGCGATAATCGTTAATCAAGTCGCGCAATTTCTCGATGCGCTCAATAATTTCTTTCGGAGCTTTAGTGTCTGTCATCTAGCATCCTCCTGTAGAACAGATATAGATAC
Source organism: Candidatus Saccharimonadota bacterium (assembly GCA_017531585.1). Lineage (GTDB taxonomy): Bacteria > Patescibacteriota > Saccharimonadia > Saccharimonadales > Saccharimonadaceae > UBA2834. The sequence continues at coordinate 87,632 of JAFXKT010000002.1, read as the reverse complement.
GAAGTTCCGTAAATAATCGAGAAACAGATCATCGTCTGAAGCGCAATCGGAACAAATGGAACATTCTGGATAATCTCAAAGTTCTCTTTAAGAATAAGGTCAAGCCAGACAATCGGGATCATAATAACAATCCAAAGAACCGCCAAAACGAATAATAAATAAAGGACGCGGATAATATACTTGATTCTCCTGCCCTGCATTACATCCGTAGCGGCATGAATCGCAGCCATTGGATAGATACCCGGAACCGTAACTGCAGATAGTGCCACAAGTGATACTGGCAAAAGATACAAGGAAAGTGTCAAAAGAAGTGCCGCAAACACAAAGAATAAGAAGGCATAAAACGGCTGCGACAAGAATTCCGTCTGGAGCGCCACTGAGTAGACGATGATTGTAATAAAGAGCGGAATAAGATGAACAAACATGACCAAGAACACCGCAAAAACAGAAATAAGCGGCGACAAGGCGTTATAGAGACCATCCCTAAAACGAGGCTTATTGCCTGCAAGGAGATGCCTTAGATAATAGGTCGTAATTAGCCAGAGCGAAGCCACGATAAAGACGAGGATCACCGCCTGAACATCGGTCAAGCTAGTAGATAGACCACCCGTGGAAATGGAGCTAACTAGAAGCATGGCGGATTTTGCAAAGCGACCAAGTTCGCCTACGCCGTTATATTCTGCACTAATATCGATAGATTCCTGCAAGGTCTTATACGAGCTCTCGCTGAGCACACCGACCAAGATAACGTTCGCAAAAACTGTAAAGAATAATAGGAGACCAAAAAGTTTCCAGTTATGAAAGATGATTTTAAAAGTCGTAAACGTATGACTTACGAGACCAGGAGCCGCAAGTGGACGCTCATAATCCTCACGATAGGAGCGCTTAAAAGAATGGTGCAATTTTACGCGCGCACGCTTTTTATCCCAAACACGTTCCTTAGAATCACGATAAGCCTGTTTGAATGTTTTATGAGTTTTACGGACTTTTTGTTTCTTTGCTCTAGAATCGGGATTATTCGAATCTATTCCTGTATTTTTCTTCTTAGACATCTCACCTTTCTTTCCCATATAATTATTATATCATTCTAGCGTTATCTAGCCCTTCGGATAAAGTTGCAGCCGTAAGGAAAATTTGAACAATACCACAGGATACCTTTCTTGCCGTTTTTCTTGATCAGTTGCCCCGTTTCACAGCGCGGGCATAGCTCGCCTTTTAGGCTTGCCAGCTTAGATGATAGCTCGAGCAGAAACGGCGAAGGATTCTTTGGACTAGTTAGCAGGATTGTCGCAAGTCTAGCGCGAGTAATCGCAACATAAAACAGGCGCCGCTCCTCTGCGAAAGCAAACTGTTCCTCTTTTGAGAGTAGCATATCCAGTAGCGGATCATTTTCCCTTTGCGCCGGCATCCCCATAATATCCGAATTCATATTTAGGACAATCACAATATCTCGCGTTATGCCTTTAGACTTGTGCATGGAACAGAATTCGAACTTCAGCTCCTCACCATTATTATTCCGCCAGACAACTTGCTGATCCTTAATCTCAATATTCTCTGCTTTTAGCCGATTAATATCCGAGTTAAAGCGCGAGATAATCTGCAGTTCCATTTTGCTCAGTTTTTCATAGCCATATTTCTCATGGAGTTTCTTAATGACTTTTTCGAAAGCCGACACATCCGAGAAACGTTCCGAGTTCTCATCATTCAAGACAATCTCGATTGGAGTTGCAGTCTTTTTAGAACTGCGCGCTCTTTTGTGAATCTGAAGAGGATTTCTTTCCACGAACGCGCAGCTCTTTTGCAAGGTTGGCGCGCCAAAACGATGCGTTGTTTCAATTAGACTCCGCCTTGTATACCTACAAAAATATTGCTCGAATTTATTGATCAGCTCAAGATTACTACCCGTAAAACGATAGATAGATTGCCAGTCGTCACCAACGGCAAAGAGTCGGCATTTTGGATTCTTGTCCAGAATTGCGCGGATTAGCTGCTGGCGATTTGGTGACAAATCCTGCACTTCGTCAACCAAAATATATTCATAGCCGCGCATACAGCTAGGCTCAGAGCGAACCAGCCAAGTAGCCTCGTTTATCATGTCGGCAAAATCGTAGAGGCGGCTTAACTCCAGATATTCTTCATAATCTTTGTATATGACTTCAAAAATATCCAAGAATAACTCCGCCCGATACCTCTCATACTTCGTCTTAGGCTTCTTAGCACGTTTTCTTAAATCCTTAAACCCAAGCATGCTGTTTTTAAAAAGCGACAAAAAGGTTTCGAGTTGTTTTAGAAAAGATTCAAAATCCTGACTATAGTACTTCCGAATTAGCCAAAATATCTTATCTTCGTCTAGGCGCTCGCACTTTAAACCCATTCCTTCCAGCTTTTCTTTTGCGTAGCCCAACAGTTCACACTCCGCCCAGCGCCAAGATTCGAGCTCCAGATATTTCGTCTTATAATACATATGAATTTTGCGGCGCCAGCATAGGTCTTTGTAGTAGCTTTTGCCGAGCATAGATTTGCCGCGTTTATCTATGGCGGCAAAATCTATATAAATATCTCCACAAGTAAAACTGGGCTTATAGTTCAAATCTTTGAAGTTTTGCCTATATTTGTAATTAACGCCATGAATAGTTAACCAATTAGCCAAAATCTGCTCTTCTTTACTACGAATAAAATCTCCTTTGATTTTGCCCTTCTCGATAAGCTCTTTCCGAAACTCATCTCTTAGGCTCAGACGAAGATAAAGGCGGTTATAACTCACAAAATCCTTAAGGCTTAAGCCTTGCCCAGGAGCCGCAGGAGCCGAAAGATAGAACAAGATATAATCATTGAGTTTTCTAGCAAAATCCGAAGAGTATTTCGCATGTTTTAGGATCGAATCTTTAATAAACTTCGAAGTTTCTTCAGGCGAAATTAGCTTTTTCTTGCCCAGGTCGCCAGAGCTTTGCTCCGAGATTATCTGGTTGCCTAGCGAATGAAAGGTGCGAATCTGCACGCCCTTAACCGAGCAACGCTCGACCAACTCCTTAACGGTTTTGCTCGTAAAAGAAATAACCAAGATGTTCTCCGAGCGGAGCTTTAGTTCATTAACCAGATACTCCACCTTAGCCAAGAGGCTCATAGTTTTGCCACTCCCGGCCGAAGCCAAAACCAATTGAGCATCCTCGCAAGCGACCACCGCCTCGGTCTGTTGCCTATCTAGACTCATTGCGCCGAGCCTTAAACCGCGTCTTTTTGCACGATTTACAAATACAAAGTTATGGATTTTTCTGAAGATTTCTCGAAGCCACCCCAGGCGAAGCCCGCTAATTTGGGATTTTGGGATATATTTTTGCTGTTTCTTGGCCTCCAGATTTTTCATGAAGACAGTATGCTCTTTTCCACTTAAAAAGAAAGCATTAGCATGAATGATATTGACAAAATACACTGCAAATCTTCTCCTGACACCCCGCTCATCCGAGCGGGGTTTCTCTTGTTTTAAAAATTTCAAGATAGCTTGATTATATTAAGCGCAAGATGCTAAAATACTGATATGGTGCGTTGGCGGAGCAGTTACGCAGAGGTCTGCAAAACCTCGTAGACCAGTGCAACTCTGGTACGCACCTCCATATTTCTGGTGATTTTCACTTATCTTAGCCTTTTCGAAATTTCACTCTATCAGTAATAGCGTTGAGATTTCTCAAAGACCAAGCTAAGCGAAAATTCCTCAGAAATTTTTTATAATATGCCCAAGTGGCGGAATTGGTATACGCGGCGGACTTAAAATCCGCTTCCCTTACCGGATTATGAGTTCGAGTCTCATCTTGGGCACCAAGCAATAAAAACGAACCCTTGCGGTTCTTTTTTATTGATGTATTCCGAGATGAGACGAGAGCGCACCTTATCCGCTTTATTGACATTTTATCTTGTTTATGCTATAATATTACAGCCTAGTCGTTAGACTAGAGTATCTTTTCGGAGGCGACCCCTATGAGCATTATCTCTAGAACGAAAGAGCTGCTCGACGTTTACGTTGCAGCATACAATGTCTACCATGAGTCGTTAGCTATTGACGAAGACTTTAACGTTAAAGTGCTGCCACTCTACGTAGAATTCGAAAGCGACGACGTAAGCCATGTGGTGCAGACACTCAAGTCTATCGCTGAGGCTAGCACTGCACTAAGACCTGACTTCGCAGAGCAGACAAAACGGATCATCGAGAATCTCGACATTATCGAACGCGAATACAATCGGCTCTATGAACTCAATAAACTCGGGACTGAGGAATTTGCCGTCAAAATTGCAGTGCAGTCGCTAGAGAATACATTCACTCACATTTCACTCGACAATAGTGGCCGCTGCTTCAATCCAAACAGCGATATGAGCTGGGTCGATACGTATGGCGATCCCTTCGGGGATCTGATAAATAGCCTGTTCGATTGTATCGTCCATGTGAATGGCTGTGGTGATAGCTACGAATCAGTTGACCATTGCGGCATGGCTGAGATTCTCAAGCTCGCCATGGCTTCGACTAGCAAGAAATAATCACTCCGAACACCTTAAAAAAACGCGCCAGCAATGACGCGTTTTTTCATGCCGCCGCATATCTCATGTACTAAAATAATGCTAAACTAAAGCCATGAATTACCGCGGAATTATTATTGAAGAAAGCTTAAAGAATCCTGGCCTAGTCAAAGAACTAGCCGGCCAAGGATTACTATCTATTGCTAATCAAGAAGTCGAGAAAGTCGAGGAAGCCCATGAGACTCCTTGGCTCGAACAGTGGACTTGCGACGACGTCGAGATTTCCGAAGACAGAATCGAGAAAGCCGTCCAACTCCTAAGCCAGTCTATTGACACCGAACATATTGGAAACTGGTACTGCGATTTCAAGAATGCAGATATTCACTTTGTTGTCTTTAGTAATAAGATCTTCAAGATTAACCGCAAGAGCCGCGAAGATTACTCTGCTATGCGCGAATACGCTCTTAGCATCGGCCTTCCAGAACATCAACTACCACGCTACGAAGGCTTCGATCTTCAACAGCTCGCAGATTTCCTAATTGAAGCCAAGAAGCAAACCTATGCCAGTGGCGACGAAGCCAAGACTACTTCAAGTCGCGAAGGCTCCAACGATTACCATTACGAATCCAAGCTTGGCGAAGAGCGTATCGCTTACCACGATACATATTTTGGCGGCGTTAAGTTTATGGGCGAAGAAGTTGTTTACCTCGGTGAGGGTGCGCCAAAATGGGGCATGAACTACCGCGGCATTACGCTACGCCCAGATATGTCCGAGGCGGCCATGGACGCCGTTTTGCGCCCTGCTCTTAGCATGGTCGGCAAAGACAAAGACATTATCCCGGTTCGTGGTCCACGCAAGTTCGAACGCGATGGCTTCGTCTATGAGTTTAAGGTTGAGGGTACACTCGAAGAGTTCCACGGCGAAGAAACTCTATCCAAAGACGGCGAGCTAATCTACAGAAACGTTTGCGACGGCGGAATTATAGAATAAAACCACAAGAAAAGCGCCGAGAATCTACTCGGTGCTTTTTGTTGGCTTCGATTGTACTTTGCACTAGATTAGGTTATTATGAGCTTATAAATCGCATCCGATTTCGCCCATTACACAAGGAGGTGTAAGCGTATGATGACCACTGACAGACTAGCAGAGCTTTACAAAAAAGTCTTGCAACTCGAAGAGAGATTCGAGGCTATTGAACGCAAGGCTAAAAACTTGCCCAAGACAGACGCCATCGCCTTGCAGGAAAGGCGTCGTCGGGTCGCCGAAGCAAAAGACGCTCTCGCCGCCGCCAGAAAAGAATTCAGTAATGCGATTAATTCTTATAATCGTATCCATAGCATGATTCCTTTCTATCGGAGGTCAAAAGTCTACTCAGTCAAACTCGAGACAAGAACCATAAAGTTCCGTTTCGATCAGCACGGCATCCCTACAATCCTATGAAGACGCTTCTTTGCCATGAGTGGCGTTAATCTCCTAAAGAGGGCCAGCCCCATCACCCCGGGACTGGCCTTTTTCTTGCTGGAGCAAATCTTTTGTGTTTAAATAAAATAGTACATTAACTAATATCAAGAAGCAGCGAGGGACTGGCCCTTTGACCTGCTACCAACCTACTCTTCGAGCAAGGTGGTAATTCCAGCCAAGAAAGGAAAGATATGTCAAAATCTTCAAAGCGCGTTGCGCTCAAATCTTTATCAATTGCTAATTCCACGCCTGGCTTTTTGCGCACGGCAGAATCCGTCTCTCCGAAACATCCAGATAAGCTCTGCGATCGTGTTTCCGATTCAATCCTTGATACTTATCTTGCCCGTGACCCTTATGCTCGCGTAGCAGTAGATTGCGCTGGCGGTCATAGCCAATTCTTTGCCACTGGCGAAATTTCTTCTACCACAAAAATCAGCAAGGCTGAAATCGAGGGAATAATCCGCAGTATTATCGGAAATAAGATAAGGATTATTATTAATATCAAGGAACAGAGTCCAGAAATTGCACGAGGTGTCGATACTGGCGGCGCTGGCGACCAAGGCATCATGATTGGTTACGCTAATGACGAGACACCTGAACTATTACCAAAAGAAGTTGTTTTAGCGCGCAGATTCAACCAATTTATCTATAGCAAGTTCCCTTTTGACGGCAAAACCCAGGTCACCTTGGACGGAGATAAAGTAGTTAAGGTTGTGGCGAGCTTTCAAAACGCCAGCCAGGCAGAACTCAAAAGGTTAGCGAGCGAATTCTTTCAGTCCGAAGATATCGAATACCATCTTAACCCTTGTGGCGACTGGACGATTGGCGGATTCGATGCCGATGCTGGTTTAACTGGGCGAAAACTCGCTGTAGATAACTATGGGCCAAGCATCCCAATTGGCGGCGGAGCATTCTCTGGCAAAGACCCGAGCAAGGTCGACCGATCGGCAGCCTATATTGCAAGAAAAATCGCAGTAGATTACTTGCGCAAATACAAAGCTCATGAAGTGTTTGTTCGCCTAGCCTATGCCATCGGCTTTAGCGAAGCACTTGAACGTACGGCTATTGTAGATGGCAAGCCAGTCATAATACCACCAGAAGACTACGATTTGAGTCCGCGCGGAATAATCCAAAAGTTAGACCTGCTTCGTCCAATCTATGCCAAGACCGCCGAATATGGTCATTTTGGCGAAGGCTTCGACTGGGATAAGCCTTAATCCGCCGCGCGTTCGCGTTTGCGACGTTTTAGAATTACGACAATATCTAGAGCTAAGATCATAGCAACAACACCGAGTGCAATCAAGAGAATTCGTTGGGATTCGGAAATCGTAAATTCGGTCTTAATCTCTGCCATTTCCTCGACATATTCCGTACGTTCCGCATGGACCAGCAACCGATGGGAATTAATCGCATAAGGCGTACAAGTGACAAGAGTCAGCAAATCTTTATCCGGAACAACCGCCAAACCTCCTTCGTGCGTCGGCTCGACCACTTCTATTTTATAGACTTTGTATGCAAGCGTACGATTGAGGATTTTAATTAGGATAATATCCCCTTCCTTAACCTGATCAAGATCCGTAAATAACTTACTCATCGGGAGGCCACGATGCCCAGACAGGGCGGCATGTGTGCCAGAACCACCAACCGGAAACGAAGTATTTTGCATGTGGCCAATACCTTTTTGTAAGGCATCTTCTTCAACCGTGTGATATATAGGATTGCGAATACCAATACGAGGGATCTCAATATACCCCATCACACCATTTTCGACATTTAGAATGTCGTTATATTGTTTTAATATTTCGCTATCCCCAATGCCCCCAGAAATCGCCTGGTTATACTTATCTGCAAGCGCAAATTGCTCATCATTTCTATTCTCGGTCTGACCTACATTATTCTGATAAGACTGAATTACGCCATTCGCGCGAGACTGATTAATTGCGCCAACAACCAAGGGTGCGACTATTAGTAAAATACCGATCGTGACCGACACGACAAAAATAATCGTCGTCAAACGGTTTTTGATAGACGCCAATCTTTTCATAAGCATATTATACCATTCGGTCTAATATGGCGCATTCTCTGAAAAATGCGCACATAGTGCGCTTTTTCTCTCGAATGCTAATATTATATCGCCCAACAAAAAGCCGCGACCGTAGCCGCGACTCTTGATTATTGATTAAGCTTGTTGCTTTTTCTTGCGATAGTAAAAGACGGATGCAATACCAACAATTCCGACGCCGAGGATTGCATAGACGACTACGCCACGACCACCAGTGAATGGCAGATTGAAGATTGATTCTGGATCTTCGATTGTATACTCGAAGTAGCCATTATCTAGATTCTGAGCACCGCTATTAACAGTAATCGTAACGCTAGTATTTGCTGCAAGACGATAGCCTGCTGGAGCTTTGATCTCTTTTAGATAATACTCGCCATTGCCGACAGAGACATAAGTAGCCTCACCGCTCGCATTAGTCGTAATTGGCGTATTACCATTGAGCGGATTAGAACAGTTAGTGTCCGCGACTAGGCAAAGATTAAATTCTGCACCAGGAAGCAGAACCGCAGAGTCATTTTCTTTAATCTTCGTGATTTTAATGCCATAGGTATAAACTGTCGTAGTTACCGGGCCACTTGTTTCCCAAGACGAATTTACATCATATGGATTCTGTGGAGTCTTAATCGTTACAGAGTTTTCGTTTACGCTATTTGCGCCAGTTGCATCACCAAGTGTAGCATTTGAATTCAAATGAGCATTATAGGTAATAACGATATTGTTATTATTGCCGCCAAGAGCACTCACGTCGTTAAAGGTAAAGGTAATTGTACCGTTACTGTTCGAGATAGTACCGACAGTATTTGCGCCGTTCTTAATATTATTACCATCTATCGTAAGTGCAGTACCACCGGCCACAATTGAAGCAACATCATCTAGGGTAATACCAGATTCTGGAGTATCCGTTACAATAAACTTCTTATTCGTAGCGTTTGATGGGTAGGTTGGATATACAGCCGTGACAACATATCGGAATGTCTCATTGATCGCAAAGCTATTGTCAGAAGAGCCATCCGTATTATTAGTTGTTTTCTGAACAGAGCCAGCCGCACTCTTTTTGGCGCTCACGGTTGCATGTGTTGTATCTACGTTATAACCGCTACCATCCGTCTGAGCAGTAAGATTTGCAATCATCGCGCCATAAGCATCAGTCATTTCAGAGCTGTTACCCTGCGGAATAATTAAGTAGCCACCCCAGGCAACATTAGCCGTAGCAGCATAAGGCGATGTGCTACCAGTAGTCATGTTCGTACAGTTAGATACGAAGGTAGAGTTAGATGCAAGTTCGCCAGCAAGTTTATCAATCTTCGTGTTGCCAGTAACCGCACTACCGGAAGCTGTACCAGAAGCATAATCATTGCCCATATAGTCTGCAATCGTAATGCTTTGGAATTCCGAAGATAAGCTACTCTTTACAGCATTAAAAGCAGATGTAAACTCATAGCTAATGACATTCGATGTGGAATCATATTTTACATCAACGATTTTACAAGCCTTAAAAGCATCGCCAGATTTTGTAACATTGCTTACCTGAATAGTATCAGTATTCGTCACAACGCCGTTGGCGTCAGTAGTAATCGTCACAGGCGCCGCATTTACGCCACCACCCATGATTACCGCAGACGCAGCAGCTGCGCCGATGGCTGCTAATACTTTATTTTTCTTCATTTTGACCCTTCTTTTCCTTATCTTTAATTATAACAAAAAGCGTAAGCGTTTCAATAATAATCAATACTATTAATAATCTGATATAGAACCAAATCTTATCTCTCGTATTCGAGTTGTCTTCATCTGGCGGAACTGGCTCCGGTTCCGGCTCAGGCTCACAGTCCGGACAGCTCTTCTCGATCTTGACCGTAAGTTCGAGTTGGTAGCTTTTATTTAGGTCCGGCATCGTTAATACGATTGGCAAAGCTGAGTATGTATAATCTCCAATCGTTATATCTTTAAAAGTTACAAGCCAAATCCCTTCTCTTATATCGCCAAAGTAATAGCTTCCATCCGTCGTTTGCCGAGAAGAGGTAGGCTCAGCTTCGACCTCCGCTAATTCTTGGCCGTATTCACCGAGTTCGGAATTTGTCATTGATCCAATATCTACTTCATGACCCAGATATGGCGGTTCAAAGTTAAACCTTTCACCGTCATAATCTGCAATTTTGTAAAGTTCTACCGTTACGCCGTCAATATTCTCTCCGTCATAGGCATATGTTCCATGAATATTGCCGGCTTCCGCATAGCAGCCCGTGCTAGCCAACATTGTCGAAAGGAAAGCGAATAATGCTATCAGCCGTTTCATTTTTTACCTCCTTTCTTTTGTTCTTTTCGTTCGCTTATTAATAGTATTACCGATGGGACCGCGACTGCCGCGACGCCGCCGCCCACAATAAACCAGATTGCGATTGAGCCTGTATGTGGCAACTCTTTGAGGCGGAAGTATACGATAAGGTCGTTCAACGAATCACCTTTAATGTACAGTGCCGAGCCATCAGATTGAGTATAGACGCGTTTTCGAATTTGCTCCGATCTCACGATATTACCATTCTCGTACAAGGTTTTGCCGTTTAGCTCCCAGTGGTCAACTTCGTAGGACGGATTCGTAATAACCGTAGTTGGATAACAATCAATACTTAGGCCGTTCGCCGTATCATAGACACCCATGTTTGCAACTGTACGCATCAATCTACTCGTGCCGGCAGCCGTACGCCCACAAAGTCCAAGGTTTGGCGAACCAGTATCGGTACTTGTTTGAACTGTACCAATTGATTCGTTTTCTGAACTTGCAATTAGGCGCTGCTGGTTTACGCGATACCAAACTGCAACATATTCGCTACATTCATTGAACTGCTCGGTCGTTGGGCGGAAGTATGTATCGCGGGTCATAATAGTCTCATTTCCAAGCACGTTCATATCTATATAATTGCCCGGAGACGTCTCGACCTGCTCACTTGCCATGAAGCTCGAGTTGCAGCCCGTAATCCAATAAGCGAAGTAGTAGCCGTTTGGTGCAGTCGCATGCGTATCGCTAGAACGTTTCGCGGTTGCGCCCTGAGGGAACGGATTGTCATCTAGGTCATAATCACCAGCCTGTGCGCCATTGCCGCCAGTGCGTTGCGTCTCTGGAAGATAATGATCAAAGAAGCCATGCGCATCGTTATAGCCAGTAAAGACATGATAGAGGCTATACTCGCGGAAGTTTGCAGTAAGGGTCGGAAGATTACCGCTACTACCCGCCTGATACTCGATATCTCCAGAGCGAACCACGCCGCGTTCGGCCGTAGTAACAGTTGTACCGTTCAAATCCCAGTGGTCAAAGGTATATCCACTGCGTGGCATTGCCCAGAAGTCACCAGTTGCACCTGTAATATATCTTGCGTCGTTTACGACCGAAGAAGAAGCAAGATATTGCTCATTGTTAGTTAGATGAACTTCAGCGCCCTGCCCGTGATTAGCATATCTATCCCAATAAGCAATATAGCCATGACTATTGTCATCTACTACTACATTTGTTGCTGGCTCAAAGTGCGCAATCACCGTGTCGTTACCGTCGATCGTAAGTGTATAATCGTTGTTACCAGAGCCACGATTGACAGTTACATTACCGTCCATAACCTCAAAGTACGAGAAGACGTAACCGTTTGCTGGCGATAGATTTATAGTTCCCGTAGTCTTATTCATGCCGGCAGCCGTTTCGATAATAGTATTATTACCACTCGTAGTTACCGTATAGCCAGCGCCGCTCGGAACAGAGACTGAGCCGTGCGAAGAATCGTCAGGCATAACCGTAACTGTAGCCTTTGGCGCAAAGACCGCCTGAAGAGTGTGATTATTAGTATTCTTTGGCCAATAACCAACCTCATCGATAGTTGCGTTCTGGGAAATATTCATCCAGCCATCAATCACCCAGTGACTAAAGTAGTAGTTACCATTATCTACACAAGCGGTTAGATCGTGGCCGTTCGTATCGAGCGCCGGCTGGAAGTAGCTACCGTTATCTATCAAGGTCTTCGTAAAGGTCTGATTTGTACTTGTACTACAGTCGGTATTTTGAATATCGATCGAGCCTACCGATGGAAGATTAACGCTAACTTCGTAAACAATATCCGTAAACTGAGCAAAATGCGCAGTAATCGTATCAGCACCCGTAAGAGTGAAGCCGTAGGCATTGCCAACATTATTAAGTTCCTGCCAGGAGCTAACGGTTTGCTGCTCAGTGTTATTTGCCGATGTAAATGACTGAAGGAAGTAGCCGGAAGCAGGCACGCCATCAACACGCGCAACATTAAGGTCGCCGCTTTGGCCATCAGAACTTACAACCACGCTTGCAGCCGCAGTACCGTCTGGATTTGCAGTATAGTTCGAGCCAGAAGAGATTTTGACCGTACCATGACTAGAATCATCAGAAACAAAGGTTACAGAATATGCTGGATCTGAAACAAACATCGCCGTAACGGTAACATTATGCGTATCGTTTGCGAACATGCGATCATAGACATTAGAGCCGCCAATCCATTGATGAAAGGAAGCTAGATTATTACCGGATGTAATATCAAAGGTAGTAATATTGTCTCCGCTAATTCTCCAACCGGCCAAGACATAGCCGCTTTCTGGGCAAGCCGTCAAAGCACCATCACTTGGATAAATAACAGAAGCCGTAGTATTAGTACTAACATATGGCAAGCTAGAGATCGTAGAACCGTTACAGCTCCAGCCTTGTTTTAGAGTTCCGCCTGCAGAAGGAGATACATCGAACGAAGTGACATATGGACTACCACTAATATAGTTAAAGGTTACCGTATCGGCGCCAGCCATCGATAGAGTTAGAGTATCGCCACTAAGATTACTATACGTAGTAGTGCCATTTGTCGAAGTAATTGGATTGCTAGGACTTAGCATATAGCCACTTGGCGCAGTTACTGTAATGGTACCCGTAGTAGTATTACCGGACGTAGTAACCGTGGCTAGACTCGTGTTGTTATTAGCGACAGTATACCCAGTTCCACTAGCAACAGAAACCGTGCCAGAACCAGCATCCAATAGAACATTGTATGGCCCAGTATAGTTTACCGTCACCGTACCAGCTCCAGTCATGTTTATAGTGAAGGAATTATTATTGTAGTTCGAATAGCTAACATCGCCAGTTACAGTTACTGGGTTCGAAGAATCAACACTATAGCCAGATGGCGGAGTTACTGTAATATTTGCGCTCTTACTACCCGTAGCCGTAATCGCGACGAGACCAGTATTATTATCTGAAATCGTAATATTATTTCCAGAAACCGCCGATGTACCACTGCCAGCATCAACAGAAACAACATATGCTGGAGCATAAGACACAGAAACCTGACCTCCATCACCCGTAATAGTAAAGGAGAAATCATTTCCATTTAGATCACCATTATACCCAGCACTACCCGTAACCGAAACAGAATCTACTACGTTGCCGCTTGGCGGAGTAATAGAAACAGGAACAGAAATGTTAGTACTTGTCGAAGTAACCGTTACGGTACTTGTGCCGCTATTTGTAACGGTATAGTTTGTGCTTGTCGGAACCGTAGCTGTACCAGCGCCAGCATTGATTGTTGCGGTATAGGTAATTTGTTCTAGGTTTACAGTTGCAGTACCGTCACCAGCGATCGAGAGAGTAAATTGACTGCCATTATAGTCATTGTTATACGTAACACTACCAGTCGTCGAGACAGGATTTGCAGCATTAACTCTATACCCGCCACTTGGCGAAGGTTGTACTGTAAGTGTCTGCGTACCTCTCGCAGTCGCAGTAACGTGCGCCGTCTGATTGTTCGTTAGCGTAATGTCATTGCCCCAGGCATTCAAAGTACCATTCGATATATATATTTCAGCAGTATTAACAGCCGCATAGTTTACAGTAACTTGGCCGCCATCGCCAGTAATAGTAAACGAAAATGCATTATTGCTAAGATCGTTGTTATAACTAACAGAGCCACTAGTCGTAACCGAGTTTGCTTCATATCCGCCTGCTGGCGTAATCGTAACAGGAACCTGAACATTAGTGCTCGTAGAAGTTACAGAAACAGTGCTCGTACCATTATCTGTAACAGTATAGTTAGCGTCAGTAGGAACCGGAACCGTAGCCGTACCAGTACCAGCATTGATAGTTGCCGTATAGGCTATAGGCGCAAAAAGAACCGTCGCCGTACCATCGCCACTAATAGTAAGCGTAAACTGATTATTTCCTAGATTATTATAGACAACATTTGTCCCAGAAGTAGTCACGCCCGCAAACATATATCCTTGATCCGGCGTCGCGGTAATCGTGTCTGTGGTAACAGAATTTCCAGTATCAGGAACAGAAAAAGTGATTTCATTAGTTGCCGTACCATTAATCGGTACTGCAGTATAGTCAGAAGGATTAATCCAGCCCATCTGAATAGTGCCACCCACTCCAGCGTCAACATTCGCAACAACACTGAAGGCATCAATAAATACCGCCTCGATGTTTATCTCATTATTTGAATCGTAAACAACATCTGAGTACCAACTATAAAATTGCGCCTGAGTTGGATTCGTGCCAGCTCGCTGACCATTTACTAGCCAGTGGTCAAAATAATATCCAGAAGCAGGACAGGCAGTTATTACATTCCCACCATTCGGAAATGGCCTTTCATAATCATAGTCTGCCTGCGCACGATAGTCTGCATACATTGTGCCAGTACAGTCACCGCCATAACCAAAACCACCCATCGAAGTATCATTCGACGTGATGTTTATATGGTATTCCCCAGCGGCTTCAGTCTTAATTAGATTCACCAAAGCCAAAGCACCAGAAAGCATGCAAAAAGTAGCCAAAAACGCAAACAGCTTTTTTAGGGGTTTCCTACCCCTTAAATGGCCTCTCATTTATACATACCTCTTTTGGTTAATTATAACATAAGCATCGTGTTTAAAATAAGCATTTTGATCACAATTTTTATTCGATTTTTATTGCGACTTTTGTTTGACATTCGTAATACTTCTTGCTAGAATAAGGACAGTTCGCAAGAATTATGCGGGTTTAGCTCAGTTGTTTAGAGCGCTTCCTTGCCAAGGAAGAGGTCGAGAGTTAGAGTCTCTTAACCCGCACCATCTAAAGAATGACGCCCAGATGGGCGATTTTTTATGCTAAACTCGGATTAATATGAATAAGCGCATTTTTCTTTATTCCCATGGTTTTGGCACTCATGCCGACGACAACGGTCTTTTTAACCCTATCATAGATGCCTTTCCAGGCGTAGAACATGTGCTTTTTTTCTTACGATGATTGGAACCTGGACAATACCGTGGCAACTGCCGCAACTTTTACGAGTCGAGCCCAAAAGCTTCGCCAAAAATATACCGAGCTAAGACAGGCAAATCCTAATGCCGAGATTAATCTTATTTGCCATTCACAGGGCTGCATTATTGCCGCTCTTGCTCAGCTCGAGAATGTTTCTACTACCATCTTGCTCGCCCCAGTAATTGGCTACGAAAGCGGAGACGAGGCTAGGCGAATAACTCTCGAAAATCAAAAATCTACCCCACAGCCAGACGGCAGCATCCTAAGAAAACGAAGTGCCGGATACTATACTCTATTCTTGCCAGATTATTGGGAAGATTATGCCAATATCTCGGACCTACCCGACAAATACAACAATCTAGGTGCAAAGACCAAATTAATTATTTTCGACGCGGCAAGAGATACCGTTATCCCAAACAACAAAGATTATTCTCTGCTAAAAAACGAAATTCAAATCGAGCATTTCGACCTAGATCATGATTTTATCGAGAAAGACGGCTCGAGAAGCAGCATTGTCGAAAAACTAAAAGTCTATCTTTAGCACAAGCAAACTTTTATTCCTAAGGAATTAAATATCTCCAACTCTTGTTTTTCTAGACTTTTAAAAATTGTCATGCTTATAATTGAGGTATGCAAAGTGGAGGACGAGCTGTGCAGAAACGCGATCCAGCACTAGACCTAGTGCGTATTTTTGCTCTAATTACAGTAATCAGCGTCCACTTTTTTCTTCATACTGACTGGTATAGTCAAAAAGTAGCTGGGGGCAAAATGCTACTCCTCGTCGCTATACGGCAGTTTCTCATGATCTGCGTACCGCTTTTTATGGTTTTGACCGGATACTTAATGAATCGCAAAGAGCTTAGTCGCAGCTATTACAAGAAAATCGGCCACACTATCGCAATTTATTTATTAGCCTCACTAGCCTGCTTGCTATATCGCAATCTCTTTACTCCAAAACCCTTAAATCTATATGAATCCATATCCGGATTCTTCTCTTTTAGCGCTGCTCCATATGGCTGGTATATTGAGATGTATATCGGATTATTCCTTCTTGTCCCATTTTTAAATCTCATTTGGCGCAATCTTAAAAATAAGCGTCAGCAGCTAGCCCTCATTGGGACACTCGTACTTTTGTCATCTCTTCCGAGCATATTTAATGTGGTTAACTTTCAGGGATTCTTCACGGCCGAAAAAATACTAAATACCACAAAAAACTTACAGCTTTTGCCAGATTATTGGGGCTGTCTTTATCCTTTTATGTATTATTTCATTGGATGTTTTATTCGAGAGCACAGACCAAAACTAAAAACCAGAACGAACCTCATCTGCCTCATCATTACTTCGGCAGCTTCTGGCATTTTCGTATTTAAAGCACTATATTCTCAAGTGTTCGTCTCTAGCAGTCTCGACGGACACAGTAATCCATTCGTAGTAGCACTGACAACATTGGTTTTTCTTTTCTTTATTAATCTAAACTACTCAAGGGTTCCAGCCAAAGCAAACCGAGCTCTAGCGTATCTATCGAGCCTTTGCCTTGGCGCTTATCTAGTATCCTGGATATTCGATGACATCTTCTATCCTGCCATACTTGAAAACCCCAGAGTGCTTAATCGCTTCTGGATGATGCCTATAGCCGTTCTAGAAATTGCCATCTCGTCACTTTTCTTATCGGCTATATTAGACAGAGTTCTCAAAACTCTTACTAGTATCAATACCCTCTTTCGCAAGAGAATACACGCGCAGCGCAGCCTACAAAAAACACTTCTCGTCATGACTGCCATCCGTCAATTAGATCAGAGCAATTAACCATTTTATCTTTAGCACAAGCGCTTTTTGATATAAAATAGATACATATGACAGAAGCCAGCGAGGCTAAGAACCACAGCCGCTTGTTTGAGATGCTTGGGATTTTGCGCAAGCATGATGTTTTGCATGGCTTCACACCAGAAAAGCTTTGCGCTGTTCTTGTCGATCTTGGCCCTACATATATCAAGATTGGTCAGCTCATGTCGCTTCGCCCAGATTTCTTACCAAAGGAATACTGTGATGAATTATCCAACCTTCGCGACAGCCTAAACCCGATTCCATTTGAAGAAATTAGCTCTATTATTACCAGTGAACTCGGTAAGCCACTAGACGAATTATTCTCGGATATCAAGAAAGAACCGCTCGGCTCTGCGTCTATCGCACAAGTCCATTCTGCAACCCTAAAAACTGGCGAGCGCGTCGTCATTAAGGTTCAGTATCGTAATATTCTTGAAAAGATGCAGCGCGACGTCAAAATCCTCAAACGCGCGGGTAAAATCCTACAAATTACCGCCCATATTGGCCGCAATGTAGATTTTGATTCTCTCGTAGATGAGCTTTGGAATACCATTCTCGAAGAGCTAGATTTCGAAAAAGAAGCAGACAACCTCGAGCGTTTCCGCAAGAACCAAGATAGCGAACCTAAAGTTACCTCGCCACGCGTTTTCCGGGATTATTCCACGAAGAACGTCCTAACCATGGAGGAAATTAGTGGCACTTCTTTCAACGAGCTTATTAAGAAAAAGCGCGAAGATGTAGATTTGCGCGAGCTAAGTATCCGTTTGGCCGAAAACTACTGCAAGCAAGCCATTGACGACCGTTTTTTCCACGCTGATCCACACCCTGGCAACATTATCCTTTCTGGCGACCAGATTGCTTGGATTGATATGGGCGCCATGGGCGAAGTTTCTGATGTCTTTAGTAGTGCTTTATCTGAGGCTATTCTTGCTATCTTCGAAGACGATATGTACAAGATGACCGATGCAATCTTGCTTTGCTGCGAAGCAAACGAAAATGTCGACCGTACCGCTATGGCCAGACAAGTTAGCGCCATGATGCGCCGTTATGGTATTCAGAATTTCGAAGAGATGGATACGAGCAAGCTTTTCGAAGACATTATCGCCCTACTCAAGAAGAACGATATCAAGGTTCCGTCCGAACTCGCCGTTTTTGCACGCAGCGTCATTATTTTTGAGGGCACACTTTCTTCCCTTAATGCCGGCGTAGATCTCGTTCAAGTCCTAAAGGATTATTACAAAAAGAAGACGATTCGAGATTTTAGCGTCAAGGAAACCGTCGAAAATACCGGCAGGCAGCTAGTAACCAACGCCAAGAAACTCATGAATCTGCCAGCCGAGGTTGAAAATGTTATGCACCTTGTCGAGGACGGGGATTTGACGGTTCATGTCGAGAACAGCGAAAGCGAAGAAATGCGCAAAGAATCCGCAAAGCGAAACTTTACACTCGCCTTGTCTATTATTGCGGCAGCCTGTTTCTTAACTTCTGGCCTATTCTCGTCACTAAGCAACGCTTCTGTCGTTTTTGGTTTGCCTTTGCCATCATTTATTCTTTTGGTCGCTGGCAGCCTATTACTACTCCTTGTTTTGATTCGAATCTATAAAAAATAAAGCACCCCGAAGAGTGCTTTAATAGCTGCGCATATATCAGTGCCGGAACACGACACTTACTATTTCTAGTTCAATATGCGTCTTATGCCGTAGAGGTATTCTATGTTAGTGCTGCTGGATTGTCAAACAATTTTGTGAAGGTAAAATTTTGCGCGAATAACTCTTTTGGAAACTCTTCGGCATGACGAATTTTTGCCCTAATTACCCCCAAGAAATGCTTTGCGCGCCGAGTATATGCCTGATAAACCGTGCCAGAAATCAAATCGGCAAGCTGCAAACCATACACCGCGCGCGAGTCGCATTGTTCTAGCATAAACTCCGACGCAGATTTTCTAAAGTTCGCAAAAGCACTGATAGACAAGTAGTCTACAAGCGAATTCATCGATTTTACCGAAGTCGAGCGCTGATCGAGGATAATATACAAATACTCTCGATACGAGCGAAAAATCTCATCGACTAGTAGTCTTGCGAAATAGTTATAAATAAGGTTCTTTGGGTTGTTCTGCCAGAGCAAGCTCACCTGAGATTTCTGAATCACTAAATAAAAACATTCAAACTCTTCGATTTTTATCAGGCGATTCAATAGTTCCTGCCGTTCAACGAAGCCCAGACGGCTAGATTTTATCTCTTTGCACTTTTGCCTTGCCTGAGTCTTGCGCACCAGGCGCTTCGCCTTTTTGTTGCTTTTATCATCACGAAAGACTGCCGCCGCCAACACGAAATAGCGCCCGCTTTTTCCCAGATTTCCCGATTCGTCTATATATACATGAACCATATCCGCATCGTAAGAACTATTAAAAATAATAACAAGCGGAAGCATGATGTTTTTATCTGTTATTCAAATAAAAAAATAGCCCACCATAGGCTAGTTTGAAAGCTTACTATTTATTTTTAAAGCTTTCCGCGGATCTCTCAAATTCCGCCGAATGCTTATACTTTTATTTTAGCGCAAGCTTTATTTTAGTCAACATTGATTTTCGCAATTTTTATTACATAATTATTATGCTTATTAACAGGGGTAGATAGACTAATAACTATTGACTTTTCTATTTTTTATCGTGAAATATTCTTTCTTGATAGAACCCTTCTTTTTGGATAAAATAATAAAAAAGGAGGTATGGAGCATGAGCTCAAATCGGATTCGTGCAAAGAATCCAAAAGATTTCTTCGCTCAGCTTGGCGATCGCGCTAAGTTGGCATTTGTTGGGTGTGGCTATTGTCTGCGCCAGCCAAAATATCTAACTATCTTTATTATTTCGTGGGTGCTTTTTGCCTATATATTCACTTTCTTCCGCGACGGAAATTACAACTGGGCAATTATCTCTTCTGGCCTTGGCGCCGAGAAAAAACTAGAAATCCTAGGCAAATGCTTCCTAGCTATCTTTAGCAACTTCGCCAGTTTCTCTGGTCTTGGTATTATTTTCCTTTCTTTCTTCCAGGCTGTGGCTGTTGCCTTGATGGTGTTTACCTACAAGAATCGCAACAAAACCGCCACATTAAATGGTGCGAGCACTAGTGTTGTTGCAACCGCGCTCGGTTTTCTTGCTCTCGGTTGTCCAACTTGTGGTATTTCCATGCTAACCCCAATTCTTACCGCCATCGCCGGAACTGGCGCCGGTGCCCTATCCGGAACACTTGGCGGCATTTTTATTGTTGTAGCCTTTATTCTTATTATCTTTACTATTATCCGTCTCGGTTACTTGGTTTTTATTATCGTAAGTGCAGAAAATTACAAGGAGAAGCATGAAAGAAAGAATAGTTAGCATTACAGTCATTATTGCGGTTGTCGGAGGTTTGTTCTTCTTATTCGCATATAACGCCATTCAGGCCGGCAAGATCGATATGACCACCTGGAACGATAATATGGTTATGGGCGATGCCAGTACAGCAAAACATCATTTTGTAATGTATACGGACATCTTCTGTCCATATTGCGATAAGTTCTCTGATGCTTTAATGTTTCATAAAGACGAGTTCAAGAGAGACTATATCGAAGGCAAGGAAATCCTCTTCGAAGTGCGCATTACGGATATGAACTACGAGGCGGGCCACTCGAAAAACAGTCGTCCTGCCGGCGAAGGCGCTTACTGTGCAGCCAAGCAGAACAAATTCTGGGATTACTACTATGGCCTCCTAGATAAGCTATACACGGATTACCATTCCAAAGGTATCGGCATCGACAAGACTGCCCAGCCAATCCCAGAACTCGAGATGGATTACTTCTACAATGTCGCAGAAAAAGCCGGTCTAGATAAAGATACTTTCGTTAGCTGCATGGAGAACCATGAAACCGCCGACGAGCTAGACAACAACACCATGCGCGCATCTAGGACTATCGGTACCGGCGTTCCTTACTTCCAGTTTGATAAGTTTACTACTGCTGGCTTCCTAGGATACTTTGATCCAGAAGATAGAGACTGGGAACAAGCTAAGCTGCTCCTAGATGCAGGCCTAGCAGGAAAGAATCCGCAGCAATAGCATGCAAAAAAGACGCTCCGATTGGGGAGCGCCTTTTTTGATAGTAGATTTTATCCTACAAGCTTCTTTAGGGCTTTTTCTGCATCGCCAGATAGGAAGACAACTGTCTTCTGGGATGGTTCAGAAGAAATCTTTTCAAGAGTTTGAAGAGTACGAATCTGAACACCACCTGGAGTGTTTGCAAGAAGTGCAGCAGCGTCAGCGACGGACTGAGCAGCAGATTTTTCACCTTCTGCGACGATAATAGCAGCACGGCGTTCGCGTTCAGCCTCAGCCTGCTTTGCCATTGCGCGTTTCATATCGCCAGGAAGCTCGATGTTCTGAAGCTTAACGTTCTCGATATCGATACCCCACTTATCCGTTTCTTTATCGACGATCTCTTTAATCTTTGCAGAGATTTCGTCGCGCTTGCTTAGAAGCTCATCGAGTTCGAAGTTACCCGTAATATCGCGAAGTGCAGCCTGAGCAAAGTTTGTGGTTGCATAGATATAGTTAGTTGTTTCAAGGAGCGCCTTCTGTGGATCTAGAACACGGAAGTAGACGATTGCATCAACGCCGACAGTAACGTTATCTCTCGTAATAACTTCCTGTTTTGGAACATCGATTGGAGTAGTACGCATATCTACACGAGAAATCGTATCGATATAAGGAACAATTACGTGTAGACCTGGCCTTTTAATACCATGGAGCTTACCAAGACGGAATACGACACCGCTTTCGAACTGACGAACGACGCGTAGTCCTGGAAGAATAATGAATAATAGAACTAATAATAAGATTGTTAATACAACGCCCAGAGGAGCCATACTTATTTCCTTTCAGTTTTTATCGAATATATTTTAGCATAAAACCAATGCGCCGTTCTAGCTAGCGCGGAGTCCATCTGAGCCGTTTTAAGACCAAGAAAAAGCCGCCCCTGCAGAACGCGGGGGCGGTTGGTTTGGGTTTACTGGACTGAACTATCAGGACTTGTGGTGACGGCCCTTGAAGAAGTCAGCTGCGGATGTCTTGGGCTTTTCCTCGGTTGCAGGAGCCTTCTCTCTAGGTGCCTCCTGAGCATGCTCAGCAGCACGGGCTGCGATGCGCTCAGCAAGAGACTTACCCTGTTCTCTGATTTCAACCCCAACTGCAGTTTCGGTCTCAGCAGTGGTGTCACGGTGGATCACAGGCTTAACAGTAACAGGCTTATCAGGCTTAGGAGCAGCAAATCCCTCAGGCTTTACAGCGAAGCGACGCAGCACAGCCTCCCAGAAGGAATTGCTACAGTGAGTAATAACTGTATACTCGTGCTTCTGATACCACAGCTCTTCACTCTCGAGCATAGCTGCGACAGCCTGTATATTCTTCTTGCCGCTGCCCACATAGATAAGGTTGGTATAAGCGTCATGGAGAACATACATGTGAATGCTTGCATTCTCGGGAACCTCGAGGACGATTACGTCTGCAAGGTTTTTAACCTCAACAGAGACGATGCCATCCTTGAAGGTTGCAGGAACTGCGGCGCTCATGTCTGCAGGCTTGCCGTTAGGCTTAGAAAGAACAGCGTTTCCGTCCAGGCTCAGCTCAAGCCCAGTAAAATTAAAGTACTTAGATCCCATAATAGAGACCTCCTTTGTAGTAGTCTAAACACCTCCGAAGATATTTAGCTTTTTCTATTATACTACTTTTTACCATTTTTGTCAATAATTTTCATACTTATCGCCCCCGTTCTTAGTCACAGAACCAAAAGTTTTGCCTATATGCTCATTAGCTTGCAAAATCTGCAAGTTTTTACAGATAAGGCCATATCGCTCAGGTGTATTAACTTGCAAAAATCGCAAGCTAATCCATATGTTTTGCGCAGGTTCGACTAGTTTGACAAGTTGGATTAGCTCGACAAGTTTGACTAGTTTGATAGATTAACCTGTCAAACCTGCGAACCGATTCAATCTACATGGCAATTAAAATTATGAATCATAGCGGCCCGACCGTGTCTACGATTTTACGGATTATATCAGGCCAATCTTGTTCTTATAGTTTTAGATAGTTTGATGACTTAACTAGCTAAAACTATAAGAACAGATTGAATGATATAATTTATTTATGATTGAGACCACTGTTGTATATTTGCGAAAAGATAACAAAGTTCTACTCGGAAAGAAACTCCGTGGTTTTGGAATGGGTAAAATTACTGCCCCTGGCGGCAAATTCGAGCACGGCGAGACGCCTGCCGAATGCGTCGTCCGCGAATGCTTCGAGGAAACTGGCGTCCGTATTACTAAGTTCGAGCAAGTCGCACGCGTCGTTTATGATGGCCTACACTATAAAGACAAGGTCGAGCGCGATCTTATGCACGTTTTTGTTGCTACTGAATGGGAAGGAGAACCACAAGACAGCGACGAGCTAGATCTAGAATGGTACGCCCTCCGAGATATTCCCTATGACAAAATGTGGTCCGATGCAAAGATTTTTCTGCCAGATATTCTTCGCGGCAAAAAACTTGAAGCATATTTCCACTACAACGAGAAAAATGAATTCACAGATTATTGGGTCAAGCCAATCAATACCGACATCTTAATTACTCTATCTAATGAAGATTTTGGCTTCCCTACTAACAATAATTACGACAAGGCCAAGCTAAAGTTTGGCGCACGCGCCGCAGTCCTAGACAAAGATGGTCGCGTTTGCATCACCCATGCAGTCAATAAGGGCTATTACAAGCTTCCTGGTGGCGGCCAAGAACCAGGCGAGCTCGCCTACGAAAACGTCGAGCGCGAAATCCACGAAGAAGTTGGTTACAAGGTGAAGAATCTTGTATCTCTTGGTCGCACGATTGAGCTTCGTGGCGGCGAGACTCCAGATGCAACCCCAAGAATCGTAGACAACCAGGTTTTTGTTTGCCAGGTAGAAAAATTCATTGGCGCCATGCAAGAAGAGGACGAAATCGAAGATGGCACGCAGACCGAATGGTTCAATACTATCGACGAAGCTATCGAGACCTTCCAAAACATGTCCCTAGAAGATCTAACCAAGATTTCCAGCGATCTTGGCTATCGTGCTCATTTTTGGCGCAACCGCGAGATTGCAATCCTTCGCGCCGCCAAGAAATACTTAGAGAGACCAGCCGCTTTCTCTGAGCGCGAAGATATAACTACTACTCCAGAAGATTACGGAGAGACGGATTACGAAGATGACATCTAGGATTCCTCTAGCCGAGCGTATGCGCCCGCAAAAGCTCGAAGACGTTATTGGCCAGACCGATATTATTGGCGAAGGCAAGATTTTGACCGAAATCGTAAAGAAGAAAGAGCCAGTCAATATCATTTTTTGGGGCCCACCAGGCACTGGCAAGACCACCATGGCGCGCATTATTGCTCACGAGTTTGAGGCAGATTTTATCGAGATTTCTGCCGTTACGAGCGGCAAGAAAGATGTCGAAGCGGTCGTTGAGCGTGCAAAGCAGAACTGGAATCTCCAGGTTCGCACCGTGCTTTTCGTGGACGAGATTCATCGCTTCAATAAGGCACAACAGGACGCATTTTTGCCCCATGTCGAGAGCGGTCTAATTACCCTAATTGGCGCTACTACCGAAAACCCAAGCTTTGAAGTTATCTCACCACTTCTCTCGAGAAGCCGCGTCGTTATCGTCAAACATCTAAGCAAAGAAAACATTAAAGAGGTTTTACGTCGAGCAATCGAGGAAGAAAAAGCCGAAAAACGCGTCACAGACGAGGCGATTGATTACCTTGCAGAACTATCTGGCGGCGACGCCCGCTCTGCTCTTGGAGACCTCGAACTCGCACTAAGCTTGTCAGATAAAGTCGATGTCGATCAGGTACGCGAAGCTGCTGGTCGCAAAGTTCCAGGATACGACAAGAAGGGCGACGAGCACTACAACAACATTTCCGCCTTTATTAAATCGATGCGCGGCAGCGATGTTGATGCGACGCTCTATTATCTTGCACGCATGCTGAATGCTGGCGAAGATCCGAAATTTGTAGCACGTCGCATGGTAATATTCGCAAGCGAAGACATTGGCCTAGCAGGAAACGGTGCCCTAGGACTCGCCCTAGATGCTTTTATGGCCGTAGAGCGCGTCGGCATGCCGGAGAGCCAGATTATCTTGTCTCATGTCGCTTACGCCCTAGCAAAAGCCAAGAAATCCCGTGAGAGCTACGATGCCTATATGCGCGCCAAAGATTTAGCAAACCGAACCATGGATTTGCCGGTCCCGATCTGGCTCCGCAATGCTCCTACAAAGCTCATGTCCGATCTCGGTTTCGGCAAAGGCCAAAAATGGGAGGCAGGCTTCCATCTAGACAAAAACTATCTCCCAGACGAAATTAAAGACAAAAAGATTACATAAAAATAGCCCGCGAATTGCGGGTTATTTTAAAACTCGATAATCTTGTCTCGACCTTTTGCGCCAGCGACGATTTCTATCTGCGTTTTTGGCACGCCGAGCTCTTTTGATAACAGCTTCAAAAGCTCAGTGTTTGCCTCGCCGTCGTGCGCACGAGCGTGCAAAAAGGCGACATAACTGTCGTCCTCTTGCTTCTCGAGGCGCGAAGCCTGTTTGCAGCCAGGCTTAACTTTTACATTTATGCGCGCCATGATATATTATTTATCGCCGTAAATAACTTGATTGGCATGTAGCCAGCCTTCAAGTGAACCACCATCAAGATACTGACCCTTGATAGGAAGAACGCGAATCTTGCCACCAGCCTTAATATGTTCGATGATTGGATCTGTAATGAGATATTCCTGATCCTGTGGACCAAAATCGTTCTCTTTACAATACTTCACGATGCGCTGAAGTAGTTCTGGAGACATAATGAACTTGCTGATATTAATAAGATTGCTTGGAGCTTCTTCGCGCTTTGGCTTTTCATAGATGCCAGATAGACAGCCATCTTCTACCTTCAAAACGCCATACTTTTCAACCTTCTCCATTGGGATTTCGGTTGCAAGCATCGCAGATTCGGTATCGTCTTCTAGGATCTCGACTAGGCGCTGCATATCCGAGCTGCCGTCAGCATTGTAGCTAAAATCGTCGCCCATAAGAACAGCGGTTGGTTCGTTAATGCCGAACTCTTCGACAACCTGAGCAACAGGTTCTGCGCTACCATAGCGTTCGTCGACGTTCTTCTGGCAATAGAAATGAATCTTTACGCCTTCGTAGCCAGTCTTGGCGAGTTCTAGGCGATCTTCTTTTCCACGAGCAATGAGATAATCTGCTAGTTTCTGATTTTCTTCGTAATAGTTCTTAATCTGAGAGAATGGCTTTTCATCAATGACGATATAGATCTCTTTGATACCAGCTTTAACACAATCTTCTACGACATAATCCGCTAGCGGACGATTGCCAATTGGAAGCATTGCTTTCTCGATAGTTTTGGTAATTGGTAAACGGCGCGTACCCCAACCCGCAACCGGAATAATTGCTTTATTGACTTTCATAATTATCTCTTAGTTTCTCCTATTTTATCATCTAGCTCTTAGCTTAGCAATCAGAGACCAAGCCGCCTTGAGGCCATAAAACAACAAGCAAGCAATCGGCAAGACCAGATAAGCTTCTTTGTTATCCTTCATTCCTTGCGACATAATAGCGCTAAAAATCAGGCCCACTATCATACAAATAATAGAGGTCAGCAAATTAGCGCGCACAGCTGTTTCTGGCACAACTTCTCTTTCGAGTTGCTCGATACGCATAACTCGGTCAAGAATCATAAAGAGCGCCAAAGATACAAATAGAAGCATCGCCGTGCTTGCGCCCTGAATAAAGCTAAAGCCAAGCGCGAAGCCAGAACAAAGCGACACAATGCCGTCAAAAGTCGAGACGAGTGCCAAAGAACTGCTCGTCACGACGGCTTTCTTGCGCCCCTCCTTTTTGCGCGGAACAAGCATCGCCTTGGTCAAGAAATACGCCAAAACATTGATAACCGCGAAGCATAAGGAGCCAAGCAAAACTAAGAGAATAAAGCTCCCGAAACCCAAAACCGCGATTGAGCTGCTAGCAACAAAGAAACAGATAGCCAGCAGACCGATAACGGCCGCGATAATCGCTCCAAAATGACGAATAATACTATAGAGCGAGCTCTGGATAAGATAGAGCGTCACGCCACAGAATACTAGGAATCCGCAAAGTATCGAAATGATTATCGCAAGGACCATTAGTCGTTCTCCTCAATGATAGATGGGAGCCATTTTTCGTAAGGCTCTTTGTTTAACATTGCTGTAATCGTGCGAGCGAGGTTGGCTAGGCCAAAATCACCTTCGGCAAGATGGTATTTATCCGCATTCTCGGTTTCATCAACAAAGATACAAGGAACACGATTGGTCGTATGAGAAGTTTTTGGCTTACCATCTTCCATAAGCTCCTCCGCGTTGCCGTGATCGGCAGTAATAATCGTTACACCACCAAGCTTGTTAACGGCGTCGATAATACGCTTCAAAGAGATATCAATGGCTTCCATGGCTGCGATCGTAGGCTCAACTTCACCAAAGTGACCAACCATATCACCGCCAGGATAATTAATGCGTAGGAACTGATATTTTTCGCTTTCGATAGCTTCAACGAGCTTATCTGTAATCTCGGCCGCTTTCATCCATGGGCGAGTATTAAATGGCTCAATATAGGAAGATACCTCAACCTCGTCTTCACCTTCTGGAACCTGATGGCTATTACCATTGAAGTAGTAGGTAATATGACCAAACTTTACAGTTTCAGAAATTGCATATTGTTTTACGCCCTGCTCTGCAAGCTGGAATGCGAGTGGCTTTTCGAAGCTTGGAGATTCTACAAGAACATGTTCTGGAATATGCTTATCTTCGTCATAGACCGCCATACCTGCAAAGTAGACATCTGGGCGCTCGCCACGGTCGAAATACGGGAAATCTTCGAAAGTGAATGCCTTAGCCATTTCTAGAGCGCGATCAGCACGAAAATCGATATAAATCAAAGCATCGCCGTTTTGAATCTTACCAACTGGCTGACCATTTTCAGCCACGATAAATGGCGGCATATATTGATCCTGAAGCCCTGGATTTTCGCTGCGGTAAGTTTCGACAGCCTCGGTAGCGCTTGCAAACTGGCGACCTTGGCCATGGACACTTAGGTTCCAGCCATCTTCAACCATCTTCCAGTTGCTATCGTAGCGGTCGGCAGTAATAACCATGCGACCACCACCATCAGCGATTCTATAATCTGGATCGCCAAGACCATGAACGAAATCTTCTAGACGCTTAATGAACTTTGGCTCGCTCTGCGGCGGAACATCACGACCATCAAGGAGAATATGAACACGAACGTGCTCGATACCGTCTTTCTGGGCCTGAGCTAGCATTTTTTCGAGGTGAGTAATATTCGAGTGAACGTTACCGTCACTAAAGATACCCATGAAATGAAGGGTCTTATCTGTGCTGGCAAGGCGATTCTTAATATCTTGCCAGGTCTGAGTTTCGAAGGCGCCACCATTCATGGCTTCTTCGACAGCTGCGCTACGCTGCAAGACGATTTCGCCTGCGCCCATAGCGTTGTGACCAACTTCGCTGTTGCCCATGTCGCCGTCAGGAATGCCGACATAGTGGCCAGCAGCGCCAAGCTCGGCCATTTTGTATTTTTGCATTAGTTCGTGTAGGGTATCTGCGCGCGACTGCGTGACAGCATTATAAGGATTATCTTCAGCAAGACCGACGCCATCCATAACGATAAGGACAACTGGGCCTTTGTAATTCAATTTGCTCATGTCTTTATTTTAGCACGGTAACGCTTCCGATTTTACCCCTAGACTCCCCTCGAGCGGTTAGTTTGTTTTCTAAATATATGCTTTAGCTTTCCGTTTTGGAAAGCTAATACGCTATAGCAATAAAGGCTTATCTGTTAAAACTTTCCATTTTGGAAAGCTAACAAGCATATAACGAAAAAGTTTTTCGGCGAGGCGAAGTGGACGAATATCGAATAGTTCGCAAAGATGACGAGTTATTATGGCTCGCTTGAATAACTAACAATTTATTGTATAATATACTCCAATGAAGGTGATTTCTCAGAAAGACAAAAAGCAGGCTTTCGACATTCTAACGAATGGCGGTATTCTTGGTGTACCAACCGAAACCGTCTACGGAATCGCCAGCTCACTCGAAAGCAGAGACGGGATTGAGAAGCTTATCAAGATCAAGAAGCGCCCAATCACCAGCGACAAATGTTTCACCTTAATGCTCCCAAGTGTCAAAGATATCCCTCGCTTTGCAGATATTAGCCGCCAGGAAGCCAACCTTTCGCGCCGCTATTTCCCAGGCGAGCTAACCATGATTTTCAACAAAAACCCAGATTTCAAAAACTACTATTTCGATAACTTTAATACCATCGGTATTCGTATCCCAGCTCATAAATACATGCTAGAGCTACTCGAAAAGACCGGTCCACTCCTAGTAACCAGCGCCAACCCGCGCGGCGAAACCCCTTGTCTAGACTGGAGCGAATTCAAGACTAGGATGCCAAAAGCAGACGCCGTAATCCGCGGAAAATCCGGCAATAGCCTACCGTCTACAATCCTAGACATTCGTAGCAGCATCCCGCACATTATCCGCCAAGGCGGCCTACTTATCGTTCAATACAACTAAAAAATCCACCAGCGAAAACTAGTGGATTTTTTTGAAAATCAAATCGTTACTGTTCATAACATGGTATCAGGAGGGGATTTCTTATCCGTAGATAATTTCTCCCCTCCTAATAATGTACTAAGACATGCTGTTTCATAATCATAACCTCCTTTCTTTTTACAGCATGGTTGTTTATATTCATATAGAACGTAACAGCGAATGCTGTCTAGATGGGCGTATAGTTTAGCGCCGAATCAGAATTAGCCTCCTGTCGGCATAGGTTTGAACCCTTGGGAGAGTTCGGCAATTTGCGGATTAGATGATCAACACCTCAGTAACAATGGGATTAATAATCACCACGTCGGGGGTTGAATAGTCGGATACAGATACGTTGTCGATATTGGCGGGCGCCGATTCGCTGATTTCAGGCGCTTCGGGATTTGCCGTTTCGGGAACCCCGTTATTGTCCTGTGCTTCAGGAACCTTGCTGCCATCATCGTCGTCGGCAAAGGTCTTATCGTCATCGCTGACGGTCGCCTTGTCTTCATCGGTGTCGGACTCGTCATCATAGCTTACATCATCATAGCTTACGTCGTCAGTTACAACTTCCGGCGCAGCCATAAGGCGAGGAGCGTCGAGCGAAACTATCACTATTGGCCCGGAAGGCTCTGTAGCGGTAGCGCTTGTAGTTCCTTCAGTCTTGGTGGTTGTCGTTGCCCGGGTCGTCGTAGTCGTCTTAGGCGGAATCGTAGCTCGTGT
Source organism: Candidatus Saccharimonadota bacterium (assembly GCA_017531585.1). Lineage (GTDB taxonomy): Bacteria > Patescibacteriota > Saccharimonadia > Saccharimonadales > Saccharimonadaceae > UBA2834. The sequence continues at coordinate 57,063 of JAFXKT010000002.1, read as the reverse complement.
TTCGACGAGTTCGGTATTCACCTTGTCATCGTCTACTACGCCGCTCACCTCAGTAACAATAGGAGCAATTGTCGGGTCCTTCGGTGCCAGCGTAGTGCTGGTCGTAGTGGCCTCGGTAGTACTCGTAGTTGCCTGGGTTGTGGAAGTTGTTGTAGCTTCCGTCGTAGTGGTAGTAGTCGTGGTGGACGTACTTGTAGACTCGGTAGTTGTCGTAGCTGACGTGCTTGTTGTCGTAGACTCAGTAGTCGTGGAAGTTGACGTACTTGTAGTCGTAGACTCAGTAGTCGTGGTTGCCTTACTTGTAGTAGTGGTTTCCGTCGTACTGGTCGTGGTTGCCGTGGATGTAGTCTGAGTCGATGTAGTTGACTCAGAAGTGCTTGTCGTGGTCTCAGTCGTAGTTGTCGGTGTAGTCGAGGTTGTTGTTTCCTCGGTCGTAGTTTCCGTCGAAGTAGTGGTTTCGGGTGTCGTGGTTTCAGTTACCGTTGTAGTAACCGTGGTCGTAGTTGCTTCAGTCGTGGTTGTTTCCTCGGGAGTTGTAGTTGTTTCCGGAGTGGTTGTAGTCTCGGTGACATAAGTCTCGATAATATCAACCATCTGGAATCCACATTCCAGTCTGAAACGGACCTCGGTACCAGGAGCCAGCTCGAACGCGATTGCGTGTCCATTGCTGTTCTTGGTCTTGCGAACTACGATTCTGGGCAGAATAGAGCCGTCAAAGTGACTCTGGTACATAGCCGAGTTATAGTCCCCAATCTCATCGATTTTTCTGGGCTTTTCACTCAGGTAGTTGTACAGAGTATTCAGGTCATTCTGCCAGTATGCACGGTCGTCGTAGTAACTAAACGCACTAGCGTTTGCCTTCTCTTCAAGACCAGTAATGCCAGACTCCTTTGCCTGAAGGCCAATATCGCCGATGCGAGACTGAATACCAGTCGCAGTGGCAGCCATGAGGCAGGGGTCGCAGCTAAGCCAGCTGAAGAATACGTCGAAAGCCTCGTCAGCATTCATGCCGTCAAGCCACAGATTGTGGTTGAAGTTATAGTTGTTGCTGTCGATGCCATCGTTCTGAACAGTATCGTTACCAAAGGTAACATTGATGATACCGCCAGAGCCGGAGCCATTGTTGCCGTTGCTCGACACAGGCTTGAGGTCCACAAGGCTTTTGGCCTGAGGTTCCTCAATTGCGTCATTTACGACATAGTTGACGTCCGAGATGTTTTCGGCCGCATGAGCGGAAGGTGTTTCGATAAAGTCGTTGAACTTATCGACGGCTGCAATAGTCGTCACACCAAAGATGGCGCTGCAGATGACCGCAACGACGCACAAAAAGATAACTCCCTTCTGTGCGATTGACTGTGTTTTTTCCAACATAGTTATCACTCTCCTTTTGACAGTTGGAAAAGATTTGCTCTGAAGACCTCCGTAGCACTTAGGTTCTTAACCTAGCATGTCTTCATACTGTGCGTTGTGCACAGTAATGATTTGACTTTATTTAAATGATCTCCCTCACCTCTGTAACAGAGATAATCATAGGATATGTGTATTATACCAAAAAATAAGCGTTTTGTCAATAGTCTTACCCTTATTGTGCTTTCGGTCAAAAGTGTCGCGTAAGCAAAAATCGGCCGCGTGCCCGACCAATTTTTTCGCTGTTACGCGCCCACCCTGGGGCACATTGGTTTGTTTTAATCCGCTGTTTGTTTTTGTTTCAAGTCTCCACACTGTCCACGTATTGCAGTGGAACCCCGTGTAGCGTACCAGCTTGTCTTTATTAAAGCAAATTTAAGCACAAGCGTCAAGAGGTATTAAGCTATATTTTAGTCTTCAAAATCGTCGTAGTCTTCGTCATCATCACTTACGCCTAGTTCTACGATAGAACCACGATCACCCTTCTCGTAACGCTGATGGCGAGCACGACGCTTCTGTTCTTTGCGCTCAAGTGTAATAACTGGCAAAGATTCTGCTTCATCTTCGCTAAGGAGATTTTTGAGCTTCTCTGCCTCTTCAGCCTCTTCTTTCTTCTTTTGTTCGGTAATGATTTCGCGAAGCTCACGAAGAACCTCAGTCAAACCTTGATGCGCGGAGCTGGACATTGCCATAACCTTTGCATCTGGATTGACGGCCAAGATGGCAGCCATCTGCATCTTTACGATATCCTCGTCTAGACCCTCAGTCTTGGTTAGAACGACTAGTTCTGGGCGCTTTGCCAATTCTTTGGAGTACTTTTCTAGCTCGCTACGGATGTCTTTATAGGCTTTACCAGCATCGTCGTTATATACATCGACAAGATGCAGCAAGACCTTCGTGCGCTCGACATGGCGAAGGAACTTGTCGCCAAGACCCTTACCCTCGCTTGCGCCTTCGATAAGGCCAGGGATATCTGCGATCAGGATAGAACCATCATCAATCTTTGCGACGCCAAGATTTGGAATCAAGGTCGTAAATGGATAATCTGCAATTTCTGGAGTAGCATTACTTACTACGGACAAGAAGGTAGACTTGCCAGCATTCGGGAAACCAATCAAGCCAACGTCAGCAATAAGTTTGAGCTCGAGCTCTGCTTCATAAGATTCGCCAGGGTTACCGAGCTCGGCAAACTTTGGCGTTTGACGGACGGAGCTTCTAAAATGCCAGTTGCCATAGCCACCATCACCACCATGAGCGACAATTTCGCGCTGACCATCACGGACTAAATCCGCAACGATTTCGCCATCACGTTTTACGACAGTACCAACCGGAACTTCAACTTCTAGATCTTTACCAGATTTTCCAGAGCTCTTCTGACCAGAGCCTGCTTTACCATCCTCTGCGATAAGCTTTGGCTGGAACTTAAAATCTACCAAAGTGTTACAGTCTTTACTTGCAACAAAAACTACGTCGCCACCTTTTCCGCCGTCACCGCCATCTGGGCCACCCTTAGGAATATAAATCTCGTGGCGGAACGATACAGCACCATTGCCACCCTTACCTGCGCGTATAATAACTTTTGCGGTATCTACAAACATAATTTTTGCTCCGTCTATTTTTATATATTATATAATTTTTTACCCCTTAAAGCAAATTTTCAGACCAACAAAAAACTCCCCATATTTCAGGGGAGCTGTTTTTATTTACCGTGAATGTAGTTGTAACCGAGCGCATCGCTCCAGTTGATCGTAGACTGGTAAACGTGATTATACATACCGTTTGGACCAGCGTAGTTCATTTCCTGGATCGTAATCGAGACGCCTTCTTCGACGCCAACGACAACGCCAACGTGACCATACCAACCGTCCATAGACTGAATAACAGCACCATAGGCAGGAGTACGGTTAACAGCGAAGCCTGCTGCGCCAAGGCTGTATGCCCAGTCGCGACCGTTACCAATAGCGCCACCAGGGAGTCTATAACTTTCAGGGAGGTTACCAGCAGCAACGTTGCTGTTACGCCAGTACCAAGCAAACCAAGTACAGTTACCAAAGGCACCAGGGTTACCAGCTGCGCCAGGCGCGCCACTGTAGTAAACACCAGACCAGTAAGCATAGCTACCAACCTCGGTTAGACCATGACGTGTACCAGAGTCTGTAGAATAACTGTAGTAACTTGGAGTAGGATTTACAATAACTGGTGCAGGGGCAACATATTCTGGGCGTTCTTTTTCTGGAAGATCGCCACCAGGAAGAACAATCAAAGAGTCGACTTCTAGATCCTTACCCTCAAGGTCGTTATAGGCGATGATTTCTTCCTTATTCGAACCGTATTTCTCAGCAAGAGAGTCAACCGTATCATCTTCCTTGACCTTGTAGATAATACCATCAACATCTGGATAGTATACGAGTTCCTGACCAACAGTAACGTCTTCCTTCTTCATGTCGTTACTCCAGCGGATGTGGTCTTTACTGACGCCGATTAGCTCAGAAATAGAATCAAGAGTATCGCCGTCTTTTACTGTATATTTACGAATACCGCGATAATAATCACTAGTATCGATAAAGATAGGCTTTTCTTCGACGTTATTGTCCTTAGAAACAATAGAACCAGTCTCTTCATAGAGACGATCAACCGTAACATAGTTAGCGCTTACAGTGGATGCGGAAGCGAGCTGCAAGGTATCAGTAATACTTGCAACGGTGTAGGTTTCAGAAACTTGGTCAGCAGTAACGACGAATTCGGTATCACCAAAATTCGACGCGATAGGCTTGCCACTCTCGTCAATTTCGGAACTAGAACCAAAAATCATAAGTGCTAGGATCAAAGCCGAGCAGCCTAAGTATGGTAGTAGTTTTTTAATAATAAGTTGAATTCTTTTCATAAATAAATTGCATCGCCCCACCGCAATGTGTTTTATCTCGGAAAACAAATGTTTCTTAATAAAACATTAGCTATATTATACTACAAGCTTTAATGATTACAAAATTTGGCACATCTCCTGGCAATGATTTTGGATATTTGCGTTGTGTTCCGCCTCTGTTGTACCGTAGTACATTTTGCCATCATCGCCGGTTAGGAAATATAGGTAATTTTCACCACTTGGATTTGCGACAGCTTCCAGTGCGCCTGCGCCCGGAGTAGAAATACCAGTTGGCGGCAAACCACCACAACGCCTAGAATTCCATGGGCACGGAGTGGTATCAAGATAGCTCATATCTGTTTTGTCGCGATTCTCATCCTGAGTATCTGCCCAGTAAGCGATAATTGCATCACTACCAAGAGGGATACCCTGGTTCAAACGGTTTAGGAACACCTGAGCAACGCTTGCCATATCATCTGGAAGAACACCAGATTCACGCTGAACTACAGAGGCGAGCACAATGCCCTCGTGCAAATTCAAGCCCTGAGCCTTAAACTTGGCGACCAAGTTATTCTCTTTTACCTCTTTATACATTTCATCGAAGCAGCGCTCGAGAATCTCTTCTACGGTTGCGTTTTTGTAGAATTCATAAGTTTCGCCATAAATATAGCCTTCGAGGCTAGCGTCTGCCGGCTTATCCTTCAGCAATTCATGGTCATAATCTGCCCCAAAAGCCTTTGAGATTTCGTCATCGCTATAACCTTTGGCCTTTAATCTTGTTCGAGCATCAGCCAAAGTTCCACCAGGTAAGAATGTGATAGAGAAAGTTTGAGAATCTGGACCAACATTAAAGGCATCAACGATCTTTGCAATTGTCATATCTTTAGATAACTGGTATTCACCAGAGCGAAGAACCTTGCCCTTGCCCTCGAGCTTAATGTATACGCGATAAGCAAATGCCGAGCGAATAAGACCGGCTTCTTCAAGACGCTTAGAGACGGTTTCGGCCGTATCGCCATCTTTGACCGTAAACTCAATTAGGCAGTTTTCTGCATCACAAGCGTGAGGATCAACTGCGGAAACCGATTGATGATACCAAACCATCAAAATTGCAGAAGCAATAATGGCAAGCAATACAAGGCTTGCGACGATAGTAATAATAGTCTTTAAAGTATGTGTCTTTTGTCCTAGATGCCTCATTAAACTCCTAATCCAGTTTTGTATTTTCTATAAAGTCTTGAAGGATGATTGTCGCTGCCTCGGAATCCACAATTCCTTTGGCGCGATCATTTCGGGATAGCTCGTGTTTTTTCGAACTAAGCCTTTCCTCGGCAGTTACCGATGTCAGGGATTCATCCTGGAAATAGATTTGCGGTAGCGCTTGGCCGATACTTTCAAAATACGCCTTGATTTTCTCGACAAAGTCCACAACAAACTCGGTCTGTTTCGTGGCTTCGCCCTGACTATTTCTTGGATAGCCAGAAACCAAAACTTCGGCTTTTTCGAGGCGACAAAACTTCGCAATGTTCGCGAGCTCATTTCCATCAACAGGAATCATCTCGCGAGGAATAGCAATGCGGACTTTTGTGTCCGCATACGCTGTTCCGATTCGTTTTTCGCCAATATCTAGAGCTACAATACGCATTATTCTACTAGGGAGACGTCGATATGGACTTTACTTTTATCGTCTGGAATCTTATACACCCAGAAGTATGATGTCTTTACATTTACTTCCGAAACGCCATTGATGGACTTGATAGCAGTCTGAACTTCGCCAGTCTTCTTGCCGAGAGCCTTTTCGTAGACCATATCTTCGGTGATTTCTGGGCCGATAAATACAGTACTCTTGAGCTTAGCGCTCATTTCGTCGCCCTTTGAGAAGTTCTCAAAGAAGACCTTATCTTTCTTTACAGAATTGCTGTTTTTAATAACATCCTTCGAGAAGCCAGTTACGCCAGTCCAGTAGACACTCTGAGTATCATCACCGATACCTTCGCTAGCCTTAGCCATAATATAGTCATTAATATCCGAGCGCTTAACAGCATAGATCTTGTAATTCTTTTCTACAGAAATCTTTGCTTTCTTGCCCTCTTCGACTTCGCCATCGACGTCTGGAGTATTAGTATATTTAGCTTCGTCAGAAGTAAAGCTATCATTGATTACGAAATAGCCATCACCAAATTCTTTGGACAGATCATCAATAATCTCGGTATTACTTGGGAGACTTAGAGAGCTCTTAGCATTCTCTAGGTCTTCTTTGCTTACGACCTTGACTATCTTGCTTGTGCCGCCATCCATAGTGCTAGATTCAAATGTTGCAGAACTTGCAAACCAGTCGCTAGTGGAAAGCTTCCAGTTACTATTAGTCCCGGCAATATTATACTTATCGCCGCTCTCTTTCGCGCGAACATCTACCGTTCCCAAGACAATCGGTTTCAAGACTCTACAACTAGTCGATGAGAGACCACAATTCACATAGCCACCCTGGTCCAAAGCTTCGGCAGATACGGACACGCTACTTGTAGCCTCAAAAGACAATTCCTGGTATATAAATACTTCGCCAGCAGAAACACCAACGCCATTCTTCAAAATCGAACGATCCGCGCTCGTGCCAGCAGGAATTGTAACCTTAATCGTACCAGTAGCTTTTTCACCCTTATCTACTTCCTTGGTAGCCTCAAACTCAGCCTCGGCAGTCTTTTTGACACTCTTTTCTTCGAGCATAAAGACGCCTTCGCTTGGTCTTGCGTTTTCGGAATTAGTCGTAAAGGTAACTTTTTCTGTGAAGTTTACGGTAGAGGTTTTAATCTTGATAGCAATATCTGCGGCTGGGGCAACGACGTTTGCCCAGACCAAGAAAACAACAAGAAGGACCACAGCAATCGAGCCAGCAATGATTGGGATGCGGTACTTTTTGAAATTTGGAACTTTACCAGAAAATGGCGCAGCCTTGATACTACGGAAAGCTTTCTTTTCCTTTGGATCATCTTTTTCGCCGTCAAGTTCAATAACATCGTCGACTTTTTCGCTCTTCTTTGGAGCGGAATCTTCTTTTGCAGTCTTAAAAGCTGGACGAACCTCGGAGTTTACAGACTCGAGCTCTTCGTCACTATCTCCTTCTTTCGCTTCTTCGGTATTATTCTTTACCTGAACTTTGGAAGCTTTCTTGCCTTCAATAACATCGCTTGGCTCTTCGCCAAATTCCTTATTATTAGAAATCTTTGGAAGCTGAGGCTTGCTCTGAAGATTCTTTGCAACAGGCATAGCAGCAGCTGCAGCAAGCTTAATAAGCGATTCGTCATTACTAATAAGAACAACAACCTTGTCTGCGCGGGTTGCGGTTTTAGCAATTAATTTAAAGTTAACCGCACTGCGAAGCACACCGGCTTTCTTTGGCGGCACCAGGGCGACAACTCGATTCTTTGCACCCTTAATGTTTGCAAGAATATCTGTGATATCGTCTTCTGGCTCTATATAGATGACATCTTTATTCATATAAAAATATTATAGCATAATGCTTTTGCATAGCCCAAGCTAGCATACTAAAACATATCTGTTAATTTTGTAAATAGGTCTCATACCCTTGACAGCATCAATCTTTAGTTTTATAATGCGTTAATCGCTCTTTAAAAGTGTTAGTTTCTAGCCTCGATGCAAGGCCTTTTATAGCAGGCTTTACATTGGGGCTGGACACTGTCTGGTCTACATTCTTTAGAAAGGTCGTTTGAATTATGATTATTGAAATTAATAACACCACCACTCTCAAAGATGTGGCAGAGAATTACAAAGACGTTATCGCTATGGCAAATGCAGATTATTGTTATCGCTATGAACTCGGCAAGCTCTTTGGCGACTATGTTGGCGGCGATAATCCCTCCGAAGTACTTGCTTACCCTGATGCTTTCAAGGCTTTCGCAGAAAACAACCTCATTTCCTGGAATCTGCTCCTCCTTGACACTCCGAGCAATATTTCAAGACTTATCAGCGCAGGCTATTCAAGAGAAGAAGTTCTGGAAGTTGTCGCAAGAGATCTCTATGAAGGCTCCGCCCTCACCGGCGAATGCCCTAAATTCTATAACGATCTCTTCAACGACTACGACACCAGAACCGTTCGTCAGTGCATCCATAATTACCACCCAAATATCCCTGATGAATATCTCACTGATATTATGAACATCATATACAACCTTTGCCTTGAGTCTCTCGAGGTAAACAGACAGTAACACTACCTAAGGCCGAAGCCCCAGCGCTCCGGCCTTTTTGCTATACATTTTACTTCCCCGCTTATGCTAAAATATTAGTTATATATGGGCTTATTTAGGAAAAACCAACCGGCCACGACCGGCCCAATAATCAGCTCGGGCAACATCGAGCAAGTCAACGAACAAAAGAGCGCCAAGAACGCCCTTAACGAACAGGTCCTTCAATATATCCACGAAGGCATCGTTATTATTGGTACTGATAAAAATATTCAGCTTGTAAACCCAGCTGGCGAGCACATGATAGGCAAATCCAAAGACGAGATTGTTGGCCTAGATTTCAGTAGCTCGATCAAGCTTCTTGACAAAGACGACAAGTCGGTTCCAGACGACAAAAACCCAATTCTTTTTGCGCTCAACAGCGGTAAAACCGGCGAAACACGTGATTTCAAACTACAAACCCTAGATAGCCAAAAAATAACTCCTGTTTCTATCATTGTTACGCCAACTAACGGCGCTGGTTCAAATCTTGTTGTTACTTTCCGCGATATTACTCAGCAGCTCAAAGAGGAAGAAGAGCGCAACGATTTCATCTCTACAGCTAGCCACGAAATGCGCACTCCTGTCGCAAGTATCGAGGGTTATCTTGGCCTTGCCATGAATCCTGCCACAGCTACGGTTGATTCCCGCGCTATGGATTACTTACAAAAAGCCCACGAAGCTTCCCAGCACCTTGGCCATTTATTCCAGGATCTTCTCGATACTACCAAGATGGATGACCAGCTCTCTAAGCTTCATATGGTACCCGTAGAACTAGTTGCTACAACAAGGAGTATTGTCGAGGGGCAGATTCCAAACATCCAGAAAAAGGGCTTAGGCTTCCGTTTTACTTCTGGCAATACTGACCAGAACTTTGGTGGCGGCAAAAAGCTTGGCCAGCTCGTCTATACCAGCCTAGACATTGATTCTTACCGCGAGATTATAGATAACCTGCTCGAGAATGCCATTAAATACACGCCTAAAGGTTGGGTAATTGTTAATGTTAGCGCAGATATTGAGAACGTCCATGTTTCTGTTCAGGATACTGGTATCGGCATGCCACGCGAAGAGCTTACACACGTCTTCCAGAAGTTCTATCGCATAGACAATAGCGACACGCGCGAAATTGGCGGTACAGGTCTTGGTCTTTATCTTGTTAAAAAGCGCACCGAATCCATGAATGGGCATATTGAAGTTACGAGCGAAGTCGGTAAAGGTAGTACCTTCACTGTTAGCTTCCCGCGTATGAGCGACGAAGTTTACAAACAACAACGCTTTGTGATGGATAATTTGGCCGAACAGGCAAAAAATAAGTTACTAGAAAATTAAGCATAATTATTATAGAATGGATGTAAGATGACCAAGATAATGTTAGTCGAGGACGATAAGTCCCTACGCGAAATTTATAGTATCAGGTTGGTCGCAGAAGGCTATAATATCGTATCTGCTGGCGATGGCGAAGAAGGCCTTGCTCTTGCCGTGCAGGAAAAACCAGATCTAATCATTGCAGACGTAATGATGCCAAAGATTTCTGGTTTCGATATGCTAGATATCTTGCGCGCTACACCAGAAACAAAGAATATCAAAGTAATTATGATGACCGCTCTTTCGAGCGACGATCAGAGACAACGCGGCGAAGCGCTCGGCGCAGACCGCTACCTTGTTAAGTCTCAGGTCGGTATCGAGGACGTAGTTAATACTGTCCATGATTTGCTTGGCGATACGCCAAATTCAAACGCCGCAGCAAATCTTGATACTGTAGCAGCAATTCCACCTCGCCCAGCAGCTCCTGGCGAGCCAATTAATCCTGCTACCCCACCAACACTTGAACCAATTCCACCTCAGGCTCCAGCAGCTGAACAGCCTGCACCTGCAGCACCAGCTCCAGCCCCAGAGGCGCCAGTAGTCCCAGAAGCAGCACCACAGTTTGCTCCTCAGACTCCAGCTATGCCAGAGATGCAAGCTGCCCCACAGGCACCGGTTATGCCAGAAGCTCCGGCTATGCCAGAAGCACCAGCAGCTCCTGCAATGCCTGAAATGCCAGCTGCTCCGGAAGCTCCAGTAGCTCCAGCGCCAGTTGCACCACAGGCACCAGAAGCCGCAGCCGTTCCAGAAATGCCAGTTATGCCACCAATGCCAAATCCTGCAGATTTTACAGCTGAACCACAGCAGAATCCAGCTCAGAATCTTACTACGGACACAGCATTCGTTCCGCAGGTCGAAGCTCCGGCTGCCCCAGAAGCACCAATTGCAGAGTTTGCGCCACAAGCTCCAGCTATGCCAGAAATGCCACAGGCTCCAGCAATGCCAGAAGCGCCTGCTATGCCAGAAGCACCAGCAGCTCCGGAAGCTCCAGTAGCTCCAGCACCAGAGGCGCCAGCAACACCAGCTGCTCCACAAGATGATTTAGTAGTTCCTCCAGCAGGAGCCGCTCCGGTAGTCGATACAACTCAGATTATTCCGAGTGCTCCTCAGGATTTAGCTCAAGCTCCACAGACAGCAGCCCCAGTAGCTCCAGCTATTAATCCTCAAGCTACAAACCAGGTACAATTCGAAGAACCAAAGCCTCAGGCTCCAGCTCAGCCAACAGGCGGCGAACGCGTAATTCAACCAATTGGTAACACTAACTTTGCCGAAGCTCGCGAGCAGATGGCAAAACAAATGGAGCAATTGCTCAGTGACGATCAGGGGGCGTCACAAGAAAACCCTTTTAACGCGCCGACTCCGCCACCACTTGATTTCACTGCGGAGCCGGAAAACAAAACAGAAAAAGAATCTAAGCCAGAAAGCAAAGAAAATTTTTCTGATGTTTCCAAAAAGCAAAACTCCGAGGATACTTTTCTTAGTTCCATCGAAGATGGACCTGTAGATTTTTCGATTCCTCCAAAAGACGAGTCTAGTAGTAACGTCTCTTCTAGGAACGAATCCGATGAAGCTCAGGTTAAAGCTTTCGAGCAGTCCCAGGTTGCCGAAGCCGAAAAGAAGATGGGCCTTGATTTTGATAACGATTCCCTTGAACAGGATTCGGACGATGATTTTACTACCGACAAGCAAGAAGAAGAAGTCGTTGAACCTATCATGCCTGGCTACGTCAATGATTTAACCGAGCAGCTAAGCGAAGATGACGGCAATATTGAGGCCGAGGTTGTTAATCCATTAGCCGCAGAGATGGCACGCGAACTAGCCGATGACCCGATTACTGCCGAGGCAGCTAGACTACGCGAGCAAGGCGCCGCCGAGAAAACCAACGAAGAAGAATCTGGTACTATTCTCGACGAAGCAGATGATCAGTTACCAGATTTCCTCAAGGCAGACAACACAGCTCTTGGCGTAAACATGCAAAACTTTGACCAGGACGCTACTGAAGAATCCTCGGAAAACAACGAAGAAAGCACCGAGAATTAGTTTATTATTTCTTTTGTTATATAATAGATTGCGATTATGAGCGAAGACAAAGTAAGACTCAATAAATATTTGAGTACTAATTTTGGAATCTCGCGCCGTGAGGCAGACGAGCTGATTTCTGCTGGCAAAGTTCTCGTAAACAAGAAAGTAGCCGAGCTTGGCGCACGCGTTGGCGATAACGACGAGGTTTCTATTGCTGGCAAGAATATCCAGAAAGAAGAACTTCGCTACTTTGCCTTGAATAAGCCTACTGGATATGTTTGTAGCAAGAAACGTCAGGGTGATACACCTACGATTTATGAACTACTACCAAAAGAACTTCAGAATCTAAAGAATGTCGGCAGATTAGACAAAGATTCTTCTGGAATTTTACTCCTTACCAACGATGGTGATTTCGCTTTCGAGATGACACATCCAAAGTTTCATAAGACGAAGGTTTACGAAGTAGAGATTGATAGAGATTTGGCGCCGCTACATCAGCAGATGATTTCGGATTTTGGCGTAACTCTGACAGATGGCAAGAGTCAGCTCGGACTAGAAAAGCTAGATACCGACGACAAGCGCAAAAAATGGCGTGTCACAATGAGCGAAGGACGCAACAGGCAGATTCGCCGCACCTTCGACGCGCTAGGATACAAAGTAGTAAAGCTACATCGTGTTAGCTTCGGAATCTATTCGCTATCTGGATTAAAGCCTGGGGAATATGTAGAGTTCAAAAAGCCTAGATAAAAATATAGACCCTGATTCGGGCCTATATTTTTTATTTTCTAAGTAATCTTGCGAGCTTTGCTTTAATGCTACGGTCGTCACCTGTTCCAATAAGAGTATCAATACCAACTCTTAGGAGACCCATAGCCGTTACAAAAGTATGGTCAAGTTTGCGGTCGGTCGTGTTTTCTACGCCCTCAATTTCGTCAGGGTCGATTAGACTAATGACCGGACGGCGAGAGAACGGCAAACCTTTATACCAATCGCCAGTAGCGAGCGTTTCTGGAATCTCTGCGAGGCTTGCGCCACCACCACAGAGGAAAACCTGGTTCGGCAAAGTTTCGAGCTGGTCAAATTCTTCGATAGCGAGTTCGACACCAGCCTGCCAGACATCAAGGTTTCTTGCGATGGCTTTATCAAACTTTTGACGAAGCTCTGGGCTCATCTTTGGACTGTCGCTTAGGAGCTTAATCTTCTCTGCTTCGGCGAAGCTTACGCCAAGGCGTTCGGCAATCTGATGCGTGAAGCTGCGACCACCAATACTAAACATCTTCGTACCTTCAACACCACCATCTTCGACAATAGCAATATCCGTTGTGCCGCCACCAATATCCATCACGATACCAGAGAAGCTAGATTCTAGATCGTTACCAAGACAAGCACGGCAAACTGCGAATGGCTCAACAGCAACAGTCACTAGGTCGAGCTGAAGCTCGTCGCAAACGCGTTCAATGGCAGAAATATGAACGAGGGGCGCGAAAGCGGTATAGATCTGAACGATAACTTCCTTACCCTTGAAACCGATAGGGTTAGAGACTTTGTAACCATCAATACGTAGAGAGACGAGAGCGGAGTTGATTAGGCGAACTTCAACATCTGGGTTGTTGGTTTCGATAGCGACTTCACGGCGAGCCTTTTCACCAGCACGCTTTTGAACCATGTCAATAATGTCCGCCATTTCATCTTCGGTAATTGGACGGTCGGCTTCCGGACGGCGATATTTAATTGAGGCAGTATTACCCTTAATAAGCTCGCCAGCAATACCAACGATGACTTCCTTGGCGCGAACCTCGGCCATTTCCTCGGCTTTAACTAGGGCTTCTTCACAAGTTTTAGCAACGCCTGCGATATCTGCGATAGCACCTGCAAACATATTAGTTGGAGCTTCGTGAGCTTTACCAACACCTACGATTTTAAGCGTGCCACGAGTTTTCTTTGCGATAAGAGCTTTGACGTATTCCGTACCGATATCTAAGGCTAGGAGATAATCGTCAGAGTTTTTGGAATAATTAGCGCGGCGCACATCCGTGGAGCTATTCTCGAGCTCGCTCGGTTCACCACGAAAGACTTTTGAAGCTTTAGATATAATGCTCATGTTAGGTATATTATAACACTTTCAATAGCGTTCCTAAATAAGCTGCACAAAGGCACTTAACGCTATATAGCTTTTAGCGTATTATATGCTATGCGAGCTTCTGCACATGCCTTCCGTAGCGAGATATCAAACAAATGGCCGGCACCCAAGCCTCTCCCAATCGGCATACCCGTAACTATAAGATTTATCATTTCTTTATCGCTAAACATATACGTCGTATTAACAACTGCCTTCATTAACTCTAGCATTCTATTCGGATCAAGAACCGCAACATCAAACCCCGAATCATACCACCACAAGAAAGTATCATACACTTGCCTCATTTCATTTCGTTCTGACTCTTTTAGTCTCAAAAGACGCGTTCTTGCATCTAGAAACGCATCGGCATCAATCACTTCTCCCCTTGTTACTTCTTCGTTCCTTTTCATTACTCCAAGAGTAATAGCATATAATCTAATAGTGTAGTATCTTATTCCAGAAGGGTTATTTACTAAAAGTTCAGCCCATTCTCTATAGCAGTCTCTTCCAAGCGCCTGCACTATAAGCGTTCTATACCAATCATAGAAGACAACAACTAGATTTTGATAAGCAAAAACATCTTCAAATTGAGAAGTAATACCAAGCAGCGAATCTTTTAAAGCGTATTTTGCCTTCTCTAATCCACGAGAATGCGCTATTTTTTTAGCCAGTTTTCGTTCACTAAATCCTGGGATCATAGTCTTTTCCTCTCTGCACTAATAAATAAAAAACGACACCGCAAGGTGTCTTAAGCCATATCACAAAAATCGGACTGTTCGCCGAACTTCTGCTATGCGGTGCCGTTTTCTTTCGGCGATGCATAGAATAATCCGACTTTAATGATATAGCTTAAGACATTTTAATTATATCACCAAAAAGCAAATGCAAACATCATGCTCATGTTTTTCGAAATCTACCCCATATAATCATCATGCTTCCGCTTGTAAAGAAAATTTGTAGCAATATATAATCCACGCACGGGACTGAGGTTTGCCCCGTTATTCAAGTAATTGAGCCTGACAGTTATACTCGCACGGGCTTAATGAAAAGTATTCTAGGCTCTACTAGAGTCCGTGAGAAAGGTTATGGCTATGACAATCTGCCTGAAATGGTGGAGAGTGGAAGTTAAACTCGGTATCCGAGTGACGAAGAATAAAAAGAGTCAACGCCGTTAGGCGAAGACTCTAAACCAAATTTATCAGAGCGTAGTTCCTAGAGCTGCGCTCTACATGCTTATATTATACCATTCGGCGTAATATGGCGCATCCTCTAAAAAAGACGAGCAAGCTCGTCTTTTTCTCTCGGATGCTTATATTATATAATATCCAGTAGTAGTTAGCTAATAGCTAGGTTATATAATAGGAATTATTTATGGACAAGAAAACAATTATCGCCGTTATGGCAATCGTGGCCGCCTTTGTCGGCTTGGCAGTCTTTAGTAGCATTTTTAACAAAGCCCCAGATTATAGCCAATACAAGCTAGACAGGATTCAATCCCTAGCAGACCAAATCAAGAAAGAAGACCTAAACCCGGACAGCATCTACGAAGCCAGCGAACTCACGAGCAACTTACCGGAAAAGACCATGGGCGATCCAAAAACCGCCAAAGTTGTGCTTTACGAATACGCAGATTACGCTTGCTCGCACTGTGCCGAATGGAGTGAATATCTAGACAAGACCGTAAAAGAATCCGATGGCAAGCTCGCCGTAGTTTACCGCGGCTACCTTCTTCCAGGCTTCAAGAACAGTGTCGTAGCCGCCTCCGCCGCAACCGCCGCACAAATGCAGGGCTACTGGCAAGAATACAAAGGCCAACTCTTTGCCAACCAGGTCAGATGGTATAACGCTAGTGGCAACACCCTCAAGGACGAGCTCGTCTCCTACTTTGAAGCCGCATCGGATGGCAAAGGTGACACCGAAAAGTTCCTAGCAGACATGGAGTCCGAAACCGTCGCTAAGAGATTGGCTTTCGAATACAGACTCGGCAAAGAAACCGATCTAAAAGGCACGCCAACCTTCCGCCTAAACGGCGAGAATATCGAGATTACAGATCTCAAGGCAACTCTAGCCACAGAGCTCGGCAAATACTAATCTAAAGCTACAAAAAATACCGCCCTTATTGGAGCGGTATTTTTGTTTATTCCAAGATTGCCTTAATTCTGCGAACACCAGCAGAGCTTGCTTCTTCCTTCTGGATCTTGAAGTGGCCAAGCACACCAGTATGCTCAACGTGAGGACCACCGCAAACTTCGCGAGAAGTTGGATTATCGAAGTCGCCAATCGTATAGACAGTTAGCTTCTCTGGATACTTATCCCAGAAGCTACCATGAGCCTTGAGCTCGTTACGAGCATATTCTTTATCATATTCAGCGAACTGGACCGGCAAATCCGCCTGAATCCATTCGTTTACCTGATCTTCGAGCTTCTGTAACTCTTCCTTCTCTAGCTTGTGATCACAAGCGAAATCTAGGCGCATACGCTCCGAGGTAATATTCGAACCACGCTGATAGCTATCTGGATTAATAAGCTTCTGAATAGCGGCAAGTAGCAAGTGTGTAGCTGTATGATACTTCGTGGACATTTCACCATGATCTTCTAGGCCGCCCTTAAACATACCCTTGCTTGCAGTCTTAGAGCGGTTGCGCTGCTCTTCTAGAGCGGCATTAAATTCTTCGCGCCAGTTCTCACTAAGCTTGATATCTTCGCGGTAAGCCTCCTCGACAGACAATTCCATTGGGAAGCCATAGGTATCCTGAAGCATGAAGATTTCTTTACCAGTTAGACCAGCTTCTTTCAACTTGCCAAGCTCCTTAATGCCACGGTTGAGCGTGCGGCGGAAAGCCTGCTCTTCTTTGGTTAAGACATTCAAAACCTCATCACGGTTTGTCAAAATACTATCTGGCAAATCTTTATAATTCTCGGCAATAGATGGCAAGATTTCTTCGAGGAAGTTCTGCTCGATACCAAGATTTAAAGCTTTCAAGATTGCGCGGCGGATAATGCGGCGAAGCGCATAACCATGCTGTTTGTTGCTTGGCACGAGCCCCTGAGCAGTCAAGAGGTAAGCACCGCGAAGATGATCTGCAATAATACGCATTTCAGAAGTATTGCTTTCGTAATCCTTGCCAGAAATCTCAGCAAGCTTATCGATAATTGGCTTCAAAAGCGAAATCTGGAAGATATCGAAGGAATCAATACTTGCAGCAGTGACGCGTTCTAGACCAGAACCAAAGTCGACATTCTTCTGCTCGAGTTCTTCAAAAGTGCCATCTTCTTTGCGGCGATATTGCATGAAGACCTGGTTGCCAATCTCCATAAAGCGCGCACCGTCGGAAGCTGGGTGGCTCTGACCATATTTCTCAACATCCTGTTTGTCTTCGCCGAAATCATAGAAGACCTCAGAATCTGGACCACATGGGTCGCCAATTGGCGTAGTTTCGATACCACCACCACGAGACCACCAGTTTTCTTTGTCGTTATAGAAGAAGATACGCTCGCCTGGCTTGATACCACGCTTGTCGCCGTTTTCTGCGGTGTCGATTTCGGCAATTTCTGCCTCGATACCAACTTCCGCAAAGACCTTTTGCCAGATAGAAGCCGCCTCATCGTCGCGAGGAATACCGTATTTCTCTGAGCCAATAAAGCAAGTGACATAGATCTTTTCTGGTTTTAGACCAATTTCCTTAGTCAAGAAAGTGAAGTAGTTACGAATCTGTTCCTCTTTGAAATAATCGCCAAGAGACCAGTTACCAAGCATTTCAAAGACAGTCGAGTGGCGAGGGTCGCCAATATCGTCAATATCCTGCAAGCGAAGGCATGGCTGAGAATTCGTCAAGCGAGTGCCTTTATCGTGTTTTTTGCCAAGAAGATATGGCATAAGTGGCTGCATACCAGAGCCCGTAAAAAGTGTGGTTGGATCATTTTCGAGAACCAAAGCGGCTGGCGCAATCTGCGCATGGCCTTTAGATTTCATAAATTCTAGATATTTTTGACGGACTTCACTTGCTTTCATGTCGAATATTTTAACATATTTTTACAGATATAGCGAATGCTCGGCACCCAAGAAAAATCTCCGCCGAAGCGGAGACAAATAGTACCCAGAAAAGCAGTTTCCTTTAGAAAAAGATGCGAAAAATTAACGATGCGTAGCTTTAGCGACGCGCTTTTTGACTGCAGCGTGCGCTTCCTGAACCTTGCGGCGATTGCGAGCAATTTCGATCAGTCTGTAAATGGCCACGATGGCAAACAGAATCGCCAAGGCACACAACATCAATTTGAGGTTATAGTCTCCATAGCGAGTCAGACCACGAAGGAACTCACACTCGTTTTCGAGCTTCGCAACATCGCCATGCTTTGCTGCTTTATGCGCGAGACAATACGCCATGCGACAATCTACGATTTTGCCAGCAATCATAGACGCGAGAATTACGATCGTATAAGCAACCGATGCGCGCGAAAAGATTACCTTAAAGTTCTTTTTTACACCTTTAATTTTCATATACATACACCTCACGGTAGTTGTATGGGTACGTCTATAATTATACCATATATGCTTATTTTTGTCAATTTGAGGAGCATAAGAAAAGCGCACCCAAACAGGTGCGCTCAAATCTTTAAGGTGCGGAAGTAGTCAGCAGTTAGTCAGCTTTGGGTATCTTGTTAACACCAGAGCCAAACTCAGTATCAGCATCGTCGCCATAATCAGGTTCTTCGTCACTCACAACAACCACTCCTTGAAATGCTGCTACATAGGGCAGATTCGGATCCGAAATCCCGAAACCGTTCAGCGGTGTCTCGCTGTTGTCTACTTCGAGATCGAATCTATCAAGAATATCTGCGTGCTTAGTAAACGAAGCATCCAGACTCTCAGAGAGATCGTCATGTGGCTTATATCTCTTGCGATGCTCGATTTTACTCCAAGCGTCCATAAGTAAGTCACGAATCTGAATCTCGCCAGTTACAATACTTGAACGTCCTCTGGAATAGACTTCCACTGAAATTATCAGGTGGTAGCCGCGATAGCCCGATTCTTTCGGGCTCTCAATATAGTCCTTAACCTTCACGAAGTTAATTCCTGGCGTCGCGAGCAATGCGTCTGCAATCTGATAGATCTCGTGGCGAAATACCGTTACAATACGGATGCCAATAATATCATGGATATTCTGCTCGATATTGTCGATGGTTGGCTCGATGCCCTTTTTCTGGCATTTTGCCATGATTGAGCTTTCGCTCTTAATACGCGATTCCACTCTTTCTATCTGTGGATACTTGTTGGGGTCATCTTCGAGCCTTCGCTTGAGCTCAAGCTCTCTTTTGATCCCCTCAATCGCATTTAAGATTTTGTCTCGCGCAAGCTCGTATCTGAGCATTGCATACTCGAGCTGCTTACTGCTGTTATCATTGTCTGGCAATGATAACACCTCCTTCTTTTGCTAAATTTCATTAAGACTGCTCCTTGCTTCCGAAGCAGAAATAACCTATATATTATATCAGATAACGCTTATGTAGTCAAGTGCCAATAAGGATTTTGACCTTGTATAATAGATACAGGATAAGTACTGAAAGGGTTATTATGATTGCAATATTTTTAGCTGAAGGTTTTGAAGTTTGCGAGGCGCTCACTCAGATTGATCTACTTCGCCGCGCAAGACTAGATATTAAGAGTTTCTCTATTACTGATTCAAAAGATGTTTTGAGCTCACATGGCGTAGTCGTAAAAAGCGATGGAAACTGGAGCGACTTCGAGAACGAGAAGGACACCTGCGAAGCCGTGATTCTCCCCGGCGGCACTAAAGGTAGCGAAAATCTAGGTAATTTTGCCCCGCTCTGCGATTTTATCAAACAGCTAAATAGCGAAGGCAAACTCTGCTGTGCCATCTGTGCAGCGCCTACCGTTTTTGGCAAAAATGGCATTCTAAACAGCAAGAATTATACTTGCTTCCCTGGCTTTGAAAGCCCAGAGTTTGGCGGTAATTATACCGGCGAGTCTTTTGCTCATGACGGCAACATTATCACTGGTCGCGCCATGAATAGCTCCGTAGATTTCGCCAGAGAGATTATTAAAACTCTAGCACCAGATAAACTTCAAGACGTAGATTACGGAATCCAATACTAAGCATAAAAAAGCGGCCACCAAAGCGGTGACCGCATTTTTTTGAATGTGCGTGAGGTTAGGCTTTATGATTAATCATTTCTGCCACGAACGAAGCGACTCCGTCTTCGACAGAATCAGGCCAAAGGTTGCCGATAATAGCAATCGCGAGCGGGAAGCTCGCAGGCTGACTCTTTATTACGCTCTTCAGACTCGGCGTAAAATACGGAACGAGCTTATCCGTATCTTCCTCGAGGAATTTTCTGAACTTGTTCAGAGATTCGGACGAAGCGCTTCTTACTGCGCCGCCAGTGAGCTGACGGATTTTTTCGCGTCCGCTCTCAATTCTGAAGGTAAAGAATTCCTGTCTGTCAGGGCTTACGTTCGCATAGAGCAAAAGCGGGAGAAATGCCGAGTAGATCGCCGCCACCGTATCTGCCGGAGCAAGACCAAAAGGCATCATTTCGTAAGCGTGGTTTGCCCAAGTATCCTCAGGAAAACTATCGCCGAACTCATCCAGGACGCGCACCGTAAAGTTTGTATGATACGCATCCATTGCGTCATAGAGAACCTTGTCGAAGATACTCTTCTCTTTTGCCTCGCAGAATGCGCGCTCAAGACAGTGCTGAACATCAGGGAAGCTCATGTCACCCAAACAAGCATCAATCAAAGCCTGTTCGCTCGGGCAGCTATCGATACCGTTATCCGCAAAACTCTTTGCCAGAGAATGGCAGATAGCCTTGAGCTCGATTTCGCTTTCACAAGGATCAGGCTGACCGACCTCCAGAGTCTCAACATAAGCGCCAAGGCTCGGATAGGTTGTATACTTGTTCTCGATATTGGTTACGATCTCGCCGGTTTTGTAGAAGCTCTCGCCGAGAGCAAACTCACCCTCCGGAAGATGCTGAATGGATTCGGACAAAAGCTTGCCGAATTCGAACAGAACCAGGCTGGAAGCCTTGGGGTCGTAACGACCCTCGAGTGCACGAATTACGACCTCGTTTGCCGCCTTTGCGAGGCGGAACGCCACGAAAGACTTACGGATCGGCGATGCACTGCTAGTCGGGGACGAATTGCCGCCACTACGTACCTCATTTTGCATAAACAACACCTCTGTTTTAGATTTTTTCCAGGCACAGGGTTTATGCCCAGATTCAAATCTAAAACAGATATATAAATGAACAAAGCCCTTGTCGGGCTACTTGTGAAGTATACCATATTATTTCATAATATACAAAACCACCTCTAGTTTTAATCGAGCGGATCGGTTATATACTGAGGCGTATATCTATTCGCAAAAGCTTGGAACTCATGGGCGGTTAGGGTCATTGGAATTTGATAATTAGGCCCAGCAATGCGCTGATGCAGGCCAAGCAGAACCCGATGATAATAACCGAGGAATTCCCTGCAAGCACTGTTGTTTATTCGATAAGCAATAGCTGCAACCGTGTTTAGATTGTAATGCTTTAATAATCGACGTTCGCGAGGCTTTCTTTTTGGATTGTTGTATATAACGTGCATATATTCTGATTGGCAGCCAGGGATTATTAAGACTTGTTTTAAGTGTTTACAGAGACAAGATTCACTAATATTTAGCAAATCTCTAATTTGTTTACTGCTAAAATAGATATTTTCATCTAGAAGAAAGCGTTTTAGATTGTTGTTTGATATAAATCTTCTCATAATACTCGATTATTTGAATCGCTAAGAATAGGTCAAACATGAGCAAATTACAACAGAGGCGAGCATTTTTTTAACTTTAGCATTAATAATCGCAAACGACATCGGTTTTACAAATTTTTCGGAAAGAGGATATTCTTCGATATATATGCTTTAGCTTTCCATTTTGGAAAGCTAATACGCTATACCAATAAAGCCTCATCTGATTAAACTTTCCAATTTGGCAAGCTAAAGATTACATAAGAAAAAAAAAGACGATAAACGACGACACAAAAAAGTATTCTTCTTGTAGCCGGAAAAATCCCGCAAGGCGTAAGAAAAAGTCCTCCTGTTTCCAGGAGGACCGTGCAGAGTTCTATGCAAAGATAGCATCAAGCAAGCCAACGTAAGCCTTAAGCTCGGGCGCGCCTTGCTTTAAGGAAAGCTCGTTACTGCCGAGATATTGCTTCGCATAGCGATAATCTTCCTCCGTAAACTCACGGAAGTTCTTCAGCATCGTCATGCCAAGCTGAGTCGATTCGATTGGCGAGTGCATTGTCGCATTAAAGGCCAGACCGCTTACATAAGACAGACAGGCGGCCGCATAGAGCCGATCGTCGTGAAAACTATTGTCAAAATCGTCGATTTTGTCGGCAAGAGCAATAATTTTCTGACATCTCTGGTACGGACTCGTCATTTCGGGCAGACTCTTTGATAGACGCTTGATCATGGCGAGCATTAGTCCCGCGGAACGTCTTTCGAAAGCGCTTACTGCTTGCATGTACAGTTCGTCCCAAAAGGGATTCGTCTGACCCTTTAGGTAAAGGCCCAAAATGCGAAAACTTTCGCCGAACTCGTACATCTGGTTGATGGTTTCTCTGCAATCACGCTTGCTAAGGTTCATACTATCCCCTCCTGTCTGATATTAGATTTCCCCCTGTTTTGGAGGCGAAGGATATCTGGCATATTATATAACGAACAGGCGTTTTTGTCTAGTATTAGTATTATGGCGCTATGCTATACTTAAGCCATAAATTTGCGGAGGTTTTTATGAACAAATTAGTAATCAATGGCGTTTACAAACATTTCAAGGGTGACCATTATCTTGTTGTTGACGTAGCAAAATATTCCGAAACCGAGGAAGAGTTAGTTATCTATCGTCAGCTCTATGGCAAGGGCGAACTTTGGGCGCGCCCACGCGAGATGTTCCTTAGCGAGGTTGACCACGAAAAATATCCAGAGGTCAAGCAAAAATATCGCTTCGAGTTACAGACAATCAAAAGCGTCGCAAAGAAATCTTAGTCGATAATTCCGCCACCCACACAGATATCGCCATCATAGAGAACGACACTCTGACCAGGAGTGAGAGATTTTTGTTCTTCGGCAAAAGTGAGAATTCCAGATTCTTTATCTAGAGAAGCATTTACAAGTGGAGCACGATGGCGAATGCGCGCCTGGAGCTTAGACAAATCATGCTCGCCGCGAACAATAATATCTTTGAGTTTAATTTCTTTCTTCCAGAGAGAAAGCGAATTGAGATTTTGTGAGACATAGACGATATTCTGATCCATATCCTTCTTTACAACGTAGTACGGCAAGCCAGTTTTGAGGCCAAGACCATGGCGCTGACCAAGTGTATAGAAGATGGCGCCGTCATGCATACCAAGCTTCTTATTGGTTTCGAGCTCGCGAATTTCGCCTGGCTTTGTCTCGACAAATTCGCCCAAGAAATCCTTCATATTTGCTTCACCAACAAAACAAACACCCATAGATTCGGACTTGTGCGCAACCGCTAGACCAACTTCTTCAGCAAGCTTCTTTACGGCAGGTTTTTCCATGCCACCAACCGGGAAAATACATTTTGGAATAATATCTTCAGAAATGCGATACAAGAAATAGGTTTGATCCTTATTTTCATCAACGGCGCGAAGAAGATTTTTGCCGTCAGTCTGAGCATAGTGACCAGTCGCAATCATCTCGGCACCCTGCTCGAAAGCCATCTCGGCAAAGAGCTTAAACTTGATTTCCTGATTGCACATAATATCTGGGTTTGGAGTGTTACCCTTTTTATATTCAGCAATCATGTAGTCTACAACTTTTTGTTTGTATTCCGTCTCGAAATCGAATACACGAAAATCTAGGCCGAGCTTTACGGCAGTGCGCTTTGCGTCAGCCAAATCTTCTGCCCATGGGCACTTCATACCAGGCAAGTTTTTGGACCAGTTTTTCATATAGACGCCAATTACTTCATGACCAGCTTCGCGCAAAAGATAAGCCGAAACCGCAGAATCGACGCCACCAGACATACCTAGAAAAACTTTACTCATATCTATATTATATAATATTTTGAAATTTTGTCACGGGTGGGATAATCATCAAAATTAGTCTCGCTTATGCTAAAATTTAATTAATGTTTTATCCAAATCGGCAGTCGGTGGGCGATCAGCTAGCCGAGCGTCTTGAGCCATATTACAAAGACCAGGAAGCGATTGTTTTTTGCCTCAAAGAAAGCGGTCTGTTATCCTGCATTGAGCTCGCCGCACAGCTGCATGGCTATGTCTATATCATGCAATACGAAACTGTCGATGATCCTTATGTAATCACTAGAAAGCTTGGCGCCGTCACCCAAACTGGAAACTTCGTCCTAAACCCAGAGATAACCCAAAGCGAGTACGAATATATTACGATGAACTTCGCTAGCGTAGTCGAAGAAGGTAAACGCGTAGCCTTCTCAAAAATCAACGCCAAGCAAGACCCGAATCCGAACTTTGACAAACAAATCTTTAACGACCGACACATCTTCTTAACATCAGACATCTTACGAGATAGCTTCCAAATCCAAATCGCACTCGACATTTTGAAACCGTACAAACCTCGATCGGTTAGCGGAGCGGTCGGAAACATCACCTCGAACGTTTCGGATAAATTCCATATCGATACCGACGGCGTAACCTATCTCGACGTTTTACCAAATTCAATCTTCGACGACGCGCACTACTTTGATCAACCAGATCAGTATAGCGACGAACAAAAAATTCAACTAGCAAATAACGTAAGCCTCTACTGGGCATAAAGGAGTAATATGCAGGAAAATCCAATACAAAACCAAGCAGCGCCAAGCGCTCTACCAACCGCAGGGCCAATCGCAAATCCAGGCGTCACCCCTGCCCCAGCTCCAGCCACTCCGGCAGCCCAATCCACAAACCCAATCGTTGCAAAGATTCAGAACGCGTTCCATAGTCGCATCGTTGGCCAGGACGAGCTCTGCCTTTCTATGATTGTCGCCCTTATTGCCGAAGGTCATGTTCTCTTGGAATCCGTTCCAGGTCTTGCTAAGACTCTTTCTGCAAAGACGATTGCCGAATCTTCCAACGGTAGCTTTAGCCGTGTCCAGTGTACGCCTGATCTTCTTCCAAGCGATATTATTGGTACGCAGATTTACAACTACACCAAGGGCACTTTCGAAACCAAGATTGGTCCAGTAAATGCCAACTTTGTCTTGCTTGATGAGATTAACCGTAGTTCCGCAAAGACTCAGAGTGCCATGCTCGAGGCTATGCAGGAACGCCAGGTTTCTATTGGCGGCCAGATTTTCAAGATGCCAGAACCATTTGTCGTGCTTGCAACTCAGAACCCTATCGAACAGGAAGGCACTTATGAGCTTCCAGAAGCTCAGCTTGACCGCTTCCTACTCAAGATCCTTATCGATTATCCAACCCGCGAACAAGAGTTGCAGGTTCTCAACTACATTATTAGTGGCAATACAACTTCCCCACTCGCAGATAGTCAGAAAGTTTCTCTTGCGGATATTCAGTCGCTCCAAAAGCAGGCGGCCGCAGTTCGTGTCGACGATGCTATCAAGAACTACATCGTAAATATCGTTTCCATTACGCGCACGCCAGGTCAGTTTATCGATCCAAAGCTCGCTCATTACATCGAGTATGGCGTTTCTCCACGTGGTTCCATCGCGCTCTTACAGGTTGCTCGCGCACTTGCTGTCATCAATGGCCGCGATTATGTTACCCCAGATGACGTCAAGCAGCTACGCTACGCCGCGCTTCGCCACCGCATTATCCTAAACTTCGAAGCACTCGCTGACGATATCCATCCAGAAGCAATTATTGATGCAATTTTTGAAAAGGTTCAGACTCCATAGGATTAACTAATGCCTAGCTATCTCGCAAAAGTTCAAAAAAGAATGGATATTTATTCGCGTCGTCGCACGCGCTCCATTCTGACAGGCAATTACGGCTCAGTATTTAAGGGTCGTAGCATGGATTTTGACGATTTGCGCGAATATATCCCTGGCGATGACGTCAAAGATATCGACTGGAAAGCTTCTGCACGCTCAAGAGGCGTCATGATTCGCCGCTACATTGCCATTCGCAAGAGAAACATCATGATTATTGCCGACAGCGGTCGCAACATGGCAACCTTGGCGCCAAGTGGCGAAAGCAAAGCCGAAGTTGCAACCTTCTGCGCGGGCGTAATGGCCTATATTGGGATTAATCACTCCGACCTTGTTGGTATGGTTTATGGCAATCATGCCGAGAACAAGCGCTTCCCACTCAAAGAAAATCGCGCCAATGCCGAGAACTTCCTAAACAGCTATGCCAAAGCGCCTAAGTTCGAATCTGCCGATGGCGACCTTGCTTCAGTCTTACAATATGCCAACAAAGGCAACCGTGAGCGCAAAACTTTTGTAATTATTACCGATCCAGAAAGCGCAGAGAAGCAAGACATGGAACTACTTCGCAAATTACTCGCAAGACACGAAATCATGTTTATTCTCGTCGAAGACGCGCCGCTTACTGATAGCAAGCTCAAAAAGCGCGATGCAAAAGATATTGATGGACTCGTTAGACTTCCGAGCTTCATGCGATCGAGCAGGAGCGTCACAAAGGCCGAGCAAGCTTACCGCGAAAAGCAAAAGGCCGCAATCACGAAGAATCTACGCCATCTAAGAATCACAAGTTGCTTCGTAGATAGCTCAGAAACCGCGGTTACGAATATTGTAAATATGTTAGAGGAACAAAAGAATGCAAGAAAGCGATAATTTCTACGGTCCGATTAGTTACAAATGGATATGGCTTCTTTTTGGTCTTATCTGTGTTTTCTTGATTGTTTTGATGTACTTCCTTATTTTCTTTGTAACCCGCAAGACAGTTATCAAAAACCTTGCTACACTCAAGCAGTTGCCGCCAAAGATTATTAATAAAGACGAGCTCAAGCAAAAATATCTCGCCCTTATTTCTCAGGCCGAGAATGAGCACGCACAAGGCCTTTCCAAGAGCTCTGTCGCGCACCAGCAGATTAGCCTGCTAACCCGTTTATTCTTCTGTGAACTTCATAATATCCGCACAGATGTTATGACTCTTGGAGATTTAAAGAAATCTCGTTTTGCAGACCTTACAAGCATGATTGAGCAATTTTATCCAAACGAGTTTGACATGCTCGAAAAAGGCAATGTTTCCGAATCTGCAGCTAACGCTAAGAATCTTATAGGGGCACAATAATGAGATATAACTTCCTATTCATCCTTATCTTAGTCGCACTCGCACTAACTATCATTATTTCGGTTTTGCGTTTCAAGAAATTATCCAAGAAAAACGGGATCGACACCAAAGCCACCCTCATTAGCCATACCGAAGCAATCCGCAATCTTCCAGAATACAAGAAAGCAAAAAGCGTTTATAGGTTGCTACTTTCGCTCTGCTTTGTTTTCCTCGCTATTTCGCTTGTTTCTTGCACGATTCTTAGCTCTCGTCCAGTAGTTGCAGACTACGAGAAGAACGAACAGAACGACCGTGATATTTTGCTCTGCCTTGACGTTAGCGGTTCGATGTACGAAGCCGACGCCGCTGCGCTTGGTGTTTTTGCCGATATGGTCGACGAATTGCAAGGTCAGCGCATCGGTATTTCAATCTTTGGTACTCATCACGCGCAAATTTTGCCACTCAATAATGATTACGAAGCAACCAAAGATTTTATAAAAAATCTAGCCAAATACGACAGCAGCGCCACTTCTACCTACGACAGCTATCCAATGCTAGACAGATACGCAGGTGCAGTAGGTGGCATGACAAACGTTCTCGAAGGTGTCGTTGGTTGCGTGCAAGACTTTACAAAGCTTGACGAAAAGCGCTCAAGATCCTTGATTATTATTACGGACAACTATGACAACACTGGCTTTGGCGACGAAGAAACCGGCAGACATGACGGCGAAAGTATCCATAAAGCCCTCAACCTCGCCAAACGTTACGGAATCGTAGCTTACGGCTTTAATCCCGCAGACTGGTCTAGCGAGGGAAACGAGAGCACTTATGTTACTAACGCAAGCTTCAAGAATGCCGTTCTAGATACTGGTGGTAGCTATTATGCCCTAAATGCCTTCATTGAGCCTTGGGATTACGACAAAGAAACTTATGAAGAGTACAACACAAGAAGAGGTGCTATTTCAGATAGCGCCAAAGCAAAAGAAGTCGTAACCAGAATTCTCGAAGAGGATGCCGCAAAACACCAGACAGAAGGCAGCCTAGTTCTTAAAGATAGGCCAGCAGTATTCCTAATCGTTGGCATTGTTTCAATTATTTGTTTTGCACTAACCGTTTGGAGGCTCCGTCTATGATATTCGAAAGTATTATTCCGCTTTGGATAGTAATCACACTCGCAGCATTGCTTGTCGCAGCGCTTGTATTTTGCCTTATCAAGAAAAGCTTCCGCACGAAGCAAAACTTCCGCCTAATTGCGATCCTTTTCCTCGGCGTTCTCATGCTCGCAAGGCCACAGTTCCCTGGCGGAAAGGTCGAGACCAGAGACAATAATATCGATGTATATTTTGCTATAGATACAACTGGCAGCATGGTCGGTAAAGATATGAAGGATAACAAACGCCGCCTCGAACAGGCCAAAGAGGATATTATTACTATCGCCAAGCAAATCCCTGGCGCAAGATATACAGTTTTCGCCCAGAGCGCCGTTAGTTACCAAGCAACGCCACTTCTAAGCGATTTGGACGCCCTGCAGAACGCCGCCGACGGCCTATTTTATCCAATTACTAATGCAAGCTCTGGAACAAGCCTTAGCGATCTGTTAGATCTAGCTGCAGACAAAGCTACCGAGAATAAAGAAAAATATGACAGACCAAGAATTTTCTTCTTTCTGAGCGATGGCGAGGAAAGCGATGGCAGTAAAACTTCGATTCCTAAGAAGCTCAGTGATGCCTTCACGACTGGCGCAGTAATTGGCTATGGTACAACTTCTGGCACAACCGTGGCTACTATCAAGCAGAATTATTGCTACAAGGACCCAGAGTGCGAAGAATACACTATCAATGACGACGAACCTGTAAGAGAGTATGGACGCGATAGCTCGGGCTACAAAAAGAGCTCCGATCATATTTCGAAGCTAGACGAAGATAATCTCGAGAATATCGCCGATGCCGCAAAGGTAAAATATTACACCAGAAACGATATTTCCGACCTAGAATCAATCACAAAGGATATCCTAAATAATGGCGAAGTTAAGGCATCTGGCAGCAAGGAAGGCTATGTGGACTGTTACTTCATTATTGCCGGAGTCATTATTCTACTCCTCTTCTGGACGCTATCCGATTTGATTGTAAAACTATTATCCGAAAGGAAAGTTTCGAATGATTAATTTCGACTTAAACAAGCTCGACCAAGACAAGATTCGTAAGCAAAAGCGCAAGAAACTGCTTCTTATCTCGATCGCACCATGTATTATCTTGCTCGTTCTCGGCGTATTCTTCCTTCGCCCAGCAATCACAATGATGCTATATAGCATGAATTATTCTAGTAAGAATTATAAGGGCGCAGAGAGCGTTGCAGATACACAGAATTTCCTTAACATTATCGAGCCTTACATCGCAGATTACCAGATTGGCACCGCCATGATTCAGGACGGAGATTACACTGGAGCTGAACAGAAACTAATTAGTAGTCTCGAGCAAGACCCAGACAAAGAAAACGTCTGTAAAGTACGCACAAACTTGGCCTACAGCATCGAGAAGCAAGCAGATAAGCTCTCGAGCGAAGAAAACTATTCCGATGCGATTATTAAGTATAGCGAAGCAGTTGGTTACCTAAGTGGCGACAATTGCGCCGACCAACAAGATTCTTCCAAAGGTTCCGACGAACAGGCGCAAAAGGCCATGGACCGCGACAAGAAGAAGATTAAAGATTTGGTCGAGAAGCTAAACTCGCAGGCCGACGACAACAAGCCGAGCGACGAAGATAAATACCATGACGGCCAATACAATGACGCCGAGGTTACCGACGACGAGCTTCAGCAGATGCAAAATAATAGCATGCAAGTTATCAACTCAGAGCTTTATGGCAAGATTATGGAAGACGGTAGTTCTTACAGCTACCAGCGCTGCGACGATTACAGCGGCGACCACTGCTACTAGAATTATCTAGAAACACGTTCAATTTCCGCGGAGATTACTTCGCGGATTTTTTGACCAGCAAGCTTGATATTTTCTTCGTCGTTTAGGCGACCCATGGAAATACGAAGAGAGCCAGCAATTTCCTCGTCATTTAGGCCAATAGCCTTGAGGGTTGGAGATTTGATGCCCTTACTAGCCGCACAAGCTGCGCCTGTAGAAAGATAGATTTCCTGATCCTCGAGAGCAAAGATAATGCGTTCGGCATCAACGCCAGGCACACAGAAAGGCAAAAAGCTCGGAAGCCGCATCTTTTCCTTGCCGAGGAATTTGATATTTGGAATAGTAGACAATTCCTTCTGGAGAATCTTCTTAAGCTTCATGAGGCGCTTTCTTTCGCCGTTCTGATGCTTCTCTGCTTCAACCATAGCAGCAGCAAAACCAACCGTCGCAGGAACGTTTTCAGTACCCGAGCGAAGACCCATTTCCTGGCCACCGCCAACAGATAGCGGCTGAAGCTTAACGCCATGACCAACATATAGCGCGCCAATACCCTTTGGACCATAAACCTTAGCAGCATTTAGCGTAAGCAAATCTACGCCAAGGCGACTAGTCCTGACTTCCATCAGGCCGAGGCCCTGAGAGGCGTCACAATGAAGGTAAAGTGGGCGAGTTTCGCCGTTTAGCTTGCGGCGTAGGCGCTCTTTTTCGACCAAGGCAGCAATTTCGCCGACAGGCTGCAACATGCCAAGTTCACTACAAACCAAACAGACCGAGACAAACTCGGTTTCACTATTCAATTTGGCTTCAAAATCTGAAACTTTGACACGACCATATTCGTCGACTGCAATAGTGTCAAAATTTCCGCTTTTTGCGGCGCAGGCACGAACCGCCTGGTGCTCGACATCAGAAATAAGAATTTTTGCGCCAGGAGTAACAATCGAGAAGGCAAGATTAATAGACTCCGTAGCACCAGAAGTCATAACCAAATCTGCACCTTTTGCGCCGATAGCATGCGCGATTGTATCTTTTGCATCCTCATACTCATGACGCGTGCGCTGGGCTGGAAGATAAGCCGCAGATGGGTTAAAGAATTTCTCATCAAAATACACGCTCATCGCGTTTGCAGCACGCTTAGAAAGCGGCGTAGCGGCAGCGTGATCGAGATATATCACCTTAATCCTTGTACAAGTTAAGTTTAATGAGTTGGAGATAGGCTTTAGTAGCGTCGCGGAAGTGCTCTAGCTCTTCGCCAGAGATCTTACTATAGCTACCGTTATCTACCTTTTTGAAGACACCACTTTGTCTAACCTCATAACGGATAACCTGGCCATCTTCATACCAGACCCAAACATTCTTTTGAAGGCAGAAAAATTCACGCTGTTTACCCTCTTCTACCGCACCAAAAAGAGTACGACCAAGGGCCGATTCAGCGTTAATTAGGTTACGTTCAGCTTCAACCTTGCGCATTTTCTGGCGGTTAAAGCTAAGCTCGTTTTGAAGATTAATTAGGCTTTGTTTAAGGCTGCGTTTCTGCATGCGATGACTTCCTCCGAGATTGCACTAAGCTCGTCGTAGAGACTTAATGTATCTGCCATCTTTGATTCGTTATTTGTCTTGATTTCGACTGTAGGTGCTGAAGTAATTTCTACGGCATCAACAACTGCAGTCGTACTGGACCCAAAGCTATCAGAACGGCTATTCATAGGAATATGAAAGAATGCGTCACTTTCCATAGAATTCTCCCTTAAATTTGATAGATTTTCTCGGCGTTTTTCGTGGTAATTTCCTCGATTTCGTCGAGAGTTTTGCCGTAATATTCGGCAGCCCATCTAGCTACATAGCTAACATAAGCGGGTATATTTATTTTACCACGAAATGGCTTTGGTGTCAAGTAGGGAGCATCTGTCTCAAGGATAATATTCTCGAGAGGAGCGTGCGCGATATCTGCAAAAGTAGCGAGACCATTAACCCCTATATACAGGCCTCTTTTCAGCGCCTCACTAAGGTTTTTCTTGCTATCTGAGAAGGAGTGAATAACAGATGGCTTTAAGTGGAAATTATCAAAAATCGGCCAAAAATCGTCAAAAGCGTCACGAACATGGAAACTGACCGGCAATTTGTTATCTTGGGCAATCTGAAGCATGTTTTCAAGGAGAAAAATCTGAGCTTCTTTATCAAAAGGAGGAAAATGATAATCTAGCCCAATTTCGCCAATTCCAACCAGTTTTGGCTGTTTTATCAGCTTTTTAGCCTGTTCTAGGTCCTTTTTGAGCTGTTCCCTGTTGCCGTCGAATTCGTTTGGATGGTAACCATAAGTCCAGCTAGCTTCTTCGTGTTTTGAAGCAAAATCTAGAGCGTCGGCAGAATCTTTTGGCGAAGTACCGATTACAATGATTTTATCTACGCCAAGATTATGGCACTCCTTAAGAGTCTCCTCTTTGTCCAGAGGAAACTCCCTATCGTGAAGATGACAATGCGTATCTACTAACATTTTATCCGCGTGGCGGCTCACCCTCTGGCTCGTCTAGGAGCTTTTTACTTTTAATCTCGTAGCGTTTGCCGTTAACTGGCGAAACAAAGTAATCCTCGTTCAAAAGGTTTACGAACATACCGAGATCCTTGTCGTCCATGATAATAATCTGACCCTGATCGTCGGTCATAAGCTCGAGCTGCATATTGTCCGCATAATCTAGGAGCTCATCCTGCTTCATAGCGCCAATCTCGATATTCTGGAGCTTCTTTACGAGAGGTTTCTTGTCCTCGAGCAAAGCGTTGAGCGTAAGACCTTCTGGGAAGCTTAGCTTATAGGCCTCTTCGAGCTCTTTTGCCTTCTGTTCAGAGATAAGTTGCTGCTTGAAGTCGTACTGGAAGAGCTTTTCGAACTTGCTTTGGTTAAAGATAACAATATTACCGTCTACGATAGCGGTTTCGTTTCCTTCTGGAACCTTGATAGCAACATCGGCAGTTAGAGGCTCAAAGCTTTCGCCGTTAAGCTCCCAGCTGAGCTTGCCCTTCAAGGCAGAGCCGGCAGCCAAGTTCTTTGCAATATAGAAAGATTCTGGACCTTCGTTGCCAGGATAAGTAAAGCGAGCGACAATGCCCTTGATGCGCTTGAATTCGTATTCGTTATCCGTGAAGTATGCAATATCCTTGTATTCGTGCTCGATGAGATGGATTAGGGATTCGGCACGTTCGACTTTTTCTAGCGGAATCTTATAGATAACCTTGTCTTCGCCGTCACTCATCTCGTAATCACGACATTCTAGGCCCTTGTCTGCCTCTTTGACAACGAATTCTACTGCCTCGAGCATAAACATAGCCTTAACAGTCTGAGTCAAGCCCTCAGAATAGCGCACCTTGTATGGTGAATAGTTTTTATTAAACAAGAATAGCTCTACAGAAACGTTGTTCTTAATCTCATCAATGTTGTTTGCCCACTGGAAAACATCAAATCTATTATCCGAAGAAGAATTACTTGCAACTGGAGCTGCCTCCTCGACAGTTTCCTCTGCTTTTTCTTCCTCTACTACAGGCTGAGCCTCTACTTCTTCCATCGTTTCGGTAGTTTCGGCCACGGTCTGCTCTTCTGGTTTTTCCTCCATAACTCTTTGCCTCCTTTATTACTGTTTTAGTATAACATGATGCCAGCCCTAATAGGCTAGAGCTGCATCAAGCTGTGGGTCAACATCTTTGTTAATCTGTTCAAACGTACGTTCGACAACTTTGTCTGGCTCAATACCTTCTTCATGAATATTGTTACCATGCGGGGTATACCATTTAGCAATCGTAACACGAAGGACGCTGCCGTCCATGAAGTTTTCTAGAGCCTGAACACAACCCTTGCCATAGGTCTTTTCGCCAATAATCGTAGCTTTACCATAGTCATGAAGCGCGCCCGTGAGAATCTCTGAAGCTGAAGCCGTAGAGCCATTTACAAGAAGGATAGTCTTCATGTCTTTCAAGATTGCTTTGCCGCTATTGGCGTAAGTCTTCTCGTTATATTCCCCGTTCGCGGAACGCTGTTCAACAACAACATCTCCATCAATCCAAAGAGATGCAACATCTTTTGCGGCATTAACATAGCCACCACCGTTGCCACGAAGGTCAACGATAAGTTTCGTGCAACCTTTCTCAAGGATTTCTTTGGCTTTTTCTTCTGCGAGCTTGCCAGTATCACTATCAAAGCGAGAGATGGTTAGGACTGCAGTCTTACCACCATTCCTGTAGTTCACATAGACACTTGCGTTATTGATTGTTTCGCGAACGAGAGTAAATTCCTTCTCTTCGTTATTGCGAACAACCGTCAAAACAACAGTAGTACCTGCTTCACCGCGAAGCTTTTTGGCAACATCTTCGACAGATAGAGCGCTAATATCTTCGCCATCCGCCTTGTAGATGATGTCGCCAGCAAGAACACCCGCTTTGCGCGCAGGATTACCTTCAGTAGTGCGAAGAACCTTTACGAAACCGTCGCGCTCGCCAATCTCAACACCAATACCAGCACCAACATCACCTTCGAGATCCTTCTTGAACTTCTCCGCCTCTTCAGTGGTCATGTAGTAGGTGTATTTATCTCCGGCAGCATTAACGAGGCCACGCTTTGCCTCCTCGATAATCTTTGTTTTATCTAGCTCGCCATCATAATTCTCGGCGAGAGACATATATACGTCGTTTAGACTGTCAAAATCAATCTTGGAGATGTCGGCCTTTTTTCCGCCGATACCAAGCTGAGCGGCAATACCGTTCCAGTTTAGGCCAACTACGACGCCGATAACAAGAGTTACAAAACAAGCAATAATCGTAGAAGAAAGCTGAACTTTCTTATCTTTTGCAGGGCTTGCGTAGTATTCGTTTAAAGTTTCGTTATCTTCACTAGTTTTGCGAATGTGCTTTTTAGAACTAGCGGTTTTAGAATTCGCATTAGACATAAATATATTGTAGCACGCAAAAATAATCTTAAGCGTACCTATGGTTACAGATTTGATTCAGTTTTTCTATCCGCCAAAATAGATATAGACGAAGGCGCTCGTCGGCATCCACATCTCGGAGTATTCACCCCAGACGCCGTTTACAAGATAGTTGTACTGAGAAATATAGACCTGGGAGCCGTCGTTGCTTACAGCCTCAACCCAAACAGCGTGGCCATAATAACCAGACATCATAATACCAACCGTACCAGCTTTTGGTGTATCGCTTACAGTAATACCCATAGAGCGAGCATTAGCTGGCCACTGGTTTGCATTACCACGTCCGCCCCAGTATGGCATATTGCCATAATTCTGCTGAACTTTCCATGCAGCATAGCTTACGCATTCGCAAATATACATACCCCATGGATCGGAGTACCAGTCCTGATGAGCTGGGCACTCTCCACTATATGGATAACCACCCTTGCTTGCATCGCCTGCGACCGGAGTAGAACCTGCTGGAGCAAGTGCAGCGATAATTTCCTGCTGTTGTCTGCGGAGCTCGGCTTTTTCGTTTTCGCTCTTTGCTTTCATATCCTTATACTTAGCCTCATCGGACTGAGTCTGAGCAAGGAGAGCTGCCTGCTCTTGCTCTTTTCTAACAAGCTCTTCCTTTTGACTATTTAGGTCGGCAAGAATCTGCTCTGCTTTAGTCTTCTTGTCTACAAGATCAGCCTTTAGGCGCTCATTTTCTTTAACAATCTCCATGAGAGTATCCGAGATATTAGAAAGATTTACCTCTTGATCAAGGAAAGCCGAGAAGTTCGCAGAAGAAGCGAGACGCTCGATCGTAGAGCTTTCTTCGCTGTAGTAATACTGAGCAATAGCATAGCCAATCGCCTCGTTGTTATCGTCGATGCGCTTCTGCGTACTTTCAATATCAATAACAATCTTGTCGTGCTCTGCTTGTTTCAAATCAATCTGAGTCTTGAGCTGTTTTTGTTCATTCTGCAAGATTGCGATTTGGTTCTGAAGACTGTCTGCCTGCTCATGCAAAGCGTTTGCCTGATTCTCGTAATCATTAATTGTAGCCTGAAGCTCGGAAATCTTCGCATTAACATTATTCAAATCTTCAGAAGTATAAGCGAAAGCCTGCGAGAAGGACATTACGCTGCCAAACACAATTACAGATAACGCAAAAACGCCAGCCCAGAGAGCTAGTCGCTTTTGATTTCGCGTACGGATTCTTAGACGATTCGAAGAGCTGCGCTTTTTGAGCTTAGCCTCGAGGTTTTGATAATTTCTCATTATTTTACCTTTACGTATTTACGGGTTGCGAGCAAGGACGATACGACACCGATAATTATGCCCACCACCAACAACGCTGCAGCAAATAGATACCAAATATGTTCCATTTTATCCAAGGTTGGCGACATCAAAGTTTCGCCGATTGAGCTACGTAGCGCAAAGGAACCGCCATAAATTACACAAGTAGAGATAATTGCAGAAACAACACCATAAAGCATCGACTCAATCACGAATGGGCCAACAATGAACCAGCGGCTTGCGCCAACGAGGCGCATCATATAGATCTCTTCCTTGCGGTTAAAGATAGACATACGGATTGTATTAAAGACAACAAGAATTGCGATAGCAGCGAAGATACCAGCTGCAATCAAGCCAACCATACGGATGCGATCCATGATCTTGGCGATATTATCTACGGTGCCACGGTTTTCGGTCTTATAGGTAGGCTCCTTAGCATCAAGCATGCCACGCATAGATTCGTCATTCTCAACAAACTGTTCAAGCTCGCGCGTATCGTCAATCTGTTTTAGCTTGACGTTAAAAATCCACTGCATCTTGTTTGGAGCCTGATAGAGGCTCTGGATAACAGACTGGTCCTTGATATGGTTATCTTCGATCATCTTGCGAATGGCCTTGTTGTTGGCCTGCTCCGGCGAAGTAGTCGTAACTTCCGTAACGCTCTCTAGAGCTTCCATACGACTCTTGATCGTAGCAACCTGCTCATCAGTAGCACTCTGTTTGATATAGATAGAATAGTCGACCTGATTCTCAACGGTCTTAATGGCAGTACCCAAAACATCAGTAGCAACAACGGTGGCAGCAAGAATAATAAGAGTAATCGTCATGATAGCAATAGCAGCAAGGCTAAGCCAAGCATTGCGCATAAAACTCTTAGCGCCATATTTAATCACGCGATTATTTGTACGCACAGAATGACGACGCGTCTTAGTGATGCGCTTCAAGCGACTCTTACTAGCGGCTGCAGCTTGGCGCTTTGTAAGGCGCGATTCTTCGCCTCCGGTAGGAGTTTGATCTTCGTTCGTGTTGCGTGCTGTTGTCATCGTTTTATTTGTTTTATTTTATCTTATAAATTTTGGCTTTGTCAGCGGCTTCTTGGCTGGCGGGTTAGTTTTTCCTACATCCGATACTACTGTCGTGCCCTTAATATTCGGACTTACAACATCGGCATCGCGTTTGAGCGATTCTGGACCATCGAGCGGTTTAACGCTCACTTCGTTGTGCTTGGTAATAATTCTGCGAGAGGAATTGGTTGCGCGACGGATATCTTCAACAGAAGTCTCAATAGGCATCTTGGCAGCAATCGTATTGTGTTTAATAATCCTAGTCTTACCAGAAGCATCAAGGTCGTAATGACCATAGTTCTTCTGATCGCCAACGATGCGACCATCGCGAAGCGTAACGACGCGACGCTTTAGCTGGTTAACAATGTTTTCGTCATGGGTTGTAACAAGAATAGTCGTACCAAAGTTATTTATTTCTTCGAGCAAGCGAACAATACCCCAGGATGTTTCTGGGTCCAAGTTGCCAGTAGGCTCATCTGCGATTAGAATCTTTGGCTGGCGAGCCATAGAACGAGCAATAGCAACACGCTGCCTCTGACCACCAGAAAGCTCGGATGGGAATTTGTGGCCCTTATCTGCAAGACCGACAAGTTCTAGAACCTTTGGCACAGTGCGACGAATCTCGGAGTTCGAAACACCAACAATCTCAAGCGCGAAAGCGACGTTTTCATAAACGGTACGGTTTGGCAAAAGCTTAAAGTCCTGGAAGACAACACCAAGACGGCGGCGAAGATGTGGAATATGACGGCGGCGAAGATAAGTATAGTCAATACCGCCAACCATAATCTTACCCTCAGTCGGGCGTTCCTCACGAGTGAGCATCTTAATCAAGGTGGACTTGCCAGCACCAGATTTACCAACCAAAAAGACAAATTCCTTAGGCTCTATATATAGGGAGACGCGGTCGAGAGCAGGAACTTTATCGCCAGGATAATATTTAGAGACATTATCGAGCAATATCATAGCAAAATTATACCATAAGCATTATTCATCGGCAAGGACTCCACTCGTTAGCTTTGAATCGAGATAAGCATCAATAAAGCCATTAATCTTTCCGTCCAGGACAGCATCAGCGTCGCTTTCTTCATACTTCGTGCGCGTATCTTTAACTAGCTTATACGGATGCAAAACGTAGTTACGGATTTGCTGACCCCAAGAAGCGGATTCTCCCGCGCGAAGTTTATCAATAGAATCAGCATTCTGTTCATCCATCATCTGCTGGAGTTTACCGCGAAGAATCTCCATCGCCTTCTCTTTATTCTGGAGCTGACTGCGCTCGTTCTGAATCGCAACGACAGTGTTGGTCGGGATATGCGTAATGCGAATCGCAGAGTTGGTAGTATTAACAGACTGACCGCCATGGCCACCAGAATGATAAGTATCGATGCGAAGGTCTTTCGGATCAATCTTTACTTCAGAGTCGTCACGAATAACTGGCAAAACTTCTACACCAGCAAAAGAGGTCTGGCGGAGATGATCGGCATTAAATGGGCTTAGACGCACCAAACGATGCGTGCCGTGCTCGGACTTTAGTTTGCCATAAACATCGCGACCATCAAGCTCAATAACAACAGTCTTAACGCCCGCTTCCTCACCATCGGTTCGCTCTAGCTCGCGCGCAGAAACCTTTTCGTTCTCTGCCCAGCGAAGATACATGCGTTCAAGCATAGAAGCCCAGTCCATAGCCTCAGTGCCACCAGCACCAGCAGTAATGCGAAGGATTGCGTCGTTATGATCATATTTTCCGGTAAAACGGAGGCCTAAGCGAAGCTTAGCGTGCTTCTCTTCCATTGCACTAAGCTGAGAAGAACATTCTTCTAGCATAGATTCATCATCAGAGCTTAGTTCGATAAGCGTAGAGATATCTTCGATTTGAGTTCTAAGGAGAAGCCACTCGTCTAGCTCGTCATGGAGACTAGCCACCTTGGTGGTTTTCTCGCGCGCAACATCAGGATTGTTCCAGATTTCCGGAACATTAACTTCGGCTTCTAGCGTCTCCAACTCAAAAAGACGCATATCTAGATCCAGCTGCTTCCACGTGGCAGAAAAACTCTCTTTTAGCTCGCTCAGTCGCTTCTGGATATCAAACATGTCTTAATTGTATCAAATATTATTCTGGCAAATCAAAAAGTGGCAAAGTAGAAATATCGTAGTCCGAAATCTTTGTGCGACGTAGCTCAGTTAGATAAGCACCACAACCAAGCGCTTCGCCCATATCTTGAGCAAGCGAACGGATATATGTGCCACTACTGACATGCGTGCGGATTTTGAGTTCTGGAGCTTTATAGTCCAAAATTTCCAGTTCATAGATTTCAACTTCACGGCTAGGCATCTCAACAGTCTTGCCTTCTCTGGCTAGCTTATATGCGCGCTTGCCATTAATCTTGATAGCAGAAAACATTGGCGGAGTCTGAGTAATCTTGCCCATGAACTTCGGGAGAATGTTCTGGATTTCTTCGAGAGTTGGCGCAGCTTTTCCAGTTTCAGTAATCTCACCCTCTGGGTCACCAGAAGTAGAAGTAGCACCAAAATGAACCGTAGCTTCATAGACCTTGTCCAGCTTCGTAAACTCTGGAGCCTTTTTAGTAGCTTTACCGGCAAGAAGAATCAGGAGACCAGTCGCAAAAGGATCAAGTGTGCCAGTATGACCAACTTTTACCTTTTTGCCTGCGCGCTCAGAAAGAATACGCCTGACACGAGCAACAGCGCCAAAGCTCGAAATACCAGCTGGTTTATCTACAAAAATAATCTCATCCATGTGTAGATATTTTATAACAATTACTAGCCCCAAGGCAAAGCAACAAAAAACACTCGGTTTTAGCCGAGTGTTTTAGCTAGCTTCTAACTATTGGTTGTCACCACAGTAAACAGCGCCACCTTCAAGAATGTAAGTGATCGCAATACTACGATTACCGCCGTTTGCGGCTGCGGTCTTTTCGCCGTTGCACTTTGCATTTGTATAGAATGTAATAATGTGATCTAGATCACCACTAACATCGGCGCCAGTAGTACCGGCAGCAAAGCTATACTGAGTACCATCTGGATCTACAAACTGATCAGCACAACCGTCTAACTTAGTATCATTTTCGCTAAGCGTACA
This sequence comes from Candidatus Saccharimonadota bacterium, assembly GCA_017531585.1. Taxonomy (GTDB): domain Bacteria; phylum Patescibacteriota; class Saccharimonadia; order Saccharimonadales; family Saccharimonadaceae; genus UBA2834. The sequence goes on along the minus strand of JAFXKT010000002.1, from coordinate 16,492 downwards.
GCTTGGATCGACATACTTCTTAGCAAATTTGTTCATTTCGGCTGGTTTTGTAGCGTCTGGGAAGTTGCCGTTATTGTTTGCCTGATAGTCATTGAAGGCAGAAAGAATACGAGCCATATCCTGGCGGCGACGAGTATTTCTCTGGCTGCGCTGCAATGCTGGCAATGCAATGAAGACCATCAAGAAGATAAGACCTGCGATAGCAAGGACCAAGACGACCTCGATGATCGTGAAGCCTTTTTTGTTGTTTTTATTTGTCATAGCTTTTATATAACTCCTTTTTTAAAGCTTATGTTTAGATTTATAATACCACATTTTGTGAAAATGCAATACTTTTTATGCTTTTCCTATTTGCGATATTTTTCTAGGAAGACCATTAGATTATCTACGCTATTCTCGTTATCTAGGCGGTCAAAAATTACACCTTCCTTGATATATACGAGCGTTGGCATATCATCAACTTTTTGACCAAGCTTTGCTAGCAAGGCGGTATCTTCTACGGATAGAACTACACCAAGGTAAACTGCAAAAATTGGATCCTGATGCTGCAACTGCGTATTTGTAACATTCTCGATAAATGCGCGTGATTCGTCATTTAGTGATGCTGGAGCAACCAAAACAAAGCCTGAGGCCTTAGATTGAATCATGCCAAGAATTGCCTTCGAGCTCATTGAGCGGAAGCTGCGAGCATCAAGAAGCGAAGTCTGAAGCTCTTCTTTGTATGCTTCGGTATACTCGCTAACATTTAGGTTTGTACTCTGTGACTCGGCATTATTGGCAATAAATACCTTGAAGCCGAAGTTAAATAGTAAAGTTACGAGAACCGCCGAAAGACAGCTGACAAGAATACAGATCGAGATAATATTCCCGCTCGTAATATAGCTAGCTGCGCGAACGTCTTCACCACGAGCAATCGGATTCTTGAGCGTGCGTTTTGCGCGAGCTTTGGTTGTTTTTGGTTTAGAAGTAGTATTTGCCATAGTTACATATATTATAGCATAAGCGTTTTGAATGCGCATTTCCCCGCTTCGGGGCAAAAAAATACAGCCCTTTGGTTAGAGCTGTATTTTTGTAAATTAGACACGGTTTATAACTGGAATAACGATTGGTGTATGGCCAGTCGCATCAAATAGAATATGTGTTACGTCTTCCTTGATTTCGTCTTTGAGAGCCTTCAGGTCTGCGTCGGTTCCCTTGCTATGCTCGGCTTTCGTGCGGAGATAGTGACGAATCTTGCCGATGAGCTCTTCGGAATCATCGAGATAGATGAAGGCGCGAGATACAATGTCTGGGGTCTTTACAAGGCGACCGGTCTTCTTGCTGACGGTTAGCACTACAACAAAGATACCTTCGCGAGAAATATGAATACGATCCTTAACGACAGCTTCGTTAACCTGGCGATCAGCATCATCATAAAGCTTGTTGCCAACATGAATGCGACCATTCTTGCGAATAGATTTGTCTGCCATAAGCTCAACGATATCGCCATCGTCGGCCACGATAATATTATCGCGTGGGATACCAACGACGTTTTCTGCCATCTCGGCATTGTGTTCTAGCATATAGAACTCGCCGTGGTATGGCATGTAGTTCTTTGGCTTAAGGTCAGAGACGAACTTTACATGGTCTTCGTAGTAGGCGTGGCCAGAAAGGTGAAGTGGACCAATATTCGTAAGGTGAGTCTTACCGTTCTGAATAACCTGTGCACCTTCGCGGAGAAGACCGCCAACCGTACTCGTAACCTTTGGTTCGTTGCCCGGAATCGGGTTTGAAGCAAAGACGATCGTATCGGTTGCTTTAATCTTGATGAAGCGGTGCTGGCCAGTAACCATACGATTGAGAACAGCATTCATTTCACCCTGAGAACCAGTACAGACAATCGTTACCTTTTCATCTGGAAGCTTAATAATATCTTCCATCTTCATGACAGTATCTTTTGGTACCTTGATAGCCTTAGCACGAAGTGCCACCTCGACGTTGTTAATCATCGAGAAACCAGCGAAGGCAACTTTTCTTCCACGCTCGGAAGCTTCACGTAGCACTGATTCAATACGTTTTACCTGGCTCGAGAAACAGGAAATAATCACACGACCATTAGCATAGTGATCCATAACGCGACCAAGGTTCTCGCCAACATCATATTCGCTATGTGGATGAGTGCCAGGAACGTCGATGTTCGTAGATTCATTAAGCATCAAGGCAAAGCCTTCTTTTTCGCTAATCTCGATTAGACGGTCGTAATCTGCAGGAGTATCCATTGGATGGGTTTCGAAACGCCAGTCGCCAGAGACCAAGATTGCGCCGTTTGGCGTGCGAAGAACAATCGAAGTATTGCCAGGAATCGAGTGAAGCATATGGACAAACTCAACGCTAAAGTGCTGAGAAACCTTGATAATATCGTGCTTCAATGGCTCGACAACCTGGTAGTTCATTTCTGGAACATCAGGAACTTCAGACATCTGCTTCTTAATCATGCCAATTGTAAAGGCCGTACCATAAACAGGAACCATTGGGCCAAAATATGGCAAAAGATGCTTACAGGCACCAATATGATCAAGGTGGGCATGAGTAAAGAGAATCGCCTTCACCTTGTCGCGGTTATCATCAAGCCACTTACAATCTGGAACCATGTAGTTAACGCCAGGATAGTCCGCGTCGGCAAAAAGCGTACCCATATCAATAAGGACGATTTCGCCCTGATATTCAAAGGCAGTCATGTTCTTACCGATACCAAATTCGCCAAGACCACCAATAGGAATAATACGAACAGCGTCTTTGTCTGGACGAGCAGCACGAATCTGGCTCATCGTGACTTGTTGCCCCTTATAGCCGTTGTAGCGAGATTTGTTTACTGGGATACCAATAATATGCTGCGTAGCCTGCATGTTAACATCCTGGCTAAGCATGCGCTGATGATGAACCATTTCACCCTTGCGAGTCGAAACACCAAGCGCAACATTGCGAGCCTGTGCTGGAGTTAACTTGGTATTCTTGCTGGCTTTGGCATCTTTTGTAGCTTTGCCAGCCTTGCTGGTCTTAGCAGCCTTTGCAGACTTAGTGGCGCCAGCTTTACTATTTGTGGCTTTCGCAGTCTTCTTGGCACTACTCTTCTTTACAAGAGCTTCATCTTTTCCGCCAGGCGCAAAATTAGCGTTAAAGTTGCGCTTTTGGTTTTCCTCAAATTGTTTCTTTATATCCGGAAGACGCTCCGCACGCATCTTTAAGAGCCTTGCGCGACGAGCCTCCTCGGCCTGTTTTTTATTCTCCATAATCTCCTTTTAAATTCATAACCACTTCGCACTCAAAATAAGTCTCTTCAGGAACAGAAGAGTGGGAAGTGTTGCGTTAAGAGTATTAATTGCTACTACTATTGTAGCAAAGTGTGAGGATTTTGTCGAGCAAAAAGAAGCCCCATTTGGAGCTTCTTTTGTTTTATTTATCGCTTTTAGCGGCGGCTATGAATTGCAACACCTGCACCTGCGAAGATTGCAGCAGCAATTCCGAATGCCCAGCCCATAATTGAATGGTCGCCAGTTTCTGGGTTCTTAGTTTCTTTTTCGGATTCCTCCGATTCTTCTTCCTTTTCTTCTGAGCTAACAAAGGCAATAGTATATTTAACCTTGTTTGTGTAGCCCGGATCCTTGATATTGATCCAACCTATACCGTCTGCAGCCGTAACAGTGATAGACCCATAATCATCACTTAATTCCAAGCCTTCGACTTCAATATACTGCTTATAAGCATCTTCCGGGCCATAGAATTTATCATAAAGGGCCGTAAACCACTCTGGAAGACCAGCGGTTTTAGTCGGAGTTTCAATGACCGTTAGGTTGTCTTTGATAGCATTAATAAAGACCTGCCGTTGATACGTTTCTTCCCAGTTACTGGCATCACAGTCACCCCAAGTCATACATGCACTAACCAAGACATCGATATTTTCGATATTATTACCTTCAAGGTTTAAGCTGGACAGATGAGTTAAATCTTTTAGTGCCGAAATATTATCAAGGCCACCATAACGAACTTCGAGAGTTACAAGGTTAGTCATATTCTTGAAGCCATCAAGACTACCAACTTGGACACTGTTAAGTTTTACACTATTTAGGTTTGTCAGTTGATTGATATTCTTCGGGCGGCTCGCATCAGCATCATATTTGCGATCATATGTTGCCGTAGGGTCACCAACAGTTAGAGAAGTCAGCGTATTTGGGAGTGTGCCGTAATCGATAGGCGCATCGTCATCTTCGCCACAAAGAGTAATACTCTCAAAACCGCTAAAGGCGCTGTGCTGCAAAATACTAAAGTCCGTTACATCTTCCAAAGGATTACCACCAGAACAATCGAAGATCAATGCGCTCGGAAGCGTATCATCGCCGATAATTATCGCCGGTTCTCCTTCGTTCGGATGAGCAGCACTTTCAGTATAACTAATATTAGTTACATTTGAATGACCGTCGATTGCTTGCGCGATTTTAATAGCATCTTCGGTTTCAAGAATAATTGTTTACTGAGCAGCAAAAACTGAACCATTTGCTAAAGCACTAGCAGAGACAGCGGCTACGCCTGCTGCCAAAAATAGAGCTTTTTTCTTCATTTTTGTCCTTTTTTATTTTTATTTTGACCGTTTGTACTTACTATTTTAGCACGTCAAAAATATGAAGCACAAGCATCTTGCACAAAAATTCGCTTAAGAATATATAGGTTATTGACAACTGTTTCTTAGGCATATATAATAAAAGCATACAGATTATGACCGGCTCGAAAAGAGGCGGTGTTTTTATGCTAAGTTTCCGCTTAGTTTAACTAACCGCTCACACGAGCAAAGAAAGGAAAAATAATGGAATTAGATATCAAGCAAATGATTGCGATGGTTGATATCATCGCAGAAGAAAAGAACCTTCCACGCGAGACTATCATCGAGATCATCGAACAAGCTATCGCCGCTGCATGGCGCCGTGATAATGGCGACAAAGACATGAATGTCCGCTGCGAGCTAGACATGAACACTGGCCGTAGCAAAGTATTCGTTATCCGCGAAGTTATCGAGGATGGCGTTGGCTACAACCCAGCAACCGAAATCCCACAGTCCGAGGCTAAGGGTAAAGAAATCGGCGACACCGTAGAAGAAGAACATGACGTTGAAGAATTTGGTCGTGTCGCTTCCCAGACTGCAAAGCAGGTCGTTATTCAGCGCCTTCGCGATGCAGAACGCGATGCAGTTCTAGAAATGTTCGAAGACAAGATCGGTACCGTTATGACCGGTATTATTGCACGCGTAGATCCTAAGGTTGTCCGCATTGATCTTGGCAAGGCTACTGGTATCATGCCTCGCTCCGAACAGATTATGGGCGAACGCTACACTCCAGGCGCACGCATCAAGGTCTTCTTAAAGTCCATCGAGCGCAACGAACGTGGTGCTTCTTTGATTCTTAGCCGCGGTTCTGCAGAGTTCATCGAATACCTCTTCCGCCAGGAAGTTCCTGAAGTCGAAAACGGTACCGTCGAAATTCGTGGTATCACCCGCGAAGCTGGTCGTCGCACCAAGATTGCAGTTTGCGCAACCGTTCCAGGCATCGACCCAGTTGGCACCTTCGTTGGTGGTCGTGGCGTTCGTGTCCAGGCTGTCATGAACGAAATCGGTGATCGCGAAAAGATCGATATTATCAACTGGAGCGACAACGCTTCCGAATACATTCGCGAAGCTCTAAGCCCAGCAGAAATCCAGAAGGTTGAAATCAATGGCAAGGAAGCTACTGTTTATGTAGACAAAGAACAGCAGTCAATCGCAATTGGTCGCTCCGGCCAGAACGTCCGCCTTGCTTCTCAGCTTACTGGCTACGATCTAAACATCGAGCTTGCAAAAGCACCAGAAAAGAAGAAGCGTGCTAACGTCGAGGATTCCCTCCTCTCTGCTCTCGAAGAAAGCGACGAAGCTTCCGTCGACGATTCCGGCGCAGACGGCAACGACGGCGAAGATTAATCTATCCTAAACCATAAAAAAATATCCGCTTGAAATAAGCGGATATTTTTTAATAGCTCCTATTGCCACTTTCGTCGATTTCTTCGGCAGTTTTCTGGGTATTCTCAATAAGCTCTAAGTTGCCATTTAGCCACTTCGTAACTTCGCGGCCAAAGATTACGAGAAAGATAATAATCGCGAGCAAAAAGAATGAACTAAATATAGATCGTGCTCCACCCTCTTTGTCGTATTCCATTGGCTTTATTTTACTTTAATTAACGAAAAAGCACAAGCAGAACGGTTCTACTCCTCGCTCTTTAATTCAGCAAACTTGGCCGCCATGGTTGGGTTGCCACGAGTAAGTTTTTTGATGGTTAGCTCGCTTGCTTTGTTGTTTGCGAGGCGAAGATTATTCTCGCTCGAAAGCAAAGCGTCCTTGGTTTTCTGAAGCTGCGCAATGGTTTTATCTATGCCGTCAATTGCGTCTTTAAACTTGCGGCTAGCGAGCTCATAGTTTCTCGCAAAGCCAGCTTTGAAGGCTTCCATGTTTTCTTCGAAGTGCGAGATGTCGATATTCTGACTCTTTACGAGCGCTAATTCAGCTTTATATGCTTGAGCATTCAAGGCGGCGTTTCGAAGCAAGGTAATCATAGGAATAAAGAATTGCGGACGAATCACATACATCTTGTCGAATTTATACGAAACATCAACAATGCCGGTATTATATAGTTCACTGTCAGCTTCGAGCATCGTTACAAGCACAGCATACTCGCACTTCTTTTCTTTGCGGTCTTTATCTAGCTCTTTAAAGAAGTCCTCATTCTTATGCTTCGTAGCAGTAGTCTCGTTCTCATTCTTCATTTCGAACATGATTGAAATAATCTCATTGCCCGCCTCATCGTTTTCGCGATAGATATAATCACCCTTACTACCCGTGCGAGCATCGTTGTCTTTTTCGAAATAGGCATTCTTGAAGGCGGTTGCACGCAGGCGATTAAACTCCGTCTGGCAATGCTGCTCGAGAGTCTCGCCAACCATCTTTGTACTGAGCTTAACTTTCATGTCTTTGAGGCGAGCAATTTCTTCGTCCTTGAACTTGATTTCGTTATCATACTTAGAAACAAGCGAGGCTTCGCGTAGCTTGGCCTGCATCTTGATAGTTTCTTGATCCTGTTTTGCTTTGTCTTCCTGGGCTGTTATTTTAGACTTCAAGTTATCTAGCTCGCGCTGGATTGGCATTGTTGCCTCGCTGACCGCAAGTTTCTTTTCAGTCTCAGACTGACTAAGCTTAGATTTTAGCTCGCTAAGTTCGGTATTGAACTTTTCACGTAGCTCACTTAGTTCCTTGTCTTTTTCGCTCAGACTCTTTTGCAGCTGCTCATTATTTTGAGCAATTTTTCGCTCTGTTTCAGTCTTTTGCTCTGCCAAAGCCAGGCGCTTATCTGCCTCGGCCTGCCTTGCACCTTCTTCTAGTCTGTTATGGAGCTCTTTTTCGAACTCCGCGCCACGTACTTGACTCAAAATATCTGCATAACTCGCATCATCAACCTTGAAGGTCGTTCCGCACTTCGGGCACTTAATTTCTGCCATCACACCTCCGTTTTTCTTTACATTATAAACCATTGTAACAGCTTACGCTTATTGACTATTTTGGCATTTTGTGCTATAATATATATGTCTTACTTAGCACATTAAATTATTTTCGGAGGTGTTAATCATGAGTAAAGACAACAAGAGCACAAACAAGAGCAAGAACGACAGAAACGTTCGCCTGGTTAGCCGTTTCCCTTATTCTAAGGGTGTGGCATTTGATGAGTCTTTCGCCATTCCAAATTGGCAGAAGTTCTTCAACAAACATCACAAGTGGGCGAACAAGCACCCGCGAACCACTGACTTTCTCAGTTGGTTCACCGTGGACTACGATTCCATTGGTGGCAAGTGGTTCTATCTGTGGACAGTACTGACACTCGTCGGGGCTGGCCTGTGGATTGGCTGCTGGTTCCTTGGTCTGCTCACGCCGGCTACAATGCCGCTCGACAGAAAGTTCAACTTCCTGTCTAGCTTCGGCAACAAGCTGATGTGGATCTGCGCCGTTCTCTGGGCAATCAACTGGATTCTCAACTGGGTCTGGCCCTTCATTGCTAACGCATTCTCCAACCAGGAGGACGACGATATCGACGAAGAGAACAACAAGAAGAAGTCCGCAAAGGATTTCTTTGGCGACAGGCACACCAAGTCCAGCAAGAAATCCAGCTCAAGCTCAAGCAGCAAGGCAAAATCCGCCACCGCAAGCAAGTCAAGCTCTAGTTCCAAAGCGAAATCTAGCTCTAACAGCAAGTCATCATCTAGCTCCAGCAGCAAGAAGACGTCTAGCCCTAGCAGCAAGAAATCGAGTTCTAGCTCTAGTAGCAAGAAACCTAGCTCTGGTTCCAGTAGCAAGACAAGCTCCGGCAGCAAGAAGCCTAGCTCAAGCAAACCTGCTCCAAAGAAAAAGGCCCCCGCAAAGGCCTAACTCCGCGCACATTTTTTTTAAAAACAGAGGGCTCCGGCCCTCTATTTTTTATGCTCAATTTTATTTAGTAATTGCTTTACAAGCTCCATCATCGGTAAGATAAGGAGCGCCGTAATAAACAAATAGACTATATGACTGAGCGGGATCGAGCTGGCATCAAGCAGCTTAGACAAAGGCGCGAACTCCATCACGACAAACTGCAAGGCAATATTCCCTAGAATCGCAAATAAAACAAATGGACTCTTGAGTAAAGATACAGCATAGAATGAAGCTTTTTCGCTGCGACAGTTTAAGACGTGAATGTTCTGCATAAATACGATCAGACACATAATATATCCGCGTGCCACAAATGGGCTAAAGTTAAAGAAGTTCAAGAGAAGAATCCAAGCAACTAGCGCAATCATACTCATGAATACCGTTCCGCCCGCAATTCTTAGGACTAGACTTTTATCAAAGATAGACTCTTTTGGACTGCGCGGTTTTTCGTTCAAAACGTCTTTTTCGCCACGCTCAAAAGACAAAGCCAAATCTTGTAAGCCATCGGTTACGATATTTAACCAGAGGAACTGTACGGCCGTGAGTGGCATAGGCAGATTCATAAAGATCGAGGCACAGAAGAAAACCGCCTCAGACATACCACAAGACAACAAGAAGAACATAATCTTGCGAATATTTGCGTAGGCAATCCTGCCCTCTTTGATACCCGAAACGATGGATTTAAAATTATCGCCCTTGATAATCATGTCCGAAGCATCGTGTGCGATATCCGTTCCACTACCCATCGCGACGCCAATATTAGCGCTCTTGAGAGCTGGAGCATCATTTACACCATCGCCCGTCACAGCCACAAACTCGCCCTGCCTCTTCAAAGATTCGATAATCGCGAGCTTTTGAAGTGGCGTAACGCGCGCAAAGACCGTTTTCTCTTTTACGAAGTCGTCAAAATAATGCTCACCTTCACCAAGCGCTACTTCAACATCAGAACTCGTCGCGATTTTGTCTTCGGATTTTACGAGCTTCAAATCTTTCGCAATCGAGAGAGCCGTAAGCGGATGATCGCCCGTAATCATGAGGACTTTAATGCCAGCCTTCTTACAAGCAGCAATAGAAGCCGTAGCCTCTTCGCGGACCGGATCAATAAAGGCAACCATACCCATAAAGGAGAGATTTTTGATGTCTTTTGTACTATACCTACTCTTCTTCTCGACTTCACCCTTCGCGAGCGCAATCACACGATAACCATCACTGGCAAGCTCGTTATTTTGCGTCAAAAGCTTCTCAGTATCCTTCTTTTTGAGAAAATCCACCTTCGTGCAGAAGCTCGCAACAACCTCTGGCGAGCCCTTAACTGTACAATAACGTTTGCCGTCCTGCTCATAGAATACTGCAGAATACTTATTCTCGGATTCGTACGGAATGTTTTCGATTATCTCGATATCGTCTTTTTTGACTCCTAACTTTTCGCCTAGTACCAAGAAAGCAAGATCGATCGAGTCGCCAGAAAGCTCGTTTTTATTGATGACTGCCTCATTATTTAGAACGCCAAGCAGACCAATCTCTTCGGCATACTTCATTGATTCGCCCTTCACTTCGCCGTTCAAATCATAGCCAGAGCCAGTCACTTCATACTGCTTGCCGTTTGGTAGGACAATCTTTTTGGCAGTCTGCTGATTCATAGTAAGCGTGCCAGTTTTATCCGAAGCAATCACTGTGCAGCTACCGAGAGATTCAGCGGCTTTAAGTTTTCGCACAATGACATTTTGCTTTGCCATGCGGTTCGAAGCAATCGTGAGCGCCATCGTGAGCGCGAGCGGTAAGCCTTCTGGCATCGCAGAGACCGCAAAGGCAATAACCGTAATCAGAATCTCGGTATACGGAACTCGTTTGTAAATCAGGAGCGCAGCCGTAATAATGGCCACGACAAGCACCATAATAGTAATCTGTTTCGACAGCTTGTTAACTCTCAAGGATAGCGGAGTTTTCTCGTCAATAGCATTATTAAAGCTATCTGCAATTTTACCAAGCTCAGTCTCAAGACCAGTTTTTATAACGACCGCCGTCGCCCTACCACTTACAACAGTCGTACCAGAATAAGCCAGATTAATTCTATCTGACAGAGATTCGATATTTTCTTCCAGAACCGCTGGGTCTTTTACGACCGCGAGGCTTTCGCCGGTCAAAATAGATTCATCTACCGAGAAATTATGCACTTCGATAAGGCGAAGATCCGCAGGGATTTTATCACCAGATTCTAGCATTACAATATCGCCAGGCACTAATAATTCTGCATCAAGCGGCAGGACGCTATTATTTCGGAGCGTGTTCGTATTAACCCGAATCAGCTTTTCTAGTGCTTCGGCGGTTTTGTTGGCGCGGTTTTCCTGATAAACGCCCAGAATTGCATCAACCAAGATAATGCCGAGGATTACGAAAGCATCGATAATTTCGCCCGCAACAAGCGAGGCGATAATCGCAACGAAAAGCAACAAAACCAATGGGTCCAAGAATTCACGGAAGAAAATCTTAATAATGCTGTCTTTTTTCTTCCTCGGAAGGACATTGCGGCCATATTTCTTTAGGCGCTCATCTGCCTCTTTCGAACTTAAACCCTTTTTGGATGTCTTTAGCGACTCAAAAATCTCTTCTATTTCTGCGTCATAAAAAGACTTAAGCATAAGTATATTATATACGACTCTGTCAATTCTCGCTCGTTCGCAGCGTCTATCTTTTATGCTTAAAATAAGGTAAACTAAGAGTATAAATGGACAAAAATAAACAAAACAGTAATCCTGAGAATATAATTCCTTTTTCGGGTCTTACTCCGAAAGAGATCCGCGAACGTGTTCGCGCTGGACTCGTAAACAAAGCCGTTCAACCGCCTTCAAAGACCGTTCCGCAGATTGTCGCGAGCAACGTTTTTACATATTTTAACTTTGTATTTATTATTATTGCCTTGGTGCTTATTTCTGTAGGCTCATACAGGGATTTGACATTCTTGCCGATCATCTTAGCAAACACTTTCATCGGTATCTTCCAGGAAATCCGCGCCAAGATCGTGCTCGATCATCTTATGATTATGAATGCCCCGACAGCCAGGGTCGTTCGCGATAAGAAACTCCTCCGCGTCGATGCTGAAACGCTAGTCAAAGACGATATTGTCATGTTCAAGGCTGGCGACCAGATCGTGGCCGATGCCGTTGTTGTTGATGGCAACGTTTCCGTTAATGAAGCTTTGCTTACTGGTGAATCCGACGAAATTAACAAGACCATTGATTCCGAGCTCATGTCTGGAAGCTTTATTGTGTCTGGTAAATGTTTTGCAAAACTTACAAAGGTTGGCGCAGAAAGCTATATTAACCAGCTTACTTTGCAGGCAAAGCATACAAACAAGCGCGAGCAGTCCGAAATCATTCGCTCACTTAACAAGATTGTCCGTATTGCAGGCATTGCGATTATTCCAATTGCAATCATTCTCTTTACGCAGAGCTATTTTGTAAAGCAGCTCAGCAGTTTCGAAAGTGTGCGTTCTGTTATTGCGGCGATTATTGGCATGATTCCAGAAGGGCTCTTCCTTCTCGCTAGTGTAGCTTTGGCTCTTAGCGCCATGAGGCTCGGCAAAAAGAAAGTCCTTCTTCACGACATGAAGAGTATCGAGACGCTTGCACGCGTAAATGTCCTTTGCGTCGATAAGACTGGTACGATTACGAGCAACGATATGGAAGTTTCCGATATCGAAGTGCTTGATACCGAGCATTTCAAAGCTAACGACATGAAGGAGCTCCTCAGTGATTTTGCCTATGCACAAGATTCCGATAATATCACTATGACAGCACTCAAGAGCTTCTTTAACTTACCAACCGGTCGCAAAGCCAAGAGCGTTCAGGCCTTTTCTTCCGAGTTTAAATACAGTGGCGTCAGCTTCGAAGACGGCGCTTATGTAATTGGCGCACCAGAGTTTATCCTTAAAGATAATTACGATAAATATAAGGGCAAGATCGAGAAGCACAGCCGTAAGGGTGAGCGTGTTTTGATTTTTGGTAAGTATGATGGAACTCTGAACGGCAAGGCTTTAACAAAGGAGTTCCACCCGATTGGCCTAGTCCTGCTTATTAACCCTATCCGCGAGAACGCCGTAGAGACCTTTAAGTTCTTCAAAGAGCAAGGCGTTAATATTAAGGTTATTTCTGGCGATAACCCGATTACCGTTTCCGAAATCGCGAAGAAAGCCGGAATTGACGGCGCCGAACATTACATCGATGCCTCTACTTTAACTACAGATGAGGCTATTGACGCTGCCATGCAAGAATATGTCGTGTTTGGCCGCGTTACGCCAGATCAGAAACGCAAGTTCGTAAAGAGCCTACAGAAACAGAAGTTTACCGTAGCTATGACAGGTGATGGCGTAAACGATGTTTTGGCGCTCCGCGATGCAGACTGTTCTGTCGCCATGGCATCCGGTAGCGATGCTGCCGCTCAGGCTGCGCAGGTAGTTTTGCTAGAGTCGGATTTCTCACGCATGCCAGAGGTCGTAATGGAAGGTCGCCGTGTCGTAAACAACCTCGAGCGTTCTGGTAGTTTGTTCTTGGTAAAGAACGTATTCTCGCTCCTAACCTCGATTCTTGCGATATGCTTCTCTGTTAAATATCCGCTAGTCCCAAGCCAGATTTCACTTATTAGTACCTTCACGATTGGTATTCCAGCTTTCCTACTATCTCAGGCACCAAACAGTGATTTGATTCGTGGTAACTTTGTCGAAAACATCCTAAGAAAAGCCGTTCCTGGTGGCTTAACCGATGTCTTCATGATTGCTTCAACTTTGGTTATTGGCAGCATCTTAGGCCTCAGCGGCGAAGATATCTCTACAAGCGCAACCCTAGTCGTCGCAGCCGTCGGCTTTGCCTACATCTATTCGATTATTAAGCCACTCAACCCATACAAATCTTTCATTATCTTTGGCTGTTTGATTTGTTTGATTCTCTGCACAGCATTCTTGCCAACTCTATTTAGTATCGAGCACCTAAGCCTTGCTGGCTGGATCATGACGTCCATCCTGATTGTTTCCTGCCCAGGAGTCCTATTCCTTATTACGCACGCCGTTGGCAAGCTCTGGGAGCTTATTCGCGATATCCATAGAAACCACGTTCGCGAGAAAGCTGAGACTACTAGATAGAAACCCTTTACATAATTCTTGCTTATGTTAATATTAATATAGATAAACATAAGCTTTTAAAAGGAGTTATATAAAGCTATGACAAATAAAAACAGTAAAAAAGGCTTCACAATTATCGAGGTCGTCTTGGTCCTTGCTATCGCAGGTCTTATCTTCTTGATGGTATTCATCGCATTGCCAGCATTGCAGCGCAGCCAGAGAAATACTCGCCGCCGTTCCGACATGACCCGCTTCGTATCGGCAATCAACGATTATCAGGCAAATAACAACTACAAGCTACCATTTTCTGGTAGCGAGTCTACTGGTGGTCCAGCAGTATACGATACAAAAGACACAGAATGGGTCAAGAAATATATCATTGCAGGTGGCGACGCTGAACAATTCCAAGATCCAGATGGTACCGATTACGCTTTCCTTAAGGCAGTTCTTCCTGGTTCTTATAATTCCGATGGCGAAGCTGATATGTCCTCCGTATTTAATAGAACCGCTTACAAAAAGGAAACGGCAGGCTACAATGTAATTGCCGTCTATCCTGCCCATCACTGCACCGAAAAAGAAGGCACGATCAAGCAAGCATCTGGCAACAAATTCTTCGCTATGGTTATGCAGCTTGAAGGCGGCGCATTAAACTGCGTAGATAACCAATAATTTGAGCTAACCTAAAAATACCAGCCAAAGTGCTGGTATTTTTGTTTTCTAGCTTTTACCGATATAATTTAAACATGAGCAGAAAGAAATTATTTGCATTCCTAATTTGCAATTTAGTTATAGCTATACTTGAAGCAATTGGCCTTGTTATCTCTTTTTCACAGATTGGCGCAACCGCTCTAGTTTACTATACAGAGCTTAGCAATATCTTCTTATTCCTCGTATCGGCCATTAATCTTATATTCGGTATTCGTGCATTAAAGAATAAGAAGCTCGCGATTCCTAAGGTCATTTGGAATCTATTTCATGCAGCCGTAAGCGCCACGACCGTTACATTCCTAGTTGTAGTATTTGTATTATCTTGGATGGTTGGAGATCTATTGCACGTCCTTACGGCAGGATCAATGTTATATACTCATACACTTTGCCCGATTCTCGCAATAATAAGCTTTCTCGTCTTTGCGCCAAAGATCTTCTCTAAGAAAGATGCGATGCGTGCACTTAGCTTTACCCTAGCCTATGCGGCGGTCGCAATAACACTCAATGTCCTTCGCGTTTGGCATGGACCTTATCCGTTTCTATTTGTATACGAGCAGCCGATCTGGGCATCAATAGCCTGGTCTATAGGGATTCTGCTGGGAGCTTGGGGGATTGCTAGAGTATTGACTATAGGCAAGATTAGAAAGAGATAAAATAAGTCACCTTAAATAGGTGGCAGCTAGAGTAGTATAATGCAGCCAGGTCTAAGGAGCCTGGCTGTTATCACCCCTCGCTAGCGCGAAGGTGTATAATGCGCCCAGGTCTGGAGAGCCTGGGCGTTATACAAATAGGCGATTGCTACGCAATCAGAAAACGGAGTTTTCTCCACCTGATTCGCGTGGCTTTTGATCTGCTCCAAATTTCATTTGGGCAGACAAAAGGCCACCCGTTCAGGTGGCCTATTTGTATAATTCGGCATCTTGCTAGTTTCCCGCAGAGCAGTATAATCGCCGCAACCAGGCTTGACTTCTGTGTTCGGAATGAGAACAGGTATTTCCCTGGCGCTATGGACACCGAAGTTAGACTCTAAGGGCGCCACTAAACACGATGCGGCTATTTTAGAATCTAACTTCGATGTAGATGCTATCGAAATATTAACAATAATTAACTAATATTGCAAGTAGTTAATTGAAATTAAATTGGCTTTGGTGTTGAACACCAATTACTAGTTAAGTCTACACTACTTATCGAAATCATACAAGACAATTTCAATAAGTAGATCATAAAAAGGCGATGCCTCGATTAGTACGCTTCGGCTCCACATGTTGCCATGCTTCCACCTTGCGCCTATCAACCAGATCATCTTTCTGGGAGGTCATAGGGAATTCTTATCTTGGAGTCAGTTTCGCGCTTAATATGCTTTCAGCGCTTATCTTACCCGAACATAGCTACTCGGCAATGCAGCAGGTGGCCACAACCGATACACTAGAGGTTCGTTCATCTCGGTCCTCTCGTACTAGAGACAAATCTCCTCAAAATTCCTAACGATCATGCCGGATATAAACCGAACTGTCTCACGACGTTCTGAACCCAGCTCGCGTACCACTTTAACCGGCGAACAGCCGGACCCTTGGAAGGTGCTCCCCCTCCAGGATGTGATGAGCCGACATCGAGGTGCCAAACCGCGTCGTCTATGTGAACTATTGGACGCGATCAGCCTGTTATCCCCAGGGTAACTTTTATCCGTGTGCGCTGTCTTTCCCACATAAATAGATCC
Source organism: Candidatus Saccharimonadota bacterium (assembly GCA_017531585.1). Classification (GTDB taxonomy): domain Bacteria; phylum Patescibacteriota; class Saccharimonadia; order Saccharimonadales; family Saccharimonadaceae; genus UBA2834. Next base: position 447 of record JAFXKT010000002.1, on the reverse strand, counting down.
GAAGATCAATACAGCGGGTCATTTGCTCCCACTTTCGTGTCTGATTGGGTTGTAGCCCTCACAGTCAAGCTGGCTTTTGCGCATACACTATCACTACGATTTCCATCCGTAGTTAGCCAACCTTTGAACGCCTCCGCTACTCTTTAGGAGGCAACCGCCCCAGTTAAACTACCCGCCATGCACGGTCCTCTTGGCAGTTAATGTCAAAAGTAAGACTGCTAAAACACTCAGGGTGGTATTTCACCTTTGGCTCCACAAATACTGGCGTATCTGCTTCAAAGCCTTCCACCTATGCTACACAAAATGTCCCAACAATCAATGCAAAGTTGTAGTAAAGCTCCATGGGGTCTTCTCGTCCTGGCATGATCAGACGGCATCTTTACCGCCAATGCACGTTCACCGAGGCCTTCGCCGAGACAGTGCCCACATGATTACTCCATTCGTGCG